>JBOGJS010000181.1:0-86758 GCA_050745365.1 Terriglobia bacterium
CACCACAACAGGGACTCAGAAGCAGGTGATTAACCAAACTCAGATGATCGAACTACCCTTGAACGGCAGGAACGCCGCCGATCTGACGTTGCTGGTGGCCGGAGCAGCGACTCCACCTTCTAACGGATGCGGCTCTTTGCAGGGGACCAGCAAAGAGTTTCCCTCGGAGGTAGCGGTGTCAACGAATGGAGCCATGGAAGACCAGGTGGGCTATTACCTCGATGGTGGCACGTACATGGACGAATTTTATTCGGTGAACATGCCGTTCCCCTTCCCTGATGCGCTGCAGGAGTTCAGCGTGCAGACCAGCAATTACGCGGCGCAGTATGGTAACAATGCGGGCGGCATCGTGAACATCATTACCAAGTCAGGCACCAACGCGATTCATGGGGATCTCTTCGAATTTAACCGAAATGCAACTTTAGAGTCGCGAAATTTCTTCGAGCCCAAGCGCGATCCTCTGAAGCAGAATCAATTCGGATTCACGATCGGCGGCCCCGTGGTGATCCCGAAGGTTTATAACGGGCGGGATCGCACCTTCTGGTTTTTTGGCTACCAGGGCACTCGAATCAGTGATATCGGCTCGACCGCGAGCGCCTTCGTGCCTACCCAAGCCAACCTGAACGGCGACTTTTCCGCCTATCTTAATGCTAGCAACCCTGACAATCCGACCGGCAGGGCCGTTCAGATCGTCAATCCGGCAACGGGCCAGCCGTTTCCTGGAGACATCATTCCGGTAAGCGATTTCGATCCGGCGGCGCTGGGCGCCGAAAAGTTCTTCCCGCATCCCGGCGGCTCAGGACTGATCTTTTATCAGACTCCGCTCCGCCAAGATCTGAATGAGACAGATGAGCGGGTTGATCACGCTTTTGGCAGTAAGGACCACCTCACGGTGCGCGGAACATGGAACAATTTCGCCAATTCAGCTTCTTTCGTTCCTTCGAATATCTTGACCCTTTCAAGTTTCTCGAACATCACGGCACAAGATTACCTGCTTCACGAAACTCACATTATCCGCCCGAACGTTCTCAACGATTTCCGCTTCTCGTATTGGCGGTTGATATCAACACGAGGTCCGGCGTCAGGTTCGCCGGGCGCCGCCGCGTTCGGTGTAAATAACATCTATCAGCCATCGCCTCCCGTTCTCGAAGACCTGAGTGTTTCCGGCTTTTTCGGTTTAGATGAATATCCCGTGGCGGAGTTCGCTCGCCAGGGCTTCACTTGGGCCGACGATTTGAGCTGGGTGCATGGGCGTCACGACCTTCGATTCGGGGTCGACGCTCGGCGCACCCGCGTCGATCTATTTAATCACGTGGGTGAGTATGGGGAATGGACCTTCAACTCCGATTTTACCAATCTCGCCTTGGCGAGCTTCATGCTCGGCAAGGTGTACCAGTTTGAGCAAACCGGGGGACAGTGGGAAGATCTCCGAAACCTTCTTCTAGGTTTTTATGGGCAGGACACCTTTCAGGCCACCAGGCGGCTCACCCTTGACTATGGGCTGCGGTGGGAGCCAGGACTTCCCTGGAACGAAGGCTACAATCGCTTCAACTACTGGTCTCCGGCGCAATTTTATGGCGGGGATCATTCCACCGTCTTCCCCAACGCTCCGGTTGGCCTCTTGTTCGCCGGTGATCCAGGGGTTCCTCCACATTTAGGGTGGAACGATAACATGAAGGACTGGATGCCGCGGGTTGGATTTGCCTGGAATCCGACCGGCAGCGGCAAATGGGCTGTCCGCGGTGGCGGAGGCATGTTCTACGACAGCGAACTGGGTGGCGATCAATTCAACAGCGTCATCGCCTTGAGCGACGGCCTCGTCTCGCCCTTCGCTCCCGAACTTCTTATCACGGATCCAATCGGACCATTCAGCAATCCATATCAGGGCATTTCGAATCCGTTTCCATGGCCGTTGTCTCCCCCCAAGAATGTCACATTTCCCACCCCGACGGGGGTAGCGACCGTGGACACATCGCACAAAAATATGGTTGCGCCTCTTGAGTATGATTGGAATCTCGATGTCGAGCACCAGCTTGCCTCGGGCTGGCTCCTCCGGGTGGCGTATGTCGGTTCGCACGGGTCAGACCTCAGGGAGCTATGGGATTTAAATCCTGCTCTCTACATTCCTGGGAGCACTCTTCCTGATGACGCCCGGGTTATCTTTCCAGGATATGGGCAAATCTGGCAGACATCGATGGACGCGAACTCAAATTATAATTCGGCCCAGGTAAGCTTGGAGAAGCGCTTTGCACGGGGTGGCTTGTTGCGGGGCTTGACTCTTATGGCGAATTATACATATTCCAAGTCTATTGACGATCTCCCCAGTGGAAGCGGCGTTGAGGGCGACGACTTTTCTCCGGTCCCCTACTACGATCCCGGGCAGGAACAGTTGGATTACGGCGTTTCCGATTTCAACCACACGAATAACATGGTCATCTCCTATGACTGGGCGCTCCCTGGCCTCGCCAACAGCAATCGACTTACGCGTGCAATCCTCGGGAATTGGGAGACATCAGGCGTATTAACGGCTACGTCTGGCTTTCCCTTTACGGTTTTGGCGGGCGCGGATCAGTCGAGAACCGGTCTCAGCATGGACCGCGGCGTTGTGGTAGGAGGCGTATCATCATATGGCCCAGGGGCGTGCGGAACCAAGGCTCCCTGCGTTGGCTATCTCAATCGTGCCGGGTTCGCGCTTCCTGCAATAGGCACGTGGGGAAACGCCGGCAAGAACTCTCTCACCGGACCGGGATTAATGGATTGGGACATGGGATTTTTCAAGAACTTCCCGTTCGGCGAACGCTACAAATTTCAATTTAGGGTGGAGTTCTTCAACATCTTCAATCGCACGAACTTTAATAACCCGGCCGGTACCGTGAGTGGCGCTGCCTTTGGAACGATCACGGGCGCCGGGAATCCGAGGATTGGCCAACTCGCGCTGAAATTTTTCTTTTAGGTGTGAAAATCCCAGGGGCTATGCTTTCCAGTGGAGTTCCGCCTCAGACCGGCGGATGTAGAAGGCCGAAAGTTCTTTGGAAGAAACGGGCATGGTTTTCTGGTGCGCGCGAAGCGCCAACCGGGCGATGGCGGGCACCAGATATGCCTCAATCCAGCACCAGGAAAAGGATCTCGGGAAGAGCGGCTGAAGCGCACGGGCCGGAGCGTCGGATTTCCGCGCGATACAGGCCAGTGTTTTTCCTTCGGGCAATTGCGCCTGGAAGAAATGGGCAAGGCGATCCGGTTTCATCACAACACCTTCAGCCGCGACGTCGTTCTCGCCTGCGCCATGTCCCATAGCGCGGTTGAACGAACCGGCGTCGCGCTGAAACCAGCCGCTATAGAACTCTCCCCGGCGCGCATCAAGAATGGGAGCGGCATAATCGGTGGCCGGTTTCACCTCCTCCAACATCGCAGCAAGCACCGGGATGCCCCGTACGGGCTTGCTGAGCGCGTTTGCCCAGCCTTGAACCGCCGCTAATCCTACCCGAATTCCTGTAAAAGAGCCGGGGCCGTTGGCCGCGGCGAACAGATCGATATCCTGCAATTGCAGGTGAGTGTCCCGCAATAACTTTTCGAGCATTTGGAAGAGCACAACGGAATAACTCGCCGGCCCTTCCTTCTGGGTGCTCGCCAGACACTCCGCACCGTGGAAAATCGCCGCGCCGCCGTACTCACTGGTTGTATCTACCGCAAGCAACAACATAACTGGAATTATACGATCAACTTGCTTATCATGCGGAGGGGTTGCTCACGTCGGTTTGCGACACCCGCGAGGATGAAAATGACCCCTCACCCGCCCTTCTCTGTCGGGCACCCTCCCCCCGTGGAGGAGGGGCTGGGGTCTTCGGTTCTATTCCTGCCCTCGCCTAGGGGAGAGGGTGGCGAGTCCGCCGCGGCGGACTTGCCGGGTGAGGGGTGTCGTCCGAAATTGCAGCCGCAGACAACCAGATTCCGCCGTTTTTCGGCGCTGCCCTCTCACCCCCGCGTGAGAAGATAATAGAACGCAAAGCGATCCTTGCCGGGCTCGAGATATCCACTCAACGCCTTTTGCAGGATGTTGTTTTTCAGCCAGACGGTTGAGGAGGGCGATGCCCATTTCCCAATCATTGTTTGGCCGTCAATCATGCGGATCTCGTCGTGAAAACTCGTAAAATCGATGAGCCGCATGAATTCTTCGGTGAACTGCACCTGCATTTTGCCGGAAAGAAAGCCGAACCGGTAGCGTCCTTCTACACCGGCGGTTGTAGGCGTAAAGTTCAGATGGAAGGCTACTGGATTAAGCTGGTTCAATAAGCTTGCGTCGGGTCGAGTCAGAAAAATGACGTGCCCTTTCCACTCTCCTGTAATCTCTGCCGGCGACGGCACATGCACGTGATCACCGTAAAAAATGGCCTGATGGTCCGGCACGGACATCTTCTCAAATGGGTAATTGTTGCGGGCCATCACAAAGGTGGCGAATTCCATGCCCTTTGGGAAGGTGCCAATGTGCATCACACCGATGCAGTTGTTCGGGTCCACAGCTTTGATTGTGTCATAGACCTTCCGGTAGGGTTCATTGAGATAGGTCAAAAGCAGGATGTCGTCTCCCGCCCGAAAATACTTGCGGTTATCGTCCGGGTACTTCACCTGCCTTACCACGGGCTTGCCCGGCAGGAACCGCACCTCATAGTTCACCACGTAACCGACGGCTTGGCCATCCTGAATGGCGTCGAACCTTTTCCAAAAGCTTCCTCCGGCATAGTAAGAGGCCGTCTTTGCGTCACCGGGCGCAAAAAGCTTATTGCGGAGCCGCTCTTCCCATCCGAGCAACGAGTCCTTGGCGAACGAGCCTTTCCAAAAGGAATCGCGCCAGATGCGACGGTTCGGATAATCAATGATGACGCCACCACGATTCAGCAGAGTTTCGAGCGGAAGCGTGGCGGTCTCCCGTAACATCTCTTGCAGCTCGACAGTGGGCCGGGTGCCAAACTCGTCTGCCGAAGCGGCACCGCGCAACACGTCCTTCCGAATTTCTTTGAGGGTAAGATCCTCTTCAAAGCTCAAAGGCTCGTATTCCCGGACAATGAATTGGTTGGTAAACGCCAGGAAGCGCAATTGCGCTTGTGCTCGGAGAAAAGGGCTGGCTGTTCCGGTCACCTGGAAAGAGCGGAGGAAGTCGAGCAGACTTTCGACGGCGGGCAAGTCCTGAAATGTCCTGAATTTCAGCAGGGCGGTGCCTAGCTCCTTTCCGGAATTGAACAGGTGGGCGTAGGCGGTGGTGTAGTCGTGTAAAATCTCACCGACTCCGGCCAGAGGCCGCTGGAGCTCACGCTGCATGTACTTGCGCGCGCAAAGCATGTATTCCTTTTTCTCGGCATCTTCGAAGTAGATGTGATAAACCATTTCCGCTTCCTGGGTCTCCGGGTTTTTGCGGAGATAGTTAAAATAACTGCGCTCCGGATCGATGGTGAAAACGGCCTCGCCTCGTCCTCCGAAATCTCCAAAATGGATGGAGCCGCTGAGCCGCGCCTCGTGCTCAGGGCTGGTGAGGAACTCGTTCATGTCACGGATCGCGATGCGCGCCTGGAAGCTCAACCGAACGCCGCCCTCGGGCTCGCCGGAGGCTGGCACGCGCGCGGCGATTTTCAGGTCTTCTTCCCGGTTTTGCGGAACATCGAAACCGGGAAAATAATACCCCGTCATCTCTTCGTCAAATGTCATGCCCACGCCATCCGGCAGGCGAAGATTGAGAAGGGGCTCAAGGAAAGCAGTGGCCGGCATATCCTGGGCCTCGTTGCGAGTGAGCGTGTAATAAAACGAAAACTGTTCTCCTCCTGAACTGTTTCTGTCCACCTGAAAAAGCCCAAGGCTTCCCGGCCCAAAGAGATCTCTGAGGAGGGGCGGAGCGCCCGTGGTGTAGCGTCCCACCATGAAACTCGAATCGACCATCCGAATCTCATCGTGGAATGGCGTAAAATCGTCCAATTGGAAATGGTCCTGAGCGAAGACAGGATCAACAAGGCCTTCGAAGAGGCCCAGAAAGCGATACCGGCTTTCCAACCGACCATCCGGCCTTAAATCAAACTTCAGCCATGCCATCACGCCGGTGTCATTGGAATTGGAGACGCCACGCATCTCCCAGACGCCGGCAAGTTGTTGCGGTGTGGGGACAGCCGAGCGCTGGTAAAGTGCTTGGTGGTCGGAGGCCGTCATATCCTCGAGGCGATACACGCGCGTCATGGGGAACGTGAAAAGCCGCTTCCCATAGGGAAATTCACCGAGATAAACCCTCCCAATCAGAAGGTCTTGATTGATCACCTTGAAGACATCGTAGAAGGCGGACCAGGGAGCGCCCGTGTAGCGAAGCAGGATGTATTTGCCTTTTTCAAGCGTTCCAGTATGCTTTTCCAGCGTGATCTCTTCGAGCGTATTCGCCACGTTAATTCGTCCGTCGGAGCCACTTGTAATTCCTGTGATGCCGGTGGGCGTGCGAGTGAACTTCTTCTTGAAACCTTCAAAGAAGGCGGTTGAAATGCGATTGAAAATATGGCCGCGCGGGAAAAAGCCCTTCCAGGCCGTGTCATTGAGAATAATTCTCTTCGCCGTATCTACGGACCATTCGCCGCTATTCACCATCACATCGATACCTTGGGTCTCGACGCGAGTAAAGATGCGCTCGATGTCCGCCTCGTCGTCGTGGGCAGTCTCGACCGGATCGATGAAGTGCACGCTGGCGGTCGCGGGCGGCGCAGCATAGGCCTCGCCTTGAAAATGACGGACGAGTTTTTCCGCCATCCTTTCGGAAACCGCGGAGATTGTCAGGAGCGGATTCACATTCAGCGCGGAAGGGATCACTGACCCGTCGGTGACGTAAAGCCCTTCGTGAACGTCGCCCTTTGCGGTAAAAACACGGCCAAATTCGTCCACTGCGCCTTGAAGATAATCCTCGCCCAGGGGCAGCCCGCCCAGCGGATGTGCCGTGATCATCTTGTCGAGATGCAGAAAATGCCACCAGGGATTGGAGATGAAATCCGCGTCCAACGCCCGCGCATGGCGGCGAAGCTCTTCGTTCATCAGTGTGAAAATCGGCTCGCTTCCACCGCCGTCCCATTCGATTTCGAGTCGCCCGTGCGGATCAAGCAGATTGGTATCGAGACGCATGGTTCCTTTCGCGTCGTCTTCCCCCATCGCTAGATAAAACATGGTGTGGTTCATCGCGTTGCCCGGCTGATAGGGCTCGAAGGGGTTGTCCTTGGCCAGGCGCGCTTTCTCCTCGGACTCTTGGCCTACAACGGTTGGTTCACCACCCATGGCGCCGAGGGCGACCATGGCTGCGCTCACGTATGCGCTGGGGAAGGAAAGGTCTTCTACCGCCATTCGCCGGCCCAGCGGGAGGTCCCTCTTGTAACGGATCACCCCGACGATCGACGGGCCCGTTCGAAAAGCTTTCCCGGGACTCTCGGGGTGATTGCCAAAGCCGAGCACGTTGGTCTGATACTCACCATTAAAAGCAAAGCCAAAGAAGTCTCCGTTTCCGCTGAAGCCAGTCCCGGCGCGGGGTGAAAGCGAGAGGCCGTGAACCTCGGATCGAAGCAGAATTTCCGGACTGCCGAGCGCGCCCGCCGCAAGGATCACGCAGCCAGCATCCAAGGTGAAGGAGCAGGGAAAGAGATGCTCAAAGCTCCGGCCGTGAATTCGCCAGCCGGTGGCGTCCATCTTTTCGATCCAATCGACTTGCGTCTCCGTAAAGATCTCCGTCCCGCTGGCGCGCGCCACCGGAAGATAGTTCATGTAAAGTGTATTCTTGGCGCCCACGTTGCAGCCCGTCAGACAATCGCCGCAGTCGATGCAAGGTTTCTGCGAGACCCCGTGAGCATTGAGGCCGTCAATATCGAAGTTGACGTTGATATCCGCGCCGACCGCTTCATCGCCGATCTCACGGGCACGCCGCTCAAGCGCCTGCACCTTCAGCAACTGAGAGGCATGCGGGTGCGGTCGTGAGGCGAGCATCTTCATGGCAGCATCGTAATAGGGCTGCAAAATCGCGCGGTTGATGCTGCGCGGCCAGGTGTCGCCGAGAAATACGTCATCATCGGGAATGATGGCGACGTTCGCGTTCACGAGCGATGTACCTCCTAACCCGCAGCCTTTCATCACAGCAACGTCCTTGAAGACTGGGAAGTCATAAAGACCCGTTGGGTTCAGTACCGGGCTTCGATATTGCTCCTTCACCTTTGATAGGGTATCCGGGAACTGCCCTACCGGCCATTCACGACCACGCTCCAGAATGCAGACCGTCATCTTGGGTAGCGCGGCGGAAATTCGGGCCGCCGTTATAGCGCCACCGTATCCCGAACCGACAATCACCACGTCGTACCTGGGTTTGCGCTCCTTCCAGTCTTTCGCCAGCATATCCGCCTCCTTGGTCCGTTATCGACTTCTTCGTATTGTACGGTCGCAAATTCTGGTTTCTTCGGTGGCCTTCGGATTCAGAAAAGCTTCAACACTGAGCGCACGAGTGCCTCTGTGTTTTCTGTGTTAAAGCCTGGAATCCACAGAGTGCACGGAGAGCATCACGTGAATCGCACCCATACGCCGCCGTGTGAAATTGTCTCCTGGAAAAGCGGCGTGGTTTCGCCGCCAACTCCCAGATCATATACCTTTCGGCGGAGATCGTCCAGGCTCAGTGACGTAGTAGAATGATGACGATGCGAAAGATTCTAATCCTTATTCTAAGCTTCGTTGGATTGTTTGATTCGCTTTACCTGTGGTGGGCGTATACGTCGCCGTCCCATCCCCTGGTTTGCTTGGGAACGGGTTGTGACGTGGCGCGCGCCAGCCGCTATTCGCACGTCTGGGGCTTGCCGACGCCGTTTTACGGCGTGGCGATTTACGGCGTGCTGGCGCTGCTCGCCGTCGGAGAAAGCCTGGGCGGCCGATGGCTTTATCCAGTCATCCGATATGCAACCTTGATTATTGCCGCCGCGGGATTCGTCGTTTCTCTCCTCCTCTCGGGCGTAGAAGCCTTTGTGTTACATGCCTGGTGCGCCTGGTGTGTGCTTTCCGCGATTCTCATCACGCTCATTCTTCTCCTGGGAATCTTCGGTGTGGTCCGGCGATCTGCTCCTCCTGAAGGCCCATCTGCCCTGACGGCGGTGCGGGGCCAATTCGTGCTGCTGATCGTGGCGCTCATCATCGGGATTCCCACCTTCGTCCACCTGGTGCATGCCGGGGAGATTGCCGCCGCGCCCAAGCCCGTCTCGACCGCAACGCTCGACGCCCGACTCGTCCGCCCGGACAGCCATGCCACAGGCGATCTCAATTCTCCCGTCACCGTGGTCGAGTTTGGGGATCTGGAGTGCCCCATGTGCGGCTTGGCACAGAAATCGGTTAGCAAAATGCTTGCCCAATATGGCAGTCGGATCCGCTTCATTTTTCGACATTTCCCTCTCACGCGCATTCACCCCCAAGCCGAAAAGGCCGCAGAAGCCACCGAGTGCGCGGCGGAGCAGGGCAAGTTCTGGCAGGCAGAAAAGTTGTTCTATCAGAAGCAATCAGACTTGAGCATCAAAGCTTTAAAAAACGACGCGGCGGAACTGGGTCTGAATACCGATGAATTCAATCAGTGCCTTTCGAGCGGCAAAATGGCTTCGCGTGTGAAGCAGGATATTGCGGATGGAAAAGCTCTTGGCGTAAAGTACCCACCCACCTTTTTTGTGGGTCACGAAATGCTGGTTGGGGTGCCCAATTATCAGCAGTTATCCAGCCTAATCGAGCAGCAGCTCGAAGCGCGCGGAGTAACACCATCCTCTCCCTCCACGGTCGCGGTCAAAAAGAAGCAAGGCCCCAAAACTGCTTCAGCAGCCGTGCAGCCGAACTCGGCCCTGGGCACGAGCGGTGGGAGCACGCTGGGAGCTGGAAACATCTTTGCCCAGGTCCAGGCACAATCATCATTGACGTGCAGTCCCGATGAAGCCAAGCTGCAGCAGGCGAAACTGATCCGGACGCCCGAAGCGGAAAAGTTCTTCAAGTCGGATCCGAAAGCGCTTTTTGTGGATGTCCGATCGCCTCAGGAGTTCGCCGCTGGCCACATTCCAGGAGCCGTCAACATTCCGGTCGAAATGATAGCGCAGAAGTGGAACACGCTGCCGCGAAATCGCGTGATCGTGTTTTATGAAGGAGGAGAGCGAGGCGGGGCGCCAGACGATGTTTGCGCCTTCAGCCGCGCCGCAGCGCGCATGGTGCTGGCACACGGCTTTGACCGTGCCCGGGTCAGGGTCTATGAGGACGGGCTGAAAGGCTGGAAAGCGGCTGGGCTGCCGGTGGCTAAGGGGCAGTGATAGGTGATGAGAATTGAGCCATCGGTCCATTGAGCCATTGAATCAATGAATCAATGGCACGAGCGACTGCTCTCACAGATCCGCAACTTCGGCAGAGACAGCGCGGGTGCGGAAGACGGCGGGCAGCGCATTCAAGAGCCGGCGGAGGGGCATTTGCAGCAGGGACATTGTCCCCATATAGGCGTAGCCAACGAAGAAAAGCAGGAGGAAGGGGACGGTAATATAGTTTTGGATGCTCATCGCATAGGCGGTGGTCACGAGGAAATAACCTGCCAAGCCGACTTCGACCCACGGAATCCATCCAGTGCGGGGTTTGTATTGTTTTCGCTCCCACGCGCCATCGCGGCCTTCCACGCGATACTTTGGCGTGCGCACGAATTCGGACTGCATGTTGAGCAGCGCTTCGATCACCGCCTTGGCGTTTACCACGGAGAGGCCGATGCCTGCTGCCATGAGGAAAGGGACGTGCTTGAGGTAGCCCATCCATCGGCGAGGATAAAGCGCCCGCTGAGCCACCATATAAAAGCTTCCCACCGAGCAGGTGGAAGCAATAAACAGAGGCAAATCCAGGTAGAGCATCTGGAACCAGCCCTGATAGAAGCGCACAATGACAGCGGGAAAGAGAATCAGCGAGAAAGCGATCATGATCGGGTAGGAAATATTCGCGGTGAGATGGAGCGTGGCTTCCGTCTTGATGATGAGCGGCTGGTCGCTCTTCCAGATGATGGGAAGCAGTTTTCGGGCCGTCTGGATTAACCCTTTGGCCCACCGGGCCTGCTGGGTCTTAAAAGCATTCATCTCCACCGGCAATTCAGAAGGACATTCAATTCTCGGGTCATAGACGAATTTCCAGCCCTTCAGTTGCGCCCTGTAGCTGAGGTCGGTGTCTTCGGTCAAGGTGTCGTGCTGCCACCCGCCGGCATCTTCGATGGCGGCCCGGCGCCACATGCCCGCCGTACCATTGAAGTTGAAGAACCGTCCGGAAAGGTTGCGCGCTCCGTGCTCGATCACGAAGTGGCCGTCGAGCATGATCGCTTCAATTTCCGTCAGGTTGGAGTAATGGCGGTTAATCCACGTCCAGCGGCCTTGCACCACCGCGACTTTTGAGTCCGTGAAGTAGGGAAGCATTTCACGGAGGATGGAAGGTGGAGGAACGAAATCCGCGTCAAAGATTGCTACGAATTCTCCGCTCGTCTTCTCAAGCCCTTCCGCGAGAGCGCCTGCCTTGAAACCATTGCGGTTGGTGCGATGCAAATAGGAGACTGGATTGCCGGCCCGCTGGTATTCTTTTACCAGCCGCGATGCGACGGTCACTGTTTCATCGGTGGAATCATCTAACAACTGGATTTCTAAAAGCTCCTTCGGATAGTCGATGCGCATTACCGCTTCCAAAAGCCGCTCCACCACATAGCGCTCGTTATAAATCGGAAGCTGGATTGTGACCCTAGGCAGGCGCCGGAACATCTCGGGCGGCCGGCCCAGCTTGTGGCGATTTCTTAAATAGAGATAGGTCAGGATGTAGCGATGAGTCCCATAAATGGAAAGCACGATTAAAAAGAAGAAATAAGGAATGAGGATCGAAAGATCAAAAGCGTCCGGCCGGTAGAGGTCCTGAAACGGTGTCTTTCGGAAGAAGGTGCCAATGTAATGAACAACCGGTTCGACCGGACTAACCCAGGTTGTAAGTTCTGGAGAAATCATTTTTGTTTAGCAGTCGCCTATGCCACCTTGCGGCACCCAGGAACCACGAAAGACACCCTCGCTCGCGTCGTGCCTCGGGCACCCTCCCCAGGAGGGTCTGATCTTTTTCTGGGTTCTGGCGCTGCCAGGCAGCTACCGCAAAGGATCCTGATTTGCGCACTGAACCTGACGGTGATCGTCTCCTTTGCTTTGGGGGGCGCGATTCGCCAGCCACTCTCACCCTCACGTTCGCCAACCTGCCTATTATATCCTGTAACTCGCTGCTGTCAAACGGCTTGCTCGCGATTTCGGCGTGGGACATGAAGGTTGGGGTTATGCGTTTCGCCTGGTTCCATGCTTCCGTCCTTGCGTACGGGAGACTTGAGGCTGCAGCGCTCCCGCGGAGCGGGACGCTGTGAATAGCCGTAGGTAGAACCTGCGGAGGCGGCGGGCCACGAAGCCCTAGCGGCCCTGGAGGGCCGAACAAGGCGCGAACCTAAGCCACGGTCAACCCTTCCAGGGTTGATGGGATTATATGCCATGCTATCCGTAGGTTGCACCTACGGCTACGCAGGGTCCGGCCGCTTGCGGGGCCATATTCAGTTCCCAGGTCCGGTCCTCACTTTTATATCGCGCACCCTCGCGATTTCGGCTCTCGCTTCGTAGTAGAAATTCTGGCGCGGAGCTGAAAGACCGCCCCTCCCCAGGAGGCCCAAGTTGGTGAGAAAGTCGGGATTAGCGATTTGCACCCGGGGCCGGCAAAGGCCGTGGGCCGGGAGTGGATAGCGCAGGGTCCTCGACCCTTAATCCGTGCGGCGCAGTATGGGCGGCTGATCACCGCCATCCTGGCCTTGAGGGTTCGAAGGTGGCGGAGTCCCGACCGTTTGCGGCTGCGGCTGGCGCCTCTCGAGCGTGGGCCCATTCTGGTTCGGATTGTTCCTGCGATGAACTGTGAGAAGTGTTTGGAGTCGCTCCTTGACGGCTTCAAACTCAGAGGTGTTCAGCAGATATTCAGAGCGTTTTGGAAGGATCGATTTGATTTCCTCTTCGTCCTTGATGATGCGGTCGGGCGTGGCCGGGTGATCCATAAAGATGCTCGCCACGCTTCCGGGTGAGGACCGCTCTTGATTAAGGACTTTTCCGAAGAAGGCAACCAGGGCGTTCGGGTCATAACCTGCCTTATACATATACTGAAGACCCAGGAAGTCCGCCCCTTCTTCCTGGTTCCGGCTAAATTTCAGAAAAGCAATAGGCAGGCCATTCATGGCGGCGTTCACGCCATAGTAGGTGCCGATGGACATGGGGGTGAACATGAGGGGGATCATGGCATACTGCAGGATGGTCCGCTTCGTCATTTCTGAGGCCCAGGAGCGCTCAGCCACGTGCCCAATCTCATGTGCCAGCACGCCCGCCACCTGACCTTCATTATTGGCGGCCAGAATCGTCCCGCTATTTAAATAGATGAAGCCGCCGGGGAGCGTGAAAGCGTTGATCGTGGGATTGTCAATCACTTTGACGCTGACGGGAATCTTCGCATCCGAATTGCGCGCCAGGTTTTGCGCCAGACGATTGACGTATTCGGTGACGACGGGGTCCTTGATCAGCTTGGCTTGGCGGTCAACCTGGTTAGCGTACTGTTTGCCGATAGCGATTTCCTTCTGCAGCGAGATGATGCTCCAACCGGCAACCTTTCGGTTGCCAATGTCATTCACATTGTCCTTCTGGCTCTCTGCACACAAGGGGAGCGTGGCAAAAAGAAGCAGCGCCACCAAAAAGAAAACGGCAGAACGCGACTTGTCTGTCATTTTGACCCCCAGACCTTCTCTCTGGTTGTTATTATACACCTGATGCTCCGTCCGACCAGCGCTGGCAAACCGATGGTGGAATCCGCAATCTCAGCTTCCCTGTTTTTCCCTTCGGCGGGCTCCCGCCGACTCATTCCTGGGCTTTCCCCTTGAATTAGAGCGGGGGAGGGGAAGCGCGGTTGCCCTGATAACAGCAAAATTCTTCGGGAAGCACCGCGAGGTTCTCGGGCGCGAGCCAAATAAGACAGCCAGTGACCTTTGGGCCATCAAGCCTCACCACAGAGGCTACAGCGCGGGTAGCGCAGACTTGTTGTTTAAGTCTGCGGCCTTTAAAGCCGCTATTTTGTTCGTGCTCCATCGGCACGACTGCGAAGCCGTGCCCTGATACACCCCGTGTGTCCAGCAAAAGATGTGGGACACGCTCAGCCTGAAGGCGGAGAACGCAGAGAACGAAAGGAAGCCATCTTGACCGCCAATGCGCTCGAATTTACCGGCCATTTCATCACCTCCGCCATTTCCGGCATGGGCTACCTTGGAGTGTTGGTCCTGATGGCTGTCGAGTCTGCCTGCATCCCGATTCCTTCCGAAGTTACCATGACGTTTGCGGGCTACCTGGTGTTTCTCGGGCGGTTCAAGCTCGAATGGGTGGCTCTGGTAGGAGCATTGGGTTGCAATGCCGGCTCGATCGTCGCCTATGGGGTGGGCGCCGCCGGGGGCCGGCCGTTGATTGAAAAATATGGCCGTTATGTCTGGCTTTCCAAAGCGGACCTGGAGCGAGCAGACCGGTGGTTTGCGCGTTATGGCGACTGGACAGTATTCTTTGCGCGACTGCTGCCCGTGGTTCGCACCTTTATCGCGCTGCCCGCCGGCATCTCTCGTATGAACTTTCTTCGCTTCAACGTCTATACCTTCTTTGGCTCGCTGCCGTGGTGCTGGGCTCTCGCCTGGGCAGGATTAAAGCTCGGCGCCCACTGGGATGCACTCTCCCCTTATTTCCACCGCTTTGACAAGATCTTGATCGCCGCTTGCATCGTCTTCTTCGCAGGGCTAGTGTGGCATCGATCGAGAAATCGGGTGGGGACTCGGCGATAGAGCCTTCGGGGCTCCCAATCCGTTTCGTCTCCAACGGTAATCTAGCCAGAAGCCTAGCCCGGATTATCACCGCCTCCGATGAAGCATTTTCGAGCCTGCGAGTGCTCTTCTTGCAAGTTAAGTGGTGCCCAAGCAGAATGGAAGTAAGCCTGCCCGATCCCGGGTTTCAGGCAGGAGAGAGGCGTCCGAAACTCAACTGTGGTGCGGTTTTGTCAGTCCCTGACCTCGACCGTACGGTCAATTTTCTCGCAGGAGGATTTTGAAAATGGCATACATTTTAAGCCACTGGTTTAGCTGGGTGATTACGATTGCGATCCTGGTTGGCGCGATTATTGTGGCACGCATTATCCATTACGCGGTCTTTACCATCTTGAAGAGAATGGCGCGCGGTCCAAAGCGAGTTGTTGAAGCCGCTGTCTATACGGATGGGTACCGGCCGGCAAAATGGATTTTTTCCGTCTTGGCAGTCCTTATTGTGCTGCCGACCCTGCCGATTCCAGAGATGGTGAAGGCTCCTGCCGAACACGTCGTCGGACTCGTCCTCATTGCCATTGTGGGGTGGACTTTTATGCTGGCCGCGAGAATCTTTTCGGACGTCATCATCGCGCGAAATCGCATTGACGTGGCGGACAATCTCGCAGCGCGACGGATCCGGACGCAGGTTCAAGTGCTGCGCCGCATCGTGTCCTTTGTGGTGATTATTGTCACGGGCGGGATCATGCTTCTCACCATTCCCCAGGTGCGTGCCATCGGCACCAGCGTTCTGGCTTCAGCAGGCCTCGCGGGATTGGTTCTCGGCATGGCGATGAAGCCGACGCTCTCAAACCTGGCGGCGGGAGTTGAGATTGCCCTCACCCAGCCGTTTCGCATCGAAGATGCGGTGATTGTTGAAAATCAGTGGGGTTGGATCGAAGATATCACTCTAACCTACGTGGTGGTCCGAATCTGGAACTGGCAGCGCTTGGTGTTGCCGATTTCCTATTTCATCGAACATCCCTTCCAGAACTGGACAAAGAATACTGCCGAACTGATCGGCTCCGTCCATTTCTTCGTGGATTACACCGTTAGCGTGGATGAATTGCGGAAGGAGCTCGATCGCATCGTCAGAACGACAGATAAATGGAGGGGGCAGGTGTGCGTACTTCAAGTTGTGGAAGCCACGGATCGGGCCATGCAGCTACGGGCACTGGCTGACGCGAAGGATGCGGGCACTGCCTGGGACCTACGATGCTACATCCGGGAAGGCCTGATAAAATTCCTTCAGGAACATCATCCGCAGAGTTTGCCGAGAACGCGAGCGGAGCTTCACGGCTTGCCCGAACCGGCCAGCGCCGTCCAGGCTATAAACAATTAGAATCAGCCGCACAACGATTGATCGCGCCGATCCTCCGGGGCAGGGAAGAGCGAAAGGGAGCAATCCTTGACGGGCTGGAACGTCTTGCGATGCTCGGGGCAAGGCCCGTGCAGAGCCAGGCCTCTCAAATGATCGGTTGTGCCGTAGCCTTTGTTCCGGGCAAGGCCGTAATGCGGATAAAGGCGGTCGAGTTCTTTCATCCACGCATCCCGCGCTACCTTGGCAAGAATGGAGGCAGCGGCAATTGAAACGGAGCGTGCATCACCGTGGATGAGCCAGCGGTGGGGCGCGAGGGTGCCGGAAGGCTGGGAAGCGTTCGCTAAGGGCATGGCGTCGGTGAGGATGAACTGAGGGGCAGGCTTCAGCGCCCCAACCGCTCGGATCATGGCGAGCCGCGAAGCCTGGTAGACGTTCAGCGCGTCCACTTCTTCCGCGCTGATGGCGACAATTTGAAAACTGATGGCCGTGGCACGAATTTTTTTGGCAAATTCCGAGCGGCGCTGGGGCGTTAACTTTTTCGAGTCGTTGAGTCCCGGGATGGGCGTTACAGGATTGAGGATGACCGCGGCGGCATAAAGTGGGCCCAGCAGCGCGCCGCGGCCCACCTCGTCACAACCGGCCACATGGAGGCATCCCCGGCTGTAGGCTTGGCGCTCAAACCGCCAGGTACATTCGAGGTCTTCGGGATCTCTTGCGCGCGGCATGGCCCTTTCAAACTAGAAGTCAGAAATCAGAAAAAAGCACCTGGGGAAGGCCTTTGAAAGTAAAAACCAGAGATGAGAGACAACTAAAAATCCTCCCCTGGTGTTTGCTTCTGATTTCTAGTTTTTGGTTGCTGGTTTCGTTGCTTGCGGGCCTGTCCGCGCCTCGCGGATGCGAGCGGCCCGGCCTTTGAGTCCGCGCAGGTAATAAAGCTTGGCGCGGCGAACGCGTCCGGCGCGGACGGGTTCAATCCTCTCGATCACAGGCGAATGCAGAGGAAAGATGCGCTCCACGCCCTGGCCAAAAGAAATCTTGCGGACGGTAAAGGTGGAGTTGATTCCTCCACGGCGGATGCGAATCACGGTGCCTTCGAAGGCCTGGATGCGCTCCTTATCCCCTTCCTTGATCCGGACGTGGACACGAACCGTATCGCCGGCCCGGAAGGCGGGCAAATTCTTTTTCATCTGCTCCTGCTCAATTTTCTGAAGCAATGACATGATGATTATCCTTTCTGAACTCCTCAGCCGGTCGAAAGCCGGCTTTTTGCAACAAGTCTGGTCGCTGCCGGGAAGTTTTCAGCAGCGCCTCGCGACGGCGCCATTCGCGGATTTCCTGATGGTTCCCGGAGAGCAGTACATCCGGAACCTTGAGCCCCCGGAACTCCGCCGGACGCGTATACTGCGGAAAATCCAGAAATTCCCCCTCGATCGAGATGAAGGGAGAAGCTGCTGACGCCGCGAAAGACTCTTCCTTCCGGGACTCTTCGTTTCCAAGCGCGCCTGGAAGAAGCCGCGTCACGGCTTCCATGATGACGGCGGCGGCCAACTCGCCACCGCTTAAAACGTAATCGCCAATAGAGATTTCGTCACTCGCAAGGTAACGAGCCACTCGTTCGTCCACGCCTTCGTACCGGCCACAAATCAGCGCGATGCCTGGCTCTCGGGCAAACTCTTCCGCTTTTCGTTGGTTTAAGGTGTTGCCCTGTGGCGTGAGCAAAACCACCTTCGAAGGCACCCTCGGAGTTTTTAGAGCTTCGACCGCACGAAAAACGGGTTCCGGCTTAAAAATCATTCCCGGGCCGCCGCCGAAGGGGCGGTCGTCCACGGAACGATGGGCGTCGTCGGTAAAATCCCGCAGGTTGTGCAGGCGGATTTCCACGACCTTTGCATTAACAGCTCTTCTCAAAAGCCCGTGTTCCAGAATGCTCCTGAAAAACTCCGGGAAAATGGTGATAACGTCAAAAATCATTCAACTCCAGTAAGTCCTCAGGCGGATCGATCAAGATTATCTTTTTCGCGGGATCGATCAGCTTGCAGATGTCCTGAGCCAGCGGGATCAGCATCTCGCCGGTTTCGGCTCTATTGCGCGTGACGTGCAGTAAAGGCACGCCCGCCGTCGGCTCAACGGAAGCCACCGTTCCCACCTCCGTCGGTTCTTCCGCGCTTCCCGCGATCACCTGGCAGCCGATAAGCTCAGACCAGTAATACGAATTCTCTGGTAGCCGAACCCGTTCCGCGTACGGAACCACCACGTGGAAGCTGCGGAGCCGTTCAGCCTGTTCGATGGAGTCAATGCCGGCAAACTTCAGGACGATGCGCCCCTTGTGCGGCCACACACGCTCAAGCGTGTAAGCGACCGGTGCGCTGCCGGAATCCCTGAGATAGACCACTGGCAGCCGGCCAAAGCGGTGCGGGAAGTCTGTCATCATTTCCGCAGCAACTTCACCTTTGCGACCCTGGGGCTTGAGGATCCGCGCAACCGCCAGAAACTGCGGAGGATCGCTTGAAAGACGGGCGCTTTGATCTTCCCGTGTCTCGGAGCAGGGTGCCGTCTCGCCGCCGCGACCCAAGGAACTATCGCTCAGAGCGCAGCGAACAATGCCACCCGTATTTCGCTTTACTAAAGCAGGGATTCTTCGGTCGCTCCGCTCCCTCTGAATGACAGACTCCAACACAGGAAGAATTCACGCACTTGGAACGCCGGATCCGGGCACAGTCTGTGGGTAGCTAGAGAACTTTGCACACTGTGCGACGGAAGCGGGCGTGCTACTCGAGAATCTCTAGCGTGAAACGTCTCCTGAGCTTCATTCCCGCCGCCCCAAGAATGGTACGAATGGAGCGCGCCGTCCGGCCCTGCTTTCCAATGACTTTTCCGAGATCCGAAGGATGGACACGAAGTTCGAGCACCGTGACTTGCTCCCCCTCAACGGTACGGACTTGAACCGCATCCGGAAAATCCACAAGCGCTTTCGCAATCGCCTCAATCAGCTCTTTCACAAGTCCCTCCCTGCAGCAGAAGTCTCCGGAGTCTGGTCTGCATGTGTGGAAAGAGCCCGTCTGGAACTCCTGGACTGGGACTCGCTTCAAACGTCAACTTCGCCCCGCCAACGTGAACGGCTAAGACGCGACGGCTTGAGGCTTCGCCGTCCGCTTCAGCAGGCTGCGAACGGTATCCGAGGGTTGGGCGCCCACTCCTAGCCAGTAATCGACACGTTCGTGTTTGAGCGCCACCTCAGGCGGCTCGCGACGTGGGTTATAGAACCCAAGGATTTCTACAAAGCGTCCGTTGCGGGCTCTTTTCTCTTCGATCACCACGACACGAAAGCTGGCCTTCTTTTTGGCCCCAGCGCGGGCTAAGCGTATTTTTAACAATCGACCCCCTTGATGGGATATTTTTTCTTCCAAATCGTTCTGAAAATCAGCTAAATTTCCTCACCCGGCTCTCCCGCGTCTGCGGGATCGCCCAACTCTCCGGTGAGGGGTGATGCTCACGCTTTTTAGTCGCCGCACAAAGCGGCTGCTCTCAGGATGGTTTTCCCTGGCTCATCAGCTCCGCCGGCAATTTCAGCCGCCCGAGCTGCCGTCCAAGGAAGTTCTGGCTCATGGATTTCATCATCTTTCGCGCCTGAACGTATTGCTTCAGCAACTGATTCACCTGCTGGACGCTGGTGCCGCTGCCTTTGGCAATACGCTTACGCCGGCGCCCGTTGATGATTTCGTGATTCATCCGCTCCTGCGGGGTCATCGAATTGATGATGGCGTCCAGGCAAGTCAATTCCTTGTCTTCCACGTGCATTTTACCGGCGTTCTTAAGCATCCCGATCTTGGGGAGCATTCCCAGCATCTGTTCGAGTGAGCCCATCTTGCGGACTTGCTGCAATTGCTCCTGGAAATCCGCCAGTGTGAAGGTATCCGTGCGCAACTTGCGATGGACTTCCAGCGCCTTTTCCTTGTCGATGGTTTGCTCAGCCTTTTCAATGAGTGTGAGCACGTCGCCCATACCCAAAATGCGGGAAACGATGCGCTCGGGATAGAAAATCTCCAGGGCGTCGTATTTTTCACCGGTACCGAAAAACTTGATGGGCTGGCCGGTGACGTGGTGGATAGAAAGAGCTGCGCCGCCACGCGCGTCACCGTCCATTTTGGTGAGAATCACCCCGGAAGTCCCCAGCCGCTCGTGGAACTCCTGCGCGCTTCGGACCGCGTCCTGGCCAATCATGGCGTCGGCCACCAGCAAGATTTCGCTGGGGCGCAACTTGAGCTGTAATTCGTTGACTTCCTGCATCAATTGCTCATCGATGTGAAGCCGCCCGGCCGTATCCACAATGAGCACGTCGTGCCCCCGCTCGGCCGCATCCTTACGCGCCCCCAGCGCCAACTGCACGGGCAACTGAACTCCCTCACCGGCAAAAACCGGCACCCCAATACTTTTGGCGATAATTGCCAGTTGCTCGCGCGCTGCTGGCCGGTAAACGTCCGTCGAGACCAGCATGGGGCGCCGCTTCTTCTGGCTGAGCCACAACGCGAGCTTTCCGGAGGTGGTGGTCTTGCCGGAACCCTGCAGCCCGACCATCAAAATGATGCTGGGATATTCCTTCGAAAATGCAAGCAGAGATTCTTTACGCCCCAGGATTTCAATCAGCTCGTCGCGCACAATACGGATGATTTCCTGCCCCGGGGTGAGGCTTGAGCGAACGTCCTGGTCGAGCGCCTTCACTCGGATGCGCTCAAGCAACTCCTTGACGACGGTGAAGTTTACGTCGGCTTCGAGCAGCGCGAGGCGCACCTCGCGCTGCGTCTCATCCACCATCGCTTCGTTGAGCGCTCCTTGAATACGGACGGTTTTGAAAACACCTTGAAACTTTTCTTGTAATGCGTCAAACATGGGACCTGCAATCTATCATGCTGATCTTGTGAGGACAGCAAGGCTTACGGGTAAGTGGTAAAAACAAAATGCTGGGATGCTTCGGGTTGCTCAGCATGACAGCCGCCGCTCGCTTTTTCACAGCTTCTGGGAGAGCAGCGGAACACCCGTGAGACTCCAAAACCATTTTAGGGACTGCCTGTCATCAAAGTCAAATCATTGATTTTGTTTTGGATTCGGATGCCGTAAAAGGTGCATCGTTCATCCCGAGGGCCAGCCCATTCGCCATCTCATTTGACGCGGTCACGCCGTAAATTTGTAACGCGGCGTTCGCGCTGAAGCGCCGCGGTCGTTGGGGGATTACGGAACGAAAACCGATAGTATAAAATAGTAAGGAAACTTCGGAATACTGCTTCGATCGACGGGAAACATAGGGCGAGGAAAGCTCGATAGGGCCCGACGATGTTTGATGTTGTTCCTGATGCCACCGTTGTGACAGACCAGCACGGCGTGATTGTGCGTGCGAACACCGAAGCCGAAAGGCTGTTGGGGTATACGCGCGACGAGCTCTTGGGTCAGTCCATAGAACTGGTGGTGCCGCAGTACCGCCGGGGTGTGGGCCTTGGGGCTTCGGGCGGCGCGGCACGGCTTTCCAGGTCGGATGAATCGAAAAGTGATTTTTACGCCCGGCGCAAGGACGGTACGGAATTCCCAGCCGATATCATGCTGAGCGCTATGGACGAAAACGGTGGGGCGGTGCTCTTAGCCATTCGTGACGTCACCGAGCGCATGCGCGGCGAGCAAGTGTTGCGAGAGCGGGAAGAGTATTCCCGTCTGCTGGTTCAAGGCGTAAAGGATTGCGGCATTTTCATGCTCGATCCGGAAGGGCTCATCTCGAGTTGGAACGCCGGCGCCGAGGCCATTAAAGGCTACCGGGCCGAGGAGATCCTGGGACAGCATTTCCGCTGCTTCTATACGGCGGAAGACATCCGGCGGGGAAAGCCGGACGAGCAGTTGCGACTGACGGCGGCAGAGGGAGAGCTCGAAGACGAAGGCTGGCGTGTGCGCAAGGATGGCACGCGCTTCTGGGCGAATGTGGTGATGACCGCCCTCCGTGACGAGGCCGGCCGCCTGCGCGGCTTTGCCCGGGTGACGCGGGACTTCACGGCTCGCAAACGCGCTGAAGATACCCTCTTGCTGGAGATGACGAATGTTCTCGTCTCCAATCTTGACATCCGCGAGCTGCTTTCTGCCATCGGCTCAACTCTCGGCCAAGTAATGCCGCACGACTACGGTAGTCTTGCGTTGCACGAGGAAGGGAGTGACGTACTACGCCTGATTTCCTTGGGTGCCTCATCGGACGCGTCGGACCTGGCCTCCTCGAGCACGCTACTGCCCATCGAGGGATCGCCAGAAGGCTGGGTATTTACCTGTGGGGAGCCCCTGGTATTGAATGACTTGGCAGATGGCCGCTTTTCGCGCACTGCGACGGGCCGCATGGTCGAGGTAGGCATGAAGTCTGCCTGCATTGTTCCGCTCCCCGCCCGCGAACGGACGATGGGAACCCTCAATGTGGCCCGGCGAGCGGAAGCAGCTTTTTCTGCACGGGATATAAACCTGCTTGGACAAGTGGCAAACCAGGTGGCGATTGCGCTTGGCAACGCACTGGCGTTCCGCCGTATCGCGGAACTTAAGGATAAGCTGGCGCATGAAAAGCGATACCTTCAGGTCAAGCTTCAGACGGAGTATGGGCTTGATGAGATCATCGGCGAAAGTTCTAAGCTCAGGCGCATCCTCAAGCAGGTGGAAACGGTTTCGCCTACGGATGCGACAGCGTTAATTCTGGGAGAAACCGGCACGGGCAAAGAGTTGGTTGCGCGGGCCATCCATAACCTCAGTCCACGCCACGATCACATGTTTGTGAGGTTTAACTGTGCGGCCATTCCCACGGGGCTCTTGGAGAGCGAACTCTTCGGCCATGAGAAGGGCGCGTTTACGGGAGCGAATGCCCAGCGTCTGGGGCGGCTGGACCTGGCGCATCAAGGGACTCTGTTTCTGGATGAAGTAGGCGACATTCCGCTGGAGCTCCAACCGAAGCTGCTGCGCGCCTTGCAGGAAAAGGAATTTGAGCGTCTGGGAAGCACGCGTACCATTCCCGTGGACGTGCGACTCATCGCAGCGACGAATCGCGACCTCTCCAAGATGGTGGGCGCCGGGGAGTTCCGGAGTGATCTCTATTACCGGCTTAAAGTGTTCCCGATCGTTGTGCCTCCGCTCCGGGAACGGAGGGAGGATGTTCCACTGCTGGTGCGATATTTCGTCCAGAAACATGCTTTCCGGATGAACAAACGAATAGAAACCATCCCACCCGAAATCATGGAAGCATTGGTGAGTTGGGAATGGCCTGGGAATGTCCGGGAACTGGGGAACTTTCTCGAGCGGGCTGTGATTCTGACCCGCGGATCAATTCTCAATGTACCCCTCTCCGAATTGAAACCGGCTGAGGTAAGCCCACCGCAAGGAACCTTGCAGTCCATCGAGCGTGAGCATATCCTTCAGGTGCTGCGCGAGACTCATGGAGTGATTGCCGGACCCGGCGGTGCCGCTGCGCGCCTGGGAGTGAACCGGAGCACCCTGAATTCCAAGATGCGCAAGCTGAGGATTTCCCGCAATCAACTCTGACGACATTTCACCACGTGTTGACACTTCAACACGACACTGACCGCATTTAGAGTCCTGATTCAACTCTTTCGTTCTTCTTTCCTCGATAATAAGTGCATTTGTTTTGTAAAGGCTGCGAGCGTTCTTTTCTGAGACGAGTGGGTTTGGCAGCTCGAGTGCCCACTCTCAAGGCTATGGGTGCAACGCTGAATCAAACGGCGATCACGCCGGAACGGTCACAGGAAGGGCGGCGCACGACGCTTGCCAAGCTCACACCGGGCGAAGTGGTCGCCCGAATGGAACACGGTGAGCGTTTTGTTTTTATTGATTTGCGCAGCAACGAAGACTGGAACGCGACGGATTCCAAGTTGCCGGGGGCGATTCACATTCCGGCCGACGAAATCATCCAGCACCTGAAGCAGATTCCCCTGGGAGATCCCGTGGTGAGCTATTGCAACTCGCCCGGGGAAGAATCAAGCGCTCAGGTCGCCGAGGAGTTGATGCGGCGGGGTTTTCTAAATACTCATCCGCTGATTGGGGGGGTTGAAGCCTGGAGGAAGGCGGGTTATCCCCTGGAGGCGAAATAGCGGCAGTCGAACCGTTCTTTTTTTAGAACCGGAGGAGGGAATGAGGACCAATAACATTGAACGGCGGCTTGATTTCCGTTGAGCAAGGTTATGGCATGAGCACTTATCTTACTTAGGAGGATTTTAGCATGTGCGACTATTCACTCATGTGCGTTCCCAACCGTTTGGCGAAAGAACATGAAGACTTGGTAATGCATCGTTTCCCAACCGGATCGCTGGGCTTTGCCTCGCCTTATGACCTCTATCAGGTCCAGAGTGCGATGGAAGCCCGGGCGGGCGGGTTCTGGCGGGCGCTCAAGAACTTTTTGACGCCGCCGAAAATTTCTCAGGTGCCCGCGGTTTGTATTCCGCCTGGCGCCCGCTTGAGGCTGGGCGGCATTCCCAAACGGCTCCAGATGGACCTGGATATTGGCACGGAGGAAGACGTTACCTTCACGCAGCTTACCGCTATGGCGAATACCTATCGGGATGCCGTCCGGTTCAAAAACGGCTACCGGGTGCGCTTACAGGATCTAAGCGAAGGGGTGCATGCCAAGGTGCTGGATCTCTCTCTGGCCTCGGAATACGAGCCGTTCCAGGAGGAGCGCGCCAGGGCGCTGTTCGGTCTCCGTTGACTCGCTCCGGGGGTGCGTGTCCAACGACAGGGGAAGTCTTAAGCCGACGCGGTTCAGAGCGGGCCTGCACGCTCCGGCGACGAGAGCGCGGGCCTGTTCAGTAGGCCAGAAATGCCGAGATCTGCTTAGGACGAGAAGGAGGGAAGGGAGGAGCAGAAATTTTGGGGAAGAGGTGGTGTTTACGATGCTCAAACTAAGGAAGATCCTGGTTGCTCTCTCCGACCCGATGGGCCAGCGGTCTCTGGCGGGCGCCTTGAGGACCCGCGGACTGGATGCTGTCTTCACCTCAACTCTGCGCGAGGCGCGGGACGTTATGGGTCAGGAACAAGTGGCTGTTGTCTTCTGCCAGGTTCAGCTCGAGGATGGCAGCTTTCGCGATCTCCTGGATTCCGGGGAGAGTAGAAGGTCGAAAATTCCTGTTGTTGTGTGCTCGCCGTTTTATGACAAAGACGTCTATATTGATGCGATGTGCCGGGGAGCGTTTGATTTCATTGCCTACCCGTACGCCAAGAAGGACGTCGATTGGATATTGAGTGGTGCTTTGCAGTCTGCCGCCGTGGCGGCTGGCGCATAAAGCACCAGGCGCAGCCTGTGCGCGGCTAGCTGCTAAGCCAACGAGCCAGATTCTTGAAGAGTTTGAGTCCGTGCTGGGAATAGTGTACCGGCAGTGACGCCCGTTCGGGATGGGGCATAAGCCCAAGGACTAGCCCCTTCTCGCTGCTGACGCCGGCCATGGCATCCGGAGCACCGTTAGGGTTTTCGGGGTAGGAGGTGGCGGGCGCTCCTGAAGCGTTCGCGTATTTCAGAGCGATGCGGCAAGAGACGGACTCAGAGAAGAGCGGACGGCCTTCGCCGTGAGCCGAAGGCATTTCCAATATTTGGCCCGCAAGACCCCGGGTCCAAAGGGATTCAGGCTCGCAAGCAAGAAGGTGGATTTTGCGGTCCTCAAATCGTGCGGACTGGTTTCGCAGCAGAGCCATGGCTCGGCTGCAAAGTCTCTGGCGCGGCAGAACGCCAGTTTCGGCCAACACCTGAAAACCATTGCAGATGCCCAGTATAGGCTTGCCATCTTCCAGGAACTCCGTCAAAGCATCGCCCAGCCGGGCAATCAGCGCTGTGGCGAAAATGCGCCCGGCGCCCAGGTGATCTCCGTAGGAAAAACCCCCGGGGATGATCAAAGCCTGATAATCACTAAGCCGCATCTTCGCTTCAATGAGGTCATGCAATAGTACCAATCGGCTCGCGAGACCAGCCTGTGCGAGCGCCGCAGCCGTCTCTTCGTGACAGTTCGTGCCAGGCGCGTACAAAATGGCCGTGACAGCCCTGCTCACTCCAGCACCTCACGAAACGGTTTGCTCCAGACCGATGCCAGATGGCGAACTTCACCCTGCCAGAACACACTTCCCTCATGGCTTAACACAATTTCAGGCTCGCTGGTAACCTCGCCGATCACGGCGGTCGGGATCCCGGCGGGGAAGCCTTCGAAATTCGGTAAAACTTCGATCATGACCGAGCCGATGAACTCGCCGAACAGGATTCCATCCTTCCGAACGCCCGAATCCTTTGCCAGAGAGGCCAGTCCCACGCGCGCTCCCAACCCCGAGCCATAACTGGCTTCAAAAAGGCGAAGAAACATTCCTCCCTCGCCAATGGGAGAGGCAGAAAGATAAGCTCCTCTTGCGCGAAGCTCCAGCAGGGCGTCCCAAAGCGCTCGAATCGCTGGGGCGCCATAGGAATCGAACAAACAGTTGCCGCGTTGGCCGAAGCAGTCGGCGTAAACGCTTCCCCCCAGTGCGTCCCCGGTGGCTTTGCCGACGATGAGGAGCTTATCTCCCGGTTTCTTGAAATCCTTGGTAACGATACGATTGACGTCCGGCACGCGGCCCATTGCAGCAACAACAAGCGTCGGGGGGACATCGATCGTTCTCCCCACGGATTCGAGCGTCCCGGAGCTTGAATCCTTGCCGGAAATGAAGGGAATACCGAGCTCGACGGAGAAGTTCGCAATCACCTCGACCATTTTCACGAGGTCCCAGGCCACATCGGGCCGCGGGCGTGGTGTGTAAAAGTTATCGCAGAGCGCCATTTCCCGGTAGTCCGCACCTGCTGCCACAGCTTTAGTAACAGCCTCGATCACCATCAGTTTCGTCATGACCGCGGGATCTATTTCGCCATAGAATGGGTTAAAGGCAAGCGTGGTGATCACACCGTAGCTTTTTCCACGTAGCGGGGCGGAGACGTAAATGCCCGTCGGCATCTGATGGTTACAGCCACCATACGGACCAATCACCGTCCGGCCCTGAACCGTGGAATCGAACTGTGAGCCGGCGGCTCCCTGGTCGGCACAGTGATAGTGTTCCAATACGCCACGAGTGACGGCGGACCAATCTTCGGTTGTACATGGCTCGGGAATACGGTGCGGCGGGATCTCCCGGTGGGACTCAGAAAGCGGGATCGGATCCAGTGGACAAGCTCCCCAAAGAAAGCTCATTTCGAGATCCACTATTTTCTGTCCGCGCCAGGTGGCTTCCAGATGACCCGAATCCGTAAACCGGCCGATCACCGAAAAATCGACTTCGTAGCGGTCGAGCAGTACTTGCGCCTCGGCCAGCTTTTCCGGCGGCACGGCCAGTAGCATCCGTTCCTGCGATTCAGAAAGCAGGATTTCCCACGCCGTCAAGCTCTGATCCTTGAGCGGCACACGATTGAGGTCTAACGCCACTCCCGTCCCATCTCCCATCTCACCTGCGGCCGAAGAGATGCCCCCCGCACCGAGGTCAGTGATGGAGCGGATGCATCCAGCATCACGCAATTCCGGGATGGCGGTGGTGAAGCGGCGCTCCGTGATCGGGTGCCCAATCTGAACCGCGGCGGATTCTTTTTCCAGCGTTTCCCCTGTCATCGTCGTTGAGCTTACCGTTGCTCCGTGAATCCCGTCGCGCCCTGTCTCGCCGCCAATGAGCAACACAAGGTCTCCGGAATGGGGCGATTCCTTCAGCGCGTACTTCTTAGGAATCAGTCCCAAAGAGTGGCCGAGCGCGAGGCACTTTGCATAACCCGGATGGCGGCGGTACACGAGGTGCATCATGGGAACACCCATTGGGTTCATGTAGTAGGCTGTGGCGCGTATGGATTCAGAGAGAATCATCCGCGGATTGAGCGCGCCAGGAGGAACCCGATTTTCCGGAAGAGCAGGGTCAAGGGTTCCGATCACCGTCGTACCGCCGATCGGATATGCGCCCTTGCCGAAACCAAGTGTATCCCGGATCACGCCGCCGTGCTTGGTGGAGACGCCACCAAAGGGCGCAATAGAACTCGGAAAATTGTGCGTCTCACCCTTGAGCGTAATCACCCAATCTTCGTAAAATTCCAGGCCGCCAGCATTGTCCTTGAACGCGGAAACCACGAGCGGATGCGCGATGCGCTTTGTCGCCTCGGAGAGTTTCTTCAGTAGTCCCAGGCTCTTCCAGGTGGTGTGATAGCAATGGTCGCTCCAGCTCTGAACCAGGATTTCGATCTCCGCATCCGTATGCGGCCGCCCCTGGCGGAGCTCGCGCGTCTGGATGACCTTCATTTGCGAAAGCGGGGCATACCAGGAATGTGACGCAGCGAGCGATTCAAGTTCCTGGTCACTGAGGTTGGCCAAAGCGATTGATCGTGCCTCCTCGGGCCGGCCGCTCGGCCTCAGTGAACGGAACACCTCGCCCGGCTCGCGAATCCGTGCGACCACGCGGTTATACAGAAAGCGGCGCGCAAGATCTCGTGCCTCCGCTTCATCGATGCCCACAAACTGGTAGCGCTTGCCGAGCCGGGCAAAGACGAGTCCATCTTCGCCAAGCGCGCGCGCCGCCTCCAGAATAGAAGGTGTCTCCGGGTCGGTGACGGCGGGCCGGTAGACGATTTCAAGCACCGGGCCTTCGACAGCATCCAGGCGGGACTTGGATGAAGCGGTTTGATAGAGAGGGTTCGCAAAGAGCGGTAAGAGCTTCTCCACGCAAACGTTTCCCTCCAGCCAGTAAACGCGCTCGATAATCACCTTTTCCAGTTTTGATGGCCCGTGCCGGCGGAGAAGTGCGGCGCAATCCTTTGCCTCGGCGTCGTCCCGGGATAGAGTGTATATGCTTTGAATGGGCATTCCGGCGGATGGTACTTCTCGTCTAAGACACTACGTGTTCCGTGAAAGCTGCGCCCTCAGCAACATGAACGGATTCAGAAGAGCGCCGCGTGAGCGCGAGTCCCATCATCACGGCCGAGAGCAAAACCAAACTGATCCAGACGAGATCGGCGGTGAGCAGATGGACTACCTGTAGCCAGAGGGGGGCGAGAAGGACGACGTTCAGCCCTCCCAAGCAGAATTGAAGGAGAACCAGAAACAGCAAGCAAGGGGCGATTCGTTTCGCCATGGCAGGCGCGGGAGCGATCAGCGGATGGACAGCAAGAATGAGCAGAAAAGTTCCAACCATCACAGCCACGGCGGGATGAATGATCCGCAGCCGCAGCAGAGGGCTGGCTGAAGGAGAGAGGTCCCACCGGAAGGCTTGCCCCAGGGAAGTGGCGTGGAAGAGCGCATCCGCAAGCGCCGCGAGCGTTCCGGTAACAGCAATGCCCAGCGTGCCAAGCAATCCGGCGGCGTAGGCGAGAATCAGGCGGCGGGATGGTGCTTTTCTCCCCTCAGTGGGGTTTTCCGGCAGCGCGAACCAGCCGCTGCTTGCCGATACTGCCGTAAGCGCGAGTGAAGCGAGCAACAGGAACGTGTTGACCAGGTGAAGCGAAAGGACACATACGCGCGACAGCGACACGTTCGTTCCGACGTCCCCCAAAAGCACTAATGCCGCCCCGATGAACCCTTCCATGAATGTGAAAAAAAGCGCAGCGGCGGAGTAACGGCGCGCGGGATGCCCGGTCTCGAAGCGGCGGAATGCAAACCAGACCAGGCCGAGCATCAGAACGATGGCCACCGCGCTCGTCAGGCGATGCGCAAATTCGATGAGGGTGGCCACTTGCGCCGCATGAGGAAACACCTGGCCGCCGCACAACGGCCAATGGTCGCCACAACCTGCGCCGGACCCGGTAGCGCGCACCACGGTCCCCCAGAGAATCACGAGGATCGTGTACGCAAGCACGAGCCACGCATACGCCGCGAAGCGGCTCTCGCCGTGCTTTCCTCCGTTTTCGTTCATAAACAAGCATCGTAACACATCAATCCGTGTCTTTTGGACTCCTTCGCGAACCTCATCAATGTGAACAACGTCTGCGGGAATTGCCGAAACCACTGAGCATTTTTTGCGGGCCATCGCCGGCATTCAGAACGCGAATCCGGCGAAGCAAGCGCAGTTCCAACTGCGCCTCCTCTTTTGAGCCGGATAGCACATTCACGGATGGCGATCCTGGATCAATTTACGCCGGAAACCGGGTTTCGTGATGGAGCGGATGAAACACAAGGAACAGAATGGCGATGACAACAAAGACGAAGAAGCTGCCCTCCGGCCCCACAACGCCACCGGTGAGCCATGTGGGTCCGTGGAACGCGGAATTCAACAGATGGCCGGGAGCGACGATGCCGCTGTCTGGAACGGAATACAGAAACGTCTCCGAGAAGTCCCACATGCTGTGGAAGCCAATGGCAAACCAGAGGCTGCCGGTCCTCCGCACGGTAAGGCAAAAAAAGAGGCCAATCAGGGCTGCTGAGGCACCACCTTTCCAATCTTCTCCCGGATTCGCCAAGTGCACGGCTCCAAAGACGAGTGAGAGTAGGATGGCTGCGGGCCAAAATCCGATGCCGGTAGTGAGGGTGGAAAGCGCGTAGCCGCGGAACAGGAACTCTTCAAAGAACCCGACCACCAGAAAGCCCGCGGCCCAAAGCACGCCCACAAAAAGCGCCCGTCGTCCGCTCAGCGCGAGGCCTCCAAAGCTGAAACCGTGATCACAGCGGATCAGCAGAAGCAGACCGGGAAGGGCAATCCCGCCCCACAGGACACCCCGCCAGAACCGCCCGCCGAAGGCGGATCGCCAGGGAAGGGCAAATTCACCGAAAGAGCGCTTTTCAATCGCCCCCATTACCCGAGCGGCGACGAGAATGGCCAGAAGCAGTGTGCCTTCCTCAACCAATAGAAACCGGGGACTAAAGTGGCTTATCGCGATGCGGTTGGCCGAAGGTCGCAGCAGGAGATGGGCCGGCAGGCCGAAAATCATCATACAGGCGGCGGAGATGAGGAGGAAAAGCAACAACCGCCAGCCGGCTCGCAATTCTTTTATATTGAAAAAGATCCGGTGGAGAAGGTCGGGAGGGGGTGTCCAGCCTCCTCGCTGGCCTCGAAACAAGTGCCCTGCGGAGGCTTGGCCATCAGGATTCAATGGACTCATCTACGGTCCTGAGGAAGCGGCCGTTTCACGGGCGGGCTCCGCGGCTCTCATCTTTTTTTTATCTAAAGGTATAATCACCCACGCCACCAGGTAACCTATGAATCCGCAGCCGCCCAGCAGCGCGAGCATAATCCAGGCTAATCGGATGAGTGTCGCGTCAACATCCAGATAGTTTGCAAGACCTCCACAAACGCCCGCAATTTTCCGATCGTCCGCTGAGCGCATGAGCTTCGCCCGTCGTCTTGGCGCGCCTTCGAGCGGCGCCCCACACTGGCAGCAGAAACTAGCGTCGCCTGTGTGTTCCTTGCCACATTGTGAGCAGAACATGGGGTATTCTCCTGATCGTACAGAGCGTGCAATCTTCTTATGATACGCTTCACGGGGCGCACGAGTTCCGATTTTCAGTAGTAGGTCAGTTTGATGTAGAGGCGGCTTTATGCCGCCACCTGGCGAGGTAAACTCGCAGCTACGATCTCAAACTGACCCACTGCCCGACTTTCCACCCGGTCGAGTGTCGCTCCACCTGCCGGCCTGCAGGCTCGCTACCCTCTCCCCAAGGAAGAAGGCTGAAGAATGATAGGATGGTATCGGAAGCAGCCTGATTGTCTGGGTAGGCCTATGGCAAATCGCGAAGCCTGGATGCGCGGGCGTTACCTGCACCGCATCAACTGGCACATTCATAAACCAATGCGCGTGTTTGCGCCCGGCACTTCGCTGAGGCGGAGGGTTGCGTACAGCTTGGCGATCGTGCGGCTGATTCTAGTGCCGGTCATCGCACTGGCTGTCTATTATCTGTTTGCGATGAGCTGGATCGTGGACCGGATTGTGCGTGTGGACGCGCAGGTGGCAACCCTGGCGGAATCGGTTTCAATCCAGATGCTGAACGCCCGCCGTATGGAATTGAACTATTTTCTGCTTCACGATCCGAATGACCTGAGCGCGAGCTGGAAATCATTAGATGACATGCAGAACACGCTCAAACGATGCGTCGAGCTCCAGCCGGCCGCGAAGCCAACGGTCGAAGAGCTCCAGGCGCAGCTCGGCATCTACCGCCAACGCTTGAGCGAGGCCGTCCAGCGGCTGAGCAATCATCATGAGTCGCCTGCTGAGCGCTTCCAGAACGTCGTCCGCGCTTACGAGAGCAATCTTCAGGCTCTTCTCAAGAAGTCTCGTCGGGAAAGCCGCGCCAATCTTCTCGAGGATTTGCGCAGCCAGAGCGGCTCGTTTGACACCCAGGTGACTGCGGCACTGGCCCGCGGCGATCCCACCTTGCGGAGAGTGACTCAGGACCTCCAGACTTCCAGTAATGCGATCCTTCAGCTTTCTTCTGCCCTGGAACGGAAGAGTTGGGACCGTGTGCGGCGGGACCATCGGAGCGCTAGCGGCCTGGTGGACAGGGCGGAGTGGATCCTCGGGAGCGTATCTTTCCTGGTGATTGTCCTGAGCGTTTTGGTGAGCTTTATTCTGCCACGGCAGGTGGTGAAACCGTTGATGGACTTGAAGGCTGCAGTGGACCATGCGGCCGCTGGAAATTACGAAATTCAATTTGACGTAAAAGGAAACGGCGAAGTGGCCCAGCTTGCACACAGTGTGAAGGATTTGATTGATCATGTGAGCGAAAAGGCAGAGAAGGCCGCCGTGGAAAGGCCGGAATCAGGATTTGACAACAGATGAAAAAAGGAGACGATCACCGTGAAAGGAAAACCGGAAGTCCTTCATACCCTTGGTGAAATGCTGAAAGAGGAGCTCGGAGCGATCAGCCAGTATTTTTTACACTCAGAAATGCAGGAAAACTGGGGATACGACCGGCTGAGCGAAGCGATCAAAAAGCAGTCCATTGGCGAGATGAAACATGCCGAAAAACTGATCGAGCGAATGCTTTTTCTTGAAGGAATGCCCGAAATGGCGGATCTGCCTAAGCTCAACATCGGCAAAAACGTCAAACAGCAGCTTGAAAACGATCTTGCGCTCGAAGTTAGCGCCGTGACGGAGTATAACGAGGCGGTGGCGCGCTGCCAGAAAGCGGGCGACCACGCTTCCGCAGAGTTGCTGAAAGAGCTTTTGCAGGACGAAGAAGATCACGTCGATTTCCTCGAATCGCAGCTTGGCATCATTAAAGACGTAGGCTTGGAAAATTACTTGATCGAGCAAATGGGAGAGGGGGACAAGGCATAGTGTTCAGCGCCTCCAGGGTCCACAGTGTGCTGTAAAGAAACTGCCCAGCCCGATGAGAATAGCGCCCCACCAGATCGTCGGGTGGAGTTCGGCAGCAAGCACGGTAGCGGGAGGGGAATGAAGCTCCAGCAGTCCCGTGATGAAGATGATGATGCCGTAAACCACGAAAATGATACCGACGAAGAACCACACGGGCAGCATTTTCCCTGCGCCGGCTTCGCCGTCTACTTCGCGCTGCTCCGGAGGGGAAGCACCCGCGGCGCTTCGGTCTGGTATTTGTTCTTCTGCCACACCCACTCCGACAATTTCGGACGAAACCCTCACCCGGCTCTCCCACGGCCGCATAAACAGCTCGTCGCTACCAGAATAGCCATTGCAGAAACAGAAAGATAGCCATGGATATTCCTGCCCAGAAAATAGGCCGCTGCCACAGCGGATATTTACCTTCGGACGGAATCTCCGTACAGCCATAGACCAGGCCCGTTAATTCCTGCTCTTTTCGGGGCTGGGTGAGATAGGAAACGACAATGGTTACCACCACGCAGATGATCCATGCCCAAAGAGCCTGATAGACGTTCTGCGCCATCATCTTGGCATCGGGTGAAAGCGCAATCATCGCCCGGGTGCGCGGAACGAACCGCATCAGGAGAAACATCCCTACCGAGCTCACAGTACCCGCCAGAAGCCCCCAAAAGGCACCCTTGGAGGTGATGCGCTTCCATAACATGCCCAGAATGACCGTGCCAAAGAGCGGTGCGATAAAGAAACTGAAGAGCGCCTGAACGTAATCCATGATGCTTGCAAAATGCATGGAGACGTAAGCTGCGGCAATTGAAACCAGAATGCCTGCGATGCTGCTCCAGCGCCCCATTAAAACGTAATGCGCGTCCGTCTCGCGCTTGCGCATGAAGGGGCGGTAGAGGTCGTATGTCCATACCGTCGCAAACGCGCTCACGTTGCCAGCCATGCCGGCCATAAAGCCCGCAATCAGCGCGGTGACGCCCAGCCCCAGCAACGCGGGTCCGCAGTAACGGCCAAGCATCAGCGGCAAGACGGCGTTGTAACTGTATTCGCCCGCTTTCAAGGCGCTCTCCGGAACGAGATGGAACGGCAGCACCGCCAGGGCGAGCAATCCCGGCAGAATCACGATAATCGGCACCGCCATCTTGAAGAATGACGCGATCACCGGCGCCATTTTTGCGGAGTGCAGGTCCTTGGCAGAAAGCACTCGCTGCACCACCAGAAAATCGGTGCACCAGTAGCCCATCGAGGTCACCATGCCCACACCGAAGACGATCCCAGTCCAGTGGATACCCATCGGGTTGGTGTTGAAATGGCCGAGCCCTTTCCATAGATGGATGAAGTCCTGGCCGGGAAAATTCCGATGGATGCGGGCTACCATTCCGCTCCAGCCGTGGGTTTCAATCAGGCCGAGGATGGGAATGAGGAGCGCTCCAAACCAGATGAGGAAGAACTGGACCACTTCGTTGAAGATCGCCGAGAACAGGCCGCCCGCCGCGACATAGACCCCCACAACAATCGAAGAGACCCAGATGCTGAAATGGATGTTCCATCCGAGCAGCACCTTCATCACCACGGCCATGGCGAACATGTTCACACCGGACATCAGGATCGTCATCACGGCAAAGCAAATCGCGCTCAGGCCGCTGGTCGAGTGATCGAAACGAAGTTGAAGATAGCCGGGAACCGAATGCGTTTTACAAATGTAGTAGAACGGCATCATCACGATGCCGAGAAACAGCATGGCGGGTATGGCACCAATCCAATACCAGTGCGCGGCAAGAATGCCATACTCGTATGCCGAACCGGCCCAGCCCATTAATTCGAGCGAGCCGAGATTCGCCGACATGAAGCTTAGCCCTGCCACCCAGGCCGTCATTCCGCGGCCCGCCAGAAAGAAATCGGTGCCGCTCTTCGTATACCGCTTCAAATAGAAGCCGATGCCGAGGACCATCACGAAGTAAATGACGATGACGGCGAAATCAACCAGGTGCGGAGAGAGGGCCTCCGTCTTCGAACTCGATAAAAGCCACAGAAGTGGCACAATAGGGCTTGGGACGTTCATGGGGGAACGCTCACGGTAATGGAACCGTCGGTGAGGTGTCAAGCGGCATGGTCGAGACCCGGGGAATATTCACAACTCTGATGAGGGTGGACGACGTGCGACTTGGAGCGCGAAAACTCGCGCAGCTTCTCCTGCTGCTGTCGATTGGAGCCCTTGCTCTGCACGGACAATCCGTGGATTCCGCCCCGGAATCATCGGTTTCTTCTCAGTTAGCCGCGTGGCTCAGTGTGGCGCAGACTCAATCGGCACCCAGCTCAAAGGCGAGTGAACCGCATCAATCGTCTGCCGCGAAAGGCTCGCCGCGTCATATTTTCCTGGTCGTGCCTGCATATCATGTGGCTTATCAGAAGACCTTTAGCCCGCTGACACCGCGAGAAAAATTCGATGAATGGCTGCTAGCCACATACGATCCGCGCGGCTTCGGCCTCTACGCGGCTGAGGCCGCCACTCTGGAGCATTCTGCGGCTACGGGCTTCTGCGGCTACGGGAGGGGTTGGGCTGGCTACGGAAAATGTTATGGCTCCACGGAGCTGGATGCTAACATCTCCAGCTTCTTCGGTGACTTTCTCTTTCCCGTCGTGATGCACCAGGACCCTCGCTATTTCCGCCTCGGGAGCGGACCTTTTCGCGTGCGGCTGTGGTATGCAGTATCACGAGTTTTCGTGACACACTCGGATTCTGGTCGCACCGTTTTCTTCTCATCTGCTCTCGCAGGAACCGTTATCGCCGCGGCCGCCTCTAACCTCTACTACCCCAGGCAGGACCGCGGATTTGAATCGAGCCTGAGCCGAGCCGGGATGGACCTCGGGGACACTGCGTTGTACAATGTCGCGGCTGAGTTCTGGCCGGACATCCGGCAGAAAACGCTTCACTTCTTGAGACACCATTAGCCCGAATTTTATCCTGCGACTCGGATGGATCGGGTTTTGAGCGCGCCACCATGACGCGAATTGTTTATTCCGCACCATCTCGCGCGCGTTTTAGCCCTCTCCCGTGGGGAGAGGGTGGCGAGCGGCGCGAGTCGGGTGAGGGGTCTCGCGCCGAAATTTTCGGAGCAAACAGGTTCGGTTCGGAATTCCTCTCAAGCGGAGCTGGTTTTCCCTTGACTTGCCCTCGGCCAGTACCTATCATCGGAGCAACGCTAGAAAGGAGGTGATTCATGTCGACGGAGTGTAGATTTAGCGAGGGTGCTGCGGTTTAGGCGCTCGCGAGCTGCTATTCGGGATCCTCTCTTTAGCGGAGAGGGGGTTAAGGCGCTGCCAAGCGCCGATGTTCTCGTTCTGTGAGGACAGGCCAATCCCAGCAGCATCCGAAGCCCTCGGCGATTCGACTTGGTCGGATCCCGGGGGCTTTCTTTTAGCCTCTTTGGGAATTCCACCGGCTCTGCACCGTGCGGCGACGGTCAAAGCTTGTTGAAGTGCGGCCAATCGCCTCAGTAGGGCTATTGCGCCTCGCATTGGACGTGGTGCTGTTGAAGCTGGGTAGCCGCCTCACTGACCGTAAGATCATCCGCTATGCGCTTAAAGGATCGGAAAGTGTATCTCAGATTGACTTCCAGTTTCTTCACCAGCAAAATCCTTCCCTGGAAGGTGACCGCCAACAGGGTCTGCTGCCAGCTTCCGTCACTGACCCGGGCTTGCTCCATTTCAAAGTGCCCGCCTGGGTTGAGCCTCGCCAGAATCCCCCACCCAAACGTAACGGTCTTCACAAGTGTTCCATTGATACGGACCAATCGCTGGCTTACCGGATCCACCCACAAGGTTCCTGCCAGGCCCTCGAGCACACCCTCAGTGCGCGATGTGGGGTGAAATTGGGGATTGGGTTCATACTTCAACCTTATCCAGCCGGAATCTTTCTCGATCCCTTCAAAGTGGTAAATAAAAGCCTCCGGCATTACCGCGAATAAGCTTTCACGGCGCGTCATGTCCGCCTGCTGGCTTCGGAATCTTGACCGTTGAAGCTTGCGGCTGGCGGCGATTCGCGAAAGCCGGTGCAGGCTTTTAGCACACTGACTGGCGGAAGGTGGCTTGCCGTTCACCCGGATCAGCCTTCCCACAGTGCCGCGACGGGTCCGGATTTCGAGTGTGGTTTGGGAGAGTTGAGGAGATTCCTGCCGCTGCACGTACTGGTATAAGTGGGCAGAGTCAGACCTCGCATGCAACTCATTGTATGCCACGTTACGAATCAGGCGAGGGATATTCACGGGTGGCGACTTCGCCGGGCAGGCCGATGAACCGAGAGACGTGCAGAGCAGGCCCAGAGCTACGAAAAGCGCTATGGCGCAATCGTCCTCCCACTTCCTCGGGTGAGAGCAAACCTCGTGGAAGGCTTGTTTTCGAACGCCCATAAATTCTTCGTTCCTGAAGCTAGCGTAGTGTCCACGAAATAGGCATACAGGTAATCTGGGGGGCGCAGACATTCCGCTTTCTAGCATGTCTGCGACCCCCATTAGAAAAGATTGTGCACTCAATTCCCAGACACTCCACCAGTGTAGCGCAGGTGAGCGGAGAGCCTCCGGGCGCGAGTGCCGTCCTATACCATGGATGGCACGTCCGACCCGTTCGTGGGATAAGCAAATATCAAATCTTTGAGCTTGGCCGCAGAAACATTGAGTCGGATCGCAACGGCGAAGATGTTGATCAGTTCATCCGAGTTTGGACCCAGCAAGTGAGCGCCCAGAATGCGGTCAGTCCCTTCCTCAACCAGCACTTTGTACGCGGAGTATTTTTCACCAACCCGTCGCGAAGAATACCAGCCAGCGGTATTCGCATGTTTCAGGCGAAATCGCAGCCCTTGCTTTCTTGCGGCGGATTCCTGAAGACCCACCGCCGCCAGGTGCGGAATCGTGAAAACGACTGTTGGAACGCCGGAATAGTCGGGTGTCGTGTGATTGCCCTTGAGAAGGTTGGCGGCAACGATGCCTCCTTCATATCCGGCCACCGGCGTGAGCGGCAGACCTCCGCTAGCCGCGGCATCGCCTGCCGCGTAAACTGCCCGGTTCGAAACGCTCTGAAGATACTCGTTAACCTTCACGCCTTTCCGGGCGTCCCGCTCGACACCTGCCGTGTCAAGGCCAAGGTCATCAATGTCGGGAACGCGGCCAGCGCCATGCACCACTAAGTCTGCCTGGAACGCGCGCCTTCGACCCGCCGTTGAAACGTGCACAGTTAAGCCGCTCGAAGTCCTTTCAATTCCTTCCACCACCGTTTCAAGTTGCAGATCAACGCCCAGCTCTCGGGTTCGCTCGACCAGCAAGTCGACGAGATCAGGATCGAAACCCGCCAGGGGTCGAGCTCCACGATCGAGAAGGGTAACCTTTGCCCCGGCACGCACAGCTATGTGAGCAAACTCGAAAGAAATATATCCTCCACCCACGAACAGGATGCGCCCCGGCAAAGCGTCCAGTTCCAGGAACTGCTCGCTGGTTGTTAAGAAGTGTTCCCCAGGAAAGTTCATGCTGGCAGGTTTTGCGCCTGCGGCCACTACCACGTATCGAGCTTCCAGCTCATCATTGTTGACCTGGATGGCCGTTGGCCCGGTGAATCGCGCGCGGCCATGAAATGCAGCGATACCTGACTTGGCCAAGCCATCCTCGCGCTGCTTCGGAACCGGGTCGGTAAAGGAGCGCTTGAAGCGCATCAACTCCGGCCAGTCAATACGGGTGTCCTCGCCGGCAATTCCTTTGCCTTGCATCCGCCGGATCCGGTCGACGGCCTCAGCAGCCCCCACCAGCACCTTCTTGGGGTCACAGCCGCGCAGAGCGCATGTGCCACCGAAGGGCTTCGAGTCAATAATGGCGACTTGCCAGCCCGCCTCCCGGCAAGCCGAGGCCACCGTTGAAGCGGCAGTTCCTGTTCCGATGATGACCACATCAAACTTTTTAGACATCAGTTCTCCTCCATCCCGTCTCAGCTTGCCACTGCGTGATTGCTTCCGTGAATTCGCCAATAGATGACGTGCTGGTGCTTAGTTGGAGAAGTTCGCGACAAGGTTCAGTCCCGCCTCAGGTTCGTCATTTCGTTTTGCGACGCTCGCAAACTACGAAAAACGACCCCTCATCCGCCCTACGACGTCGGGCACCTTCTCCCCTGGGGAGAAGGTGGGGAGCCGATTCGCTCCTCTTCGAATCGCCCTCAGCGGAGCGAAGGGGCTCACGGTAAACTCCGCGACCCGGATGAGGGGTCTTGATCGAAATTTTCGATGCGACGCACGCGTGTGATACGCGTCCGCTAGTGCGCCTATTTTTGCAACTAAACACTATGTCGCGCGCTCAGAAGTTAACTCTTGCAGTGCTTCCAGGGGACCGGCGAGGTCTTCCGAACGCGGAGCGCAGAACGTAGCATGGCCAAGTTTCCGACCGGGACGGGGCTGCTTGCCGTAGAGATGCAAGTGAGCTCCGGGCATTCCAAGCACTGCCGTAAGGTCTGGAACGGTTCCAATGAAGTTGACCATCGCGGAGGAGCCGCGGGCTTCCACCGAGCCGAGCGGGAAGCCACAAATCGCGCGGAGATGATTTTCAAACTGGCTGGTCGCGGCGCCTTCGATGGTCCAGTGGCCCGAGTTGTGAACCCGCGTAGCCATCTCGTTGGCCAGGAGATTGCCCCCGGCATAGAAAAATTCGATTGTTAAAACCCCGGCGTAATTCAAGGCTGAGAAAATCTTCGAGGCATAAGACTCGGCGAGGTGCTGGAGATTAGCGGAAACGGGCTGAGCCGGGGCGAGCGACCAGCGCAGGATTCCCTTCCGGTGGTGGTTTTCAGTAAGAGGGTAAAAAGCGGTTTCCCCATTGCGCCCTCGTACTGCGATGAGAGAGAGCTCGCGATCAAACCGCACAAAGCCTTCCAGGATAAGTGCTGATCCTTGCATGGCCTTCCATGCCGACGTGGCGTCCTCAGGCGCTTCGAGAATGAATTGCCCTTTGCCATCATAACCCCAGCGTCGGGTCTTCAGAACTGCAGGCACGCCTGCGCGTTCAACGCCGCGCTGGAGTTGCTCAAGGGAGTCAATAGGGGTGAAAGCGGGCACCGGAATATCGAGCGCATGGAAGAACTTCTTCTGCTCGTAGCGGTCCTGGGCAATTTCAAGAGCTCTCGGTGGAGGCAGCAAGCAGGGCACCCGGCCCGCCAGGTCGTAAGCAGCGTGCGCAGGGACGTTCTCAAATTCGTAAGTTACAACGTCAAGCGGCTCCGCAAAACGGCTGAGAGCTTCCCGATCCTCAAAATCGCCTATTACGCATTCCGCAACTTGAGCCGCGGGCGCGTCCGGCGCATGATCATAAAAGCGCAACCGGAAACCCAGAGGATAGCCGGCAAGCGCCATCATCTGTCCGAGCTGTCCTGCTCCCAAAACACCCACTCTGATCATGGCTGGCGCTGTATACAGCTTCACATCAAGGCGCAAAGACCCGTCGAAAGTCTAAAGCGCCTTCTGAGCTGCATTGGTCTAGTATAGTGTCCACGAAATAGCTATACAGGTAATCTGGGTGGCGCAGACAAGCCGCCTTCTGGCATGTCTGGGATTTTCAAAGCTCGCAGACATCGCGAAATGCGCGATGTCTGCGCCACCCAGACCTATCTGTATACCGAACTTATGAAAAATGACCCCACATCCACCCTCCTCCGTCGGGCACCTTCTCCCCTGGGGAGAAGGTGAGGAGCCCATTCGCTCCTCTTCGAATCGCCCTGAGCGGAGCGAAGGGGCTCACGGTAAACTCCGCGGCCCGGATGAGGGATATTGATCGAAATTTACCGCGTCTCCGCGCCGCATGTCATGTTCAGGATTGGCGGCTGAAGGCTGTGGGCGCTCAGGCGACGATTTTTGCGCAATCAATTCGAATTTATTCACACGTTCTGCCGCTTTCCCGGATGTGGATTAGCGACTTCAGGAAACGGTTTCGATACATCGCCTTTCCACAGGCTCAGTGCGTATTCGTTTCCGTTCCTGGCACGCCGGAGCGATGCGCTCTCCCGGCACTTATCAGCCCGCTCACATCCGTCGGTTTCTTTGCCAAGGCGTAACGCCCGTTGCGGAGGTAAGGAACGGCGAAGCCGAGACCGGCATTCTTCACGAATGCATTGACCGCGAGGTGCGTGTCGATGAAATATGCGGCTGATTGCTCCCACCTCATCGTGTCCGACACGACGTAGTTGATATGGCAGTGGATCACCTCACGCGGCTCGCGGCTCGTCCAGAAGTCGACCTCTGCGGTCGACCCCGGTCCCCGGCTGGCCTCATAGCGGGGCACCTCGGGCGCTTCTCCTTGTGACGCGTCGGGATGAATGTGTTCCGTCAGAATCTCTACAAGCCGGCCGTAGTACGGAGCCAAGAGAAGATCCTTGATGTCCGCGGGCTCCACGACTTTCACTTTTTCCGTCACGTAACGGCGAACGATGTCCACAATTTGGGGGAACAGCACCTGGGCTGGCGCTTCGCATTTCGGCTGGGTGACGTAAAGCTTGGTGAGCCCGCGCGCGATATCAAATATGACTTCCTGTAAGCGGTGGCGGGCGCGAAACTCGGCCAAATTGACGTGGCGAACGTCACCCGGGCCGCTTAGGGACTGCCTGCCGGCGGTGTTCACGCTCAGCCCCCTCGTTTCCACCTCGGGCGGAATGCGGTCCGGCCACAGTGGAAGCGGAGGGACGTGATCCCAATCCACGGTCACCCGATTGCGTACCGCCTGCGTGTAGCCCTCAACGCGCGGATAGTGGATTTCGAATTGCGACTTTTCCGGCAAAGCATGGACGTGATATCGCTTTTCGCGCCGCTTCGCCGGCCCTTGCGGATTCGCCTTGAATGGAATCACTTCGAAGGGCACGCCGAAGACCTGGGAAACCTCTTCCGTGAACTTGCCATCCGGCCCAAGCTCATAACTCGCGCGCCGCAAACCGCGCCCCACCACCTGCTCGCAGAGCAATTGCGACATGAAAGGCCGGATGCCGATAATGTGCGTCACGGTGGTGCAATCCCATCCTTCCGTGAGCATGCCGACGCTCACGATGCAGCGCACATCGCGGCCTGGTGGGGAAAGCGGCCGATCAAGCTTGTTCGCGAGCTCCTCGAAGCCTTCCCGGTACACTGGCCGGCCTTGCTGATCTCGCGTCCAATCCGTTTTGCCGACCGTGTCCAGGACAAAGCGCATCCACCGAGCTTCGTCGCTCTTCGCCTCCCCTGTATCCGTTTCGTGAACGACTTTCGAATCCACCCGGATTGTATTCTGTTGCCCATCGCGATTGCGAAACGCGGCGATATTGGCGGAGGGTATGCCAACCAGACGTTTGTCATCCGCAAGCCATTCATGCATCACCTTGGCGATTCGAGTGTTCTTCGAAACCACGATAAACACGGGCGGGCGCTGCTCACCTCCTTCATGCTGCCATTCGTCGAGCAGTTTTTCCCACAGGCCACCGAGGATGGCGATGGGAGTATGCGCGTACTTCAGAATCGCCTCAGGCTTCGGACTTCCTTTCGTTCCGCCGCGCTCCGCCGGCGTCAGTTGCGGCAGAATCCAGTTCCAGATGTTGAAGTAGCTCGGAATTTGCGCGCCGGTGGCGTCGCGCACGGGCACCTGGGGAATCTTCACCAACCCGGACTCGATGGCGTCTACCAGGCCGAAATCGCTCACCACCCAGGAAAAGGGCTTGTTCGTTTCCTGCCCCACTCGCCCCAGAAAATAGGGCGTCGCGGAAAGGTCAACGCAAAAGTTGATGCCGCGCAGCTTTTGAATGCGATCCAGCCCCTTGATCCAGACGGTCGCTTCCTGGAAAAAGTCCTCCGCTTCCTCCTCTTCGCCGAATTCTTCTTCCTCGCCCGCTTCCGGCTCGTCGCGCTTGATGCGGTAGGCGTGATGAGCCTCATCGTTGAGCACGAGAATATTCTGCTTGCCGCCCACTTCCCGCCCGAGCACGCGGTTGACGAGCGATGTATCGCTCTCTTCATAGCGCGTGGACTCTACCTTTACGCGCTTCAGGCTACCATCTCGGTCGCGCTGTTCTTCGACTACGGTGAGCAGGCCCGCTGCAATCTGTTTTTCGTAGCCGTCAAGCGTCAGGTACCGTGCACCGCGGGCGCTGGTCGTCTTCGCGCCAATATTGATCGTTTCGCGCGTTCGCACCGGAATTCCGGCCTTGTTTACCTTGGCGATCACGCCTCCGGTCTCGACGCCCCGCGGTTCGAATACATGCCAATTGGTGACCAGAACCTTCCCTTGCCGGAGAGAGGGCATGAGGTGCGGGGGAACTAAGTCGCGCGTGCGGTAGATACTTGCCTCATTGCGCTCGGGATCGAGTTCGTTGAGGCGATCTCGAATCGTCACGTTCGGGCAGACCACGAGCACCACATCGGAAAATCGCCCGTCGCTGCGGTCGTTCACCTTGTTGAGAATGCTCCAAGCGGCGAGCATCCCCATCACGGTGGTTTTGCCGGAGCCTGTGGCCATCTTCGAGGCGTACCGCAGAAAACCGGTGTAGCCTTCGACTTTCCGATCATCGCTCGGCTCGTCGCGCGGAACTGTGATGCCTTGCAGGAAATCGGCCCTGGCTTCTGTGAGGAAAATAATCGTCTGAGCAGACTCAAGCTGAGCGTAGAATAGCCGCTTTTCGCGGCCTTCCCGCGTCCAATAGCGCAGAAGCTCGAGCGTGGTGCGCGTCACGCCGGGGAAGCCTTGCTCGCGCCACGTTTCCAGGCGCTCGCGAATGAGATTCACGAGCGCCATTTCGAATCCAGCCGGATATTCTTTGGAGCGGCGAAGCAGTGTGCTCTCGGTCCACTCTTCTTTTTGGTCGCGCGGCGGGAAAACAACGGGCGGGCGCCGGCCCTCGCGCAGCTCCGGCTGCTCGCCTTCCTGGATGTACCAGTAGCGCGCAGGCTTCTCGAACGGCGAATTCAGAATCGGTTCGGATACTTCATAGCTCATGGGTTTCAGCCGCAGATCAACGCAAATAAACGCAGATCAATTCTTTGAAAAATGGCACGCGCAGGAGCTGCGGTTTACTTCAAGTATCTGTCGCTTTAAGTCTGCGTTCGTCTGCGTTAATCTGCGGCCTAGCCTTTCTTTCGTTTGCAAACACCAGGCGTTTGAACTGCGGTTTTGAACCGAAATTGAGCAGCAGCCCAACTTCGGATACTTCATAGCTCATGGGTTTCAGCCGCAGATCAACGCAAATAAACGCAGATCAATCCTTTGAAAAATGGCACGCGCAGGAGCTGCCGCTACTTCAAGTATCTGTCGCTTTAAGTCTGCGTTCGTCTGCGTTAATCTGCGGCCTAGCCTTTCTTTCGTTTGCAAACACCAGGCGTTTGAACTGCGGTTTTGGACCGAAATTGAGCAGCAGCCCGACTTCGATCTCGGTGGCCCGCAGATAGTTCAGCAATTGCGCCTCGTGCGCCGGATCGATTCCCAGCGCCGCTTTCAACTCCACGATGACGGCGTCGTTAATCAGAACATCAGCCCGGAAGTCCCCAACGATCGCTCCTCTGAAGCGAACGGTGACGGGAGCTTGCTGCACAGCGTTCAATCCTGCCTCTCTAAGTGCTATCATCATTGCGTTTTCATAGACTGATTCAAGAAAGCCGTGTCCAAGTTCGTTGTAAACCTCATAGTACACTCCGATGATCTTTCGTGTGAGTTCCTGGTGCTTGAAGTTGCTATTATCAGCGTTCATCTGCGTTAACCTGCGGCTAGAGCTTCTCGACCACGATCAGCTCGTTGCCGCGGTCGTCGATCACCTTGACGGCGATCTGGCGGTTTTCTCCCGCCTCAAAGGGAGCGCTGACGGTCCCGGCAAGATGATCCCAAACGCTCTCCTCGTATTCGCCTTTCAGCGCCTTCTTCAAGCTATCCCACGCGCTGGTACGCGGAAAGAAAGCCTGCGAGACGTGGAAGCAAAGGCCGTTGTAATCGGTATCAAGGAACCAGGCCGGAACATCATTTCCCTTTGCATGATGGGTTTCCATCGTGATCGGATCGAACACGTCCAGCCCAAGCAGTTCGACCTCAAAGAGCAACCTGTCATTCCGAGGCGCAGCCGAGGAATCTGCTTTTGCTTCTCTGGCCTTAATTTCCGGAAGCCCGCAGACGCTGAAAATGTGGCTCGAGCGCATATTCTTGAGCAAATCGCCCATAGTCAAATCCGGCGAAGCCGAAACGTAGGTAGCCCGGATCCCAAAAACCGCTTCGGCGTTCTCAATGCTCTCGCGCGCCTTGGCGTCAGTGGCGAAGCCAATCACGAACAGGTGCGCATAGTTCTTCCCGGCGGCCTCGTGGGCGGCGTTTTCCACCAGGCGGGGAGCCACCGCTCCATTCTCCGGCCCGAAGACAATCGCCACCGGCTTTTGAGAAAGCCGCAGAGCAAGCCCGCTCCTTTCAGCCGCCTTCTGAACAGGGTCGGCCAAAGTCGCGCCATTGCCGAGCGCCGTGGCATCTACCAGCGCCTCGGCGGAAAGCGAAAGCGTCTTCGCGGGCAGCCGGATGTTTTTCAGTGTGACGGTGCGGTTGCCGGGTAGCCGCAACACCGGCGATTTGCGGAGTATTTCGAGCATCCGGTCGATATAGCCGCTTTCGGTTGGACCGCTTTGAGTTTGGCCGCTGATTAACGCAGATGAACGCTGATCTGCTTTTGATTTGCCTTCATCTTTTGATCTGCGTTGATCTGCGTTCATCTGCGGCTCAAGTTCTACGGGAGTCGGTATCGTCGCTTCCACGCAGAACGGCCCCGTCACTCGCGTGATCTTGTTGTCAGCTTCCGGCCTGTCCACCAACACTTCCTCATCCGGTGGCTCGTTGTTGGCTATCGACTTCAGCGTGACGAGCGGCACAATGCCGCCCACTTCTTCACCCTTGCTGTTCTGCTTGCGTTTGTAAACAAACCCGCCAATTGGCCCGCGCGTTTCGGCTTTTAATTCGTACCACGGGAACGTGGCGGTGAGTAGGCGCTGACGTGCAAGCGCCAGCGGCACACGGCTGGTATCAATCGTGATCCAGCGCCGCCCCCACTGCTCGGCTACGTAAGCCGTGGTGCCGCTCCCGCAGGTGGGATCGAGGACGAGATCTCCGGGGTCCGTGGTCATCAGAGCACAACGCCGCAGCACCTGGTCGGTGATGGAGCGCTCGGGGTCGCCAAACAAGCTGAACATGTCGATCTGTCTTTCGCGCTTGTGGCTGGTGAGCGTCTCAATAATCGCTTTGGTAGAAAGCCGCTCATGAACGAAAAGCGGAAGCGTGGGCACGTCGAACGATAGCCGCTCCGCTTTGCCCGCCCAATTCAGAAATGGCTTCGAGATCGTTTTCAGTTTCCCGGCCGCTTCGATCACTGCCGCCGCAGATGAACGCAGATTTTCGCGGATCTGCTTTTCCTGTACTTTTTGCAAATCCGCGTTCATCTGCGCTAATCCGCGGCTGATTTCTTCAATCGCGGCTTCGCCTTGCTCGCGCGCCGGGTTCTGCCCATCCCAATCGAGTGCCGGCGAGAGCGACGAATCGTAGCGGTTAGGTGGCCGGTGGCTTTTTCTTTTTGAACTGCGCCTGCGTCCCTACGTCCGGCCGCATCGGGCTTTCCGATTCCGGGTGCTTATAACTTTCCGCCGGCTGCGGCTTCTGGGGTTTGGCGGTTCTTTTCGCAACTTTGGGCATGGAAGTTTCCTGGTGAGTAGCTCTTCGAACCCGTAATTAAATCAAAAACCGGGTCAAAGTTCCAGGTGTAATTCGATTCGGCTGGAGATGGAGCAATCGTCGGTGCTCACCGACGGTCGAGCTCTCAAACCTTCTCAGATTCCGGATGGGTCCGCCGCCATTCACGCGCGCGCCCAATGCGAGTGGAAATGGATGGATGTGAATAGAGAAAAAATTCTTTCCAGCGTGGTGGATCGCGCTCCGCCAGGTTCTGAGCAGCGAGCCGCTCGAGCCCGCGCACCAGCGGCTCCGGGTCGCCGAGGGTGGCGAAGGAGTAGTCATCCGCCTGCCGCTCCATTCGGCGTGAGAAGGCGTTGGCCGCCGGGAGCAACAACACGGAGAGAATGCTCGCCACGAGCAACAGCAAAGGCAGGCCCGCCACGTCTCGAATGCCGGCCAAATGCAGCGGCACGGCGAAGAAGCGCAGCGCCAGATCGGCCAGCCAGAAACCCAAAAAGCTGAGTGCCGTCTGGAAGGCCAGACCGGACCAGATGTGGCGATGCACATGGTGGCCAAGCTCATGGGCGAAGACAGCTTCAATTTCCTCGGGGCTTGACGCATTCAGAAGCGTATCGCTGATGATGACGCGGCGTGTGGCGCCTAGGCCGGTAAGCGCTGCATTCGCCTTTGCGCTCTTCTCGCTGAGCTTCCACTCGAACACCCCGCGGACGCGTGTTCCCGCACGCGCGCATAAGCGCCTCAGCCGATCGGCGAGTTCACCTTCTGCCCCTTCATTTGATAATGGGCGGAATTTGAAAAACAGGGGCAGCAAGAGCACCGGGGCAAGCTGCGCCAGGACCACGGCGAACAGCGTAAAGGCGCCCCACGCCCACAGCCACCAACTGCTCGGGGCCGCCCGGAGCAGCCAATAAACGAGCTCCACCGCTCCAAGCGCCAGCACCCCGCCCAAGAACGCGCCTTTGGTCTGATCCCAGAGCCATCCTGCCCAACTTTGGCGATTCAACCCATACCGAATCTCGATGCGCCGGGATCGAACTGAAAACGGCATGCCGGCGAGCTTAAGGACGACTCCAAGCCCGATCGCATATAGCAGAACCACGGCTGCAGTCGCCGCCCGCCAGCCCGAAGCTAATTGAACGCGGTGCTCCCACCAGAGGCTCGCTCCCGATGCGAGCACCGCGACGAGGATTGCGAAATCAGCGCAGAAGGAAAGCAAGGTCAGCCGAAAATGCTCGCGCGCATAGCGCTTGGCTTTCGCCTCGCGGTCTCGATCGGATTCGGCGTTTGATTCCATGCATCCATCATATCGAACAAACCCTCTAACCTAATATCAGTTGCTTTAATCAGCGGACCGTTGGTTTGTATCAGGGCACGACTTCAAGTCGTGCCGAAATGGCGCCCAGAGGGAGACCGGCTTTAGCCGCTGCCAAGGGCTAAAGCCCAGCGTTCATAACGCTTGCGTGCGGCACGACTGAAGTCGTGCCCTGATACGAGGCTACTGTACCGACACGCAAAAGTGTAAACGAGGAGCCCGGGCGCAGGTAAGCTAATTAGCGTAACGACGTACGAAGTAAAGGTCGCTCAAGACGCACCTGGATTTTTGCCGATCTAAAAGAAGATGGCCCAGAACAAGATCGAGCGCGCGCAGGCGTCTGACCTAGAAATGCGCCTTGCGCGCCGCAGGGCGATCGAAGCTGCCGTTCGTGACGGCAAATGGAAGGAAGCTCACGGGGAGCCGGTACTGCTGCGAGACCGCTTCGCAGCCCCGCTCCTGCGCAAGGCTCTGAAAATGTCGGGCCTCTACCGGCGTGGCCTTCGGAACGCGCTCGCACCCATCATCCGCCGGGTTCGGTTCGGCTTCAACGACCTGCCGAAAAGCTTTGACGGGTTCCGAATACTGCATCTTTCCGATCTGCACATCGACGGTATGGAGGGTCTTGCGGAGGTCATCGCAGAGCGCATCAGCGGGTTGGAAGCCGATCTTTGTGTCATGACGGGGGATTACCGATTCAAAGCTCGTGGGCCCTGCCACGATGTCTATCCGCGCTTGCGGACCGTTCTCTCTTCGATCGAGGCCCGCCACGGCGTGGTTGCCATTCTTGGCAACCACGATGATTCCGAGATTGCCGTGGAACTCGAGAAGCTTGGGGTGCGCATGCTGATCAACGAAGGAGTTAGCCTCAGTATGGGGAGCGATTGCCTGGGAATGCTTGGAGTGGACGATCTCCACCGCTACGGCTGTGATGATCTTGCCGCGGCTCTTGCAAGCGTGCCTGCCGACGCGTTCAAGATTCTGCTTGCCCACTCGCCTGAGCTATGGCAGCAGGCCGCGGCAGCCGACATTCGCCTCTACCTGTGTGGACACACGCATGCCGGGCAGATGTGCCTGCCAGGAGTTGGGGCGCTCGTGATGAACGCCAGGTGCCCGAGGCCCTATACCGACGGCCGATGGCGCCACGGTGTGATGCTCGGCTACACCAGCGCCGGCGCTGGCTGCTCGCTCTTGCCTTTGCGATATAACTGCCCTCCGGAGATCACGGTAATCGAGCTACATTCCACACTTACTTCCGTTTCGAGCGCGACTCATACGTGTAATTCTTGACGTCTCGCTCGCCAATGGCCGCTGTGCTTCACGGGCACGACGGATTGCTAAGTGTCTGCCGCTGCAACGAATCTTTAGGTTCTAACTCTCACAACCTGATTGGAAGCGCGTGTGCATGGGTGTTTAGTCATCCACTGGTCTCGATATGGGGGGGGCGGACCCGGTGACACTTCGAGGGAGGATCTCGGGGACGGAAAAGTGCGTTCTCGGGAATAGAGTTGCCATGAAACGAGCTAAGCGAATAACGCGCTTCATCTTGCTAACTGCACTGGGAGCATGGCTGCTGCCGGGCGGTTTGTTTGCTCAAGCCAACCCGCCGGCCCGCGTGGCCACGTTGACCTATGTCAGGGGTCAGGTCTCGCTGCAGCCTTCCGGCCAGAATGATTGGAGCCAGGCTCCGCTCAATTACACAATCACTACTGGCGACCGCCTCTATACGGATCAAAATAGCCGGGCCGAGCTGCAGGTGGGCCCCTTTGCCGTCAGGCTTTCGGACGGCACCGACCTGACAATCGCGAACTTAAATGATCAGACTCTGCAGCTTGGCTTGGCGCAGGGCACGATTCGCGTGAGTGTTTACGAGTTGCCGAGCAATAACGACCTGGAGATCGACACGCCTAACGGCGCGCTCACGCTGCTCGGGCCTGGCAGTTATCGGGTGGACGTTGATCCGAACGGAGGCACAAGCGTTGTCACCGTGAATAGCGGCAGTCTGCAAGTTACGGGCGGCGGGGTGAACCAGACGGTAGACGCGGGCCAGGCCGTCCAACTCACCGGTTCGAACCCGATCCAGATTTATTCGGTGAGTATGCCCGTGCCGGATGATTTCGACCGGTGGTCAGCAGAACGTGATCGCCGCATTGAGTCCTCGGCCTCGGCGCGTTACGTGGGCCGCTATATGCCTGGCTACGCTGCCTTAGACCAGTACGGAAGCTGGCAAACTGTTCCACAATACGGCCCCGTCTGGTACCCCTCGGATGTGAATCCCGGTTGGGTGCCCTATCGGGTGGGATATTGGTCGTGGGTTCTACCGTGGGGCTGGAATTGGGTGAGCCAGGAGCCGTGGGGATTCGCGCCTTTCCACTACGGGCGCTGGGCTATGTTTCGTGGCAGATGGGGCTGGGTTCCTGGCCCTGCCAACGTCCAGCCCGTATACTGTCCCGCCCTGGTGGCGTTCGTGGGAGGCGCCGGGATGGTAGCCTGGTTCCCGCTCGGCCCAAGAGATCCCTACATTCCATCGTATCGTTACAGCGGGAACTACCTGCGCCAGGTGAACATAACCAACGTACGCAACGTGACCAACATCACGAATATTACGAACGTCCGGAACGTGCATTACACGTACAGGAATGTCGGCGTCACAGCGGTGCCCTCAAGAGTGTTCGGCAGCGGGCAGCGGGTATCAGCTCACATGGTTCGTGTCTCCCCGCAGCAATTCGCGAGAGCACAGGTTAGGGCTCGCCCCACAGTAGCGAAGCCGCTCGCCCACACGGCGTACCTGGGAGGAAAGCCGGTTTCGGCACCAAGAATCCAGGCGCAAGCGGCCCGGGGGGCGGTCGCAAGAGCAGCTCGCTTGCCGAAACGCACTGGAGCCCATCCGACTGCACGCGGCGCGGCGCTGATTGCGCGGAAAGCTCCGCCGGCGGCTGCGCGCGGCGCGGGACGGCATGCGGTGACGGTGGCGCGGAATATCCCGGCTACCAGAAGAGCGACGCCGCGGCCTGCTCGCGCGCCAGCGGCACGAGCCGCCGCAAGACGAGGGCCGCCACCGCGACGCGCAGCTTAGCCTCCGCCACGCGAAGAACGCGCCCCGGCCCGAGCCGCCGCAAGACGAGGGCCGCCACCACGACGTGAAGCCACGCCTCCGCGACGTGAAGAACGCGCCCCGGCGCGGGGCGCCGCAAGGCAAGGGCCACCACCGCGACGTGAAGCCACGCCTCCGCCACGTGAAGAACGCGCCCCGGCGCGGGGCGCCGCAAGGCAAGGGCCACCACCGCGCGCGCGCAGGCCGGCTCTGGAACAACGCAGGCAACCGGAGAAGCCGCAAAAACCACCCGAACAGCAGGGTCCAGGGTCTTAGGCCATAGATAGGGCTCTCAGTGCTATGATCTATGGTTTATGCCGAATACTCTGACTTGGCTTGTGATCGGGGTTGGAGACATCACCACAAAACGCGTGCTGCCGGCCATTCTAGCAGAGGAGCGCAGCCGCCTTGTGGGAATCGTAACTCGCGACCCGGCAAAAGCCGCTCCCTACGACGTTCCCGCATTTACAACCCTTGAAGCCGCTCTCACGGAGTCAGGCGCCGCCGCAGTATATATCGCCTCGCCAGTGTTTATGCACGCTCCGCAGTCTATTGCCGCACTCCGAGGCCAGAGGCACGTTCTCTGCGAAAAGCCGATGGCCATGAGCCTGGCGGAGGCACAAGGGATGGTCACGCAGGCGCGCGAGAGCCGCCGCACTCTCGGCGTTGCCTATTATCGACGAGCATATCCCAAGGTTCAGCGCGCCCTAGAGCTGATCCGCCGGGGCGTGGTTGGCCAGCCGGTGCTTGCTTGGGCCACCTGCCACACAGGGCTGGTTATCACAGACTCACAGCGCTCCTGGCTGCTGGATCCTAGCCGGGCGGGTGGCGGACCGCTCTACGATATTGCCTCCCACCGCATCGATCTCCTGAATTTCTTTTTCGGAGAGCCGGTACGCGTGGCCGCTCAGCTCTCGAATGTCGTTCACGCGCTCGCCGTGGAAGACTCCGCGACCGCGATGGTCGAATACAAAAACAAGCTGCGTGCAGTGGTGGACGTCCGCTGGCATTCGAAGGTCGAGCGCGACGAGTTCCGCATTATCGGAACCGAGGGCGAGATGGACCTGACGCCACTCAGCGGCCCTGCACTCGTCTATCCCGGCGGGTACGAAAACCTGCCAACCTGCTCGAACGTCCACTATCCTTGCGTGAAGAATTTTGTGGATGCCGTGCTCGACGGCGCGCCGCTCCTCTCGAGCGGCGATACGGCTTTATGGACCGACTGGGTGACGGCTCAGGCGGTGGGGAGCGACCGCGCCACGCGATGAGCGCCATGGAATACCGCAAGAAATAACCCTCTCCCAGGGGCTGGTCTTTACCCAAATCTTCTGCTGCGCACAGGGGCTGGGCTCAAAGTCGCTGTTCCGCAGCGGTGTGGAGGGCTTTGTATCAGGGCACTTCAGCCGTGCCGAAACAGGCGCGCTTTAGGACGGAGCTTTAAGCCCCTGATTCTTTACTCGCAGCGGCTCGAAGCCGCTATTTTGTTCGTGCTCCATCGGCACGGCTGAAAGCCGTGCCCTGATACACCCCCGGTGTCCAGCGCAAGATGTGGGACACGCTCAGCCCGCGCGGAGGGGGCATAAACTGCGAGGAATAACCTTCTGCCAGGGGAGACTCATGACTCAATCTATCCGAAACATTGCGATTATCGCGCATGTCGATCACGGCAAAACCACACTGGTGGACGCCATGCTCTGGCAGAGCGGCATTTTCAAGGCGAACCAGGAAGTGGTGGAACGCGTGATGGACTCGAATGAGCTCGAACGTGAGCGTGGCATCACGATCCTGGCAAAAAACACGGCCATCTTCTATAACGGCGTCAAAATCAATATTGTCGATACACCGGGACACAGTGATTTCGGCGGTGAAGTGGAGCGAGCCCTGAAGCTGGTGGACGGCGTGCTGTTGTTGGTGGACGCAGGCGAAGGCCCTTTGCCACAGACGCGCTATGTCTTGCGCAAGGCGCTCGAGGCGAAGCTGGTGCCTGTGGTGGTAATCAACAAGATAGACCGCGGCGATGCGCGACCGCTCGAGGTGCTGAACGAGGTTTACGATCTCTTCATCGACCTCGACGCTACCGAAGAACAGCTTGGGTTTCCCGTTCTTTACGCCAACGCGCGCCGCGGCGTCGCCAGCGCCTCACTCGTTGCTCCAGCAGACAATCTGAAACCGCTCTTTGAAGCCATCTGCCATCACATTCCGGCCCCCGCCGGAGACCCCTTGGACATCCTGCAGTTGCTGGTGGTGAACCTTGACTATAGCGAATACCACGGGCGAATTGCTATCGGGCGTATCTTCTCGGGCAGTTTGGCTCGCGGCGATGAAGTGGCCATCGTCAAGCTGAACGGCGCGACGAACAAGACGCGCATTACCAAGCTCTACAGCTTCGAGGGCCTTGACCGCGTCGATGTAGACCGCGCCGAAGCGGGCGAGATTGTGGCGATCGCCGGGGTAGAGGGCATCGAGATCGGCGAGACGGTCACCGAAGCCGAGACGCCGCGCGCCCTGGTCCACGTGCCAGTGGACGAGCCAACTCTCTCCATGGTCTTCACCGTGAACACCTCCCCTTTTTGCGGGCGCGAAGGTGCTTTTGTCACTTCACGCCACCTGCGCGAGAGGCTGGAGAAGGAGCTGCTCACCAACGTTGCGCTCCGCCTGGAGGAAATGGAAAGCCCCGACTCGTTTAACGTGCTCGGGCGGGGGGAGCTGCAATTGGCTATCCTCATCGAAACCATGCGCCGCGAAGGCTACGAGCTCGCCATCGGCAAGCCGGAAATCGTCGTCCGCCAAACCGATGGCAAAGTGCAGGAGCCGATGGAGCAGCTCATCATCGATTGTCCGGCGGAGTTCGTGGGCGTGCTCATGCAGAAAATCGGCACCCGCAAAGGCGTCAACACCAAGATGGCTGGGCAAGGGACACCCGGCGGACGCGTGCGCATGGAGTTCATCATCCCTTCACGAGGGCTTATTGGGTTGCGCAGCGAGATCCTGCAGGATACCCGCGGCACCGCCGTGGTGAATACGCTGTTCGACGGGTATCGCGAATGGCAGGGGGAGATTCCATCGCGGCTCACGGGATCTCTCATCGCTGATCGCCAGGGCCGCACCAGCGCTTATGCTCTGTATAATCTTCAGGAGCGCGGCGAGTTGTTTGTGGGGCCCGGCGTTGAAGTCTATGAGGGCATGGTGATCGGCGAGAACTCTCGCTGGGACGATATCGACGTGAACGCCGTCAAAGAGAAAAAACAAACCAATATGCGCGCGTCAGTGGCCGATGACGCAATCCGGCTTATCCCCGCGCGACCGCTCAGCCTCGAGCAGGCCATGCAGTTCATCGCTGGCGATGAATATGTCGAAGTCACCCCGCAATTCATTCGTCTGCGCAAGAAGATCCTGCAGGGCAATAAGCGCCCCCGCCGCAACCGTCCGGAGGGGTGATGATGGGCGGTCGCGACAACAACCAGTCGTGAACACCCGGGTTCATCTGCGCTTGAGAGGTGATTTGAGCAGACCTCACTAACAAGGCCATGGCGATTTCACACCAATTAAGACCTTTTCTCCATCATCTCTACATCCTCTTCTCGCATCACGGCGGGCTCGGGCTTCTCGTTCTCGGGGCGCTGGATTCCTCTATTCTGTTCGTCCCGTTCGGAAACGATCTGCTGATGATCGCGTTAAGCGCGCGCACACGCATTCTGATACCTTACTATGCGGTGATGGCGACGGTGGGATCGATGCTCGGATGCCTGAGCATCGACCTTGTAGTCCGGAAGGGTGGCGAAAAGGAAATTGAGAAGCATGTTTCACGCAAGCGTTTCGAATACATCAAAGAGCGCGTGAACAAGGATGCTGCCAAGGCGCTCGCCTTCGCTTCGTTAATGCCTCCCCCGTTTCCTTTCACGCCATTCGTCGCGGCAACATCCGCCCTTCAATACCCTCGCCGAAAATTCTTCGTTGTGATTGGAGTGGCGCGCCTTGTGCGGTTTTCTATCGATGGTGCTCTCGCAATCTTCGTAGGCAAACGGCTGCTAAAAGTGGCGGCGCACTCCGCCCCGTTTGAAATCGCAATCGGTGTGCTCATTCTGGCTTGCGTCGTAGGCAGCATCATTTCGGTATACCGGTGGATATCTCAGAGCCGAAGCGCCGGAGGCAAGGGCGGTCCGGCAAAAGCTCGCAGAGCAACGTAGGGTGGTCAGCGGCATCCATTTTGGACGCAAGACTCATGGCACCCCGGGGCAGTTGGAGACCGGCTTTCCTGCAGAAGCTCCAGCCGGTGGCTTAGCTCGCACGCCACTGAGCGCCGGCACAACGACCGATTCCGGGCGTACGGTCAGGCGAGAATATCGTGCCCCTGGCCTTGAAGTACCTGGGAATGTTACTCAAGGTCCGCTTGTTCATCATCCACAACCAGTACCTTCCTTACTGGAGTGACCAGATATTCAGCGGGTATCCGGCGCTTTAATATTCTCTGTCTCATAATCTGCTCGCCTCTTTTCTCTGAATCGGCACCTCAGACAAAAATCCGGGGGGTCCGCCACCGTCCAGGGTCTCGTGCGCTCTGCATGATACGCGGCCTGCTTAGCGGGAGAATAAGGACCCCTCATCCGCCCTCCTACGTCGGGCACCTTCTCCCCTGCGGAGAAGGCGGGGAGCATAGCGACCCGGATGAGGGGTCCCGATCGAAATTTACCGCGTCTCCGCGCTACGCTTTGTCATGCCCCAGATTGGCAGCCGAAGACTGTGGACGCTCAGAACGACATGCTGCAAATCTTTGCGCCTCTTTTCCTTCTAGCCTGGCAGATATTACCCAGCGCCGGCAAATCTTGCCGTCCGAATCCCCAGCACAATTGGGCCAACCGACCTCCTTTCAGCAGCTTATGCTTTTCACCGGCTTGGTCATGAATTTGCTCAGGCAGGTGTTTTACCGATAGTAGTCATAAGTAGAATTGACTGTCTCCTTCAGGTTTTCACTGTATCTTATAGGCCGCCTAAGGCGTCAAAAGCCCGTTTCGCCTGCCGCGAATTCAACTTAGTTCTTTAAGCGCTGTCTGGGGTTCGAGTTTGAGCTTCTGTGTAGACCAAGCCAATTCGAGCAGATGGGAGCCGTCGCTTCGTGAAAAGCCCCGGCGTACGGGCGTCCGATCACTTCATGCCAGTGTCGTTCTTTTGATCTTAAGCAGTTTAGTTGCGCCTGCAACAACATGGTCGAGCTCACTGTGGTCCAGTTCAACTGTTCCCGCGACAGCAGCGTTTCCAGACAAAGGTGCGTACGAGATCGGAGTTAAGTTCTACTCGGTTGTTCCAGGGGTCATCACAGCCATCCGATTTTATAAAGGCGCAGGGAACAACGGCACGCATATCGCCCATCTCTGGAACGCACAGGGTGCCCTCGTTTCGAAGGCGACCTTTACCAATGAGACGGCCACCGGCTGGCAGCAGGTTTCGCTCCCGACCCCTGTCCCGATCAGCGCCGGCCAGCTTTACATCGCTTCCTATTGGGACCCCGACGGCCACTATGCTCTGGACCGCCCTTATTTCAATACCGAATACAGGAGCCCTCCGCTTTATGCGCCCGCCAGTGGAGCCTACGGTCCGAATGCGGTGTTTCATAGCAAATCGAGCGGCTTTCCAACCCAAACCTACGATTCCAGCAATTACTGGGTGGACGTTGTGTTCACTCCCGAGACCGCGAGCACGCCTGCATTGACGGGAGCCTCGCCCCCAACCATTAGGCTCAGCCCGGCGAACGTTAGCTTTGGAGACGTCACCGTGGGCAACACCAGCATCTTGCCGCTCGTAGTGACGAACACGGGCAGCAGTAGTGTGACCGTCTCTCAGGCCAGCCTGGGTGGGGCATCAGAGTTCTCGCTCAGCGGGCCTGCGTTGCCGTTGACCCTGGCGGCGGGGCAAAACACCAGCTTCAGTGTGAAGTTTGCTCCCACCGCAGGTGGCGGCGTCAATGGCTACGTGTCCGTAATGAGCAATGCCACTGATTCTCATGATGCCGTTTCACTCTCCGCCACAGGCGTGGCCGGCGCGCAGTCGGTGACGTTAAACTGGGTGGCGAGTAGTTCTTCGAGCATCGTCGGCTATAACGTCTTCCGTGGGGCGCTGTCCGGGGGGCCGTACGCACAGCTCAATTCATCGCTTGTAACAGCCACCACTTACACAGACTCGACGGTCGGAGCGGGCCAGACCTACTACTACGTGACCACGGCAGAGAGTGCCGGAGGAAGCCAAAGTGCTGACTCAAATCAGGCCTTCGCCGTTATCCCTTAATCATAACGATTGCTCGTCTTCCCCGAACCGCACCTGATCGCGACCCCTCATCCCGGTCGTTACGCTCTCCACCCTTCTCCCTAGGGGAGAAGGTGCCCGACGTAGAGGGGCGGATGAGGGGTTGGTCTGGAGTCACGCCGCCCGAAACTGGACAATCCTCGTTTGTGCGGGAACGTCCACGCGCACCGTCCCTGATCCCGCTTCAGCCGCTGCTGAGCAGGCCAGCATGCGGCCATCTGCTTCTGCCGTGCACGCCTTCCATGCCGACGGCAATGTCCATTTCAGCGTGAGCGGCAAATCATAGACTTTTGGGTCCATGGGCCAAGTGAGAGCGAACTGGGCATGGTGGCTTGCGGATTCTCGCGCCTGGATGCCCAGCGCCTTCGCCTCCTGAATATAGCGCACAGCATCCCCGAAGGTGGCGGTCCAAATCTCGTGATGTCCCTCAAGATAACCGGCGAGCTCATCAAGCGTCTGGCTCTTGATCGAGAGCCATTGCCCTCCCACGCCGTGGAACACGAACACACCCCAGTGATGATCTTGCCGCGCTGGCTCCATAATGGACAAAAGGGTTGGAAAGTCCCTTCCCACCGTCCAGCCGAGCACAGGGATGGTGAGCGGGTTAAGGTCTTCGGGAACGACAGGCGCCCAACTGTTGTAGGTTCGTGCCGCGAAACAGTATTCCGCCACGTACTCCAGGTAGCGCGCCTGGTTCGGGACCTGCTGCGCGGGAGGGCCAAAGGACATATCACCGCAAGGATAGGCAAACGTCAACCCGCGATGAGTTCCCAGGCGGCTGACAATCTCCTGGCAACTGTTCTGAATTTCCTGGTGCATCATCTCGGGCGTGTAGTCTTGGGCGTGCGGTTTGATGTGTTTCAGCAGGCACGGGTGATGCACGGTATGGCTGCCGATTTCGTTGCCCTCTGCCGCCAGATTCTCCCAATCTCCGAACCGCCTGCGCCAAGAGCTCGATGGGCCGGTAATCGCGAAGAAGGTGCCTCGCAGTCCGTGCTTTTTCAGGATGGGACGTACATGATCGAGCTGCGTATCCATGGCATCGTCAAACGTGAGGCTGATTGCCGCGGCGCGGTCCTGCGGCCAGGGCGCCGCTTGGGGCAGGCGCACGCCCCCGGGCGGCGCTGCACCCACCGAGAAGCCTGCTGCGCCGGCAACTCCAAGAAACTCGCGTCGAGTGATAGTGTGGTTCATACAGATCCTCTCCTTATCATTCACATTGACCGCATCAGGGTATCCGAGGTTGAATAGACTCCTGCCCATCCAGGTACGGTCGCAAAACTTCCGGGACGACGACGGAGCCATCAGCTTGCTGATAGTTTTCGAGCACCGCGAGCCAGGTGCGCCCAACGGCGACTCCGCTCCCGTTCAGCGTGTGAACGAACTCGGTTTTGCCGCCCTTGCCGCGCCGGAAGCGAAGATTGGCGCGGCGCGCTTGAAAGGCCTCGCAGTTCGAGCAGGAAGAAATCTCTCTATATTCCGCGATCGAAGGGAGCCAGACCTCCAGGTCATAAGTCTTGGCAGAACTGAATCCCAAATCACCCGTTGAGAGTGCCACAACGCGGTAAGGCAAGCCCAGCCGCTCGAGCACCGTTGCGGCGTCCGAGGTGAGGCTTTCGAGCTCATCGTAAGATTTTTCAGGAAGCGCAAATTTCACCAGCTCCACTTTTTGGAACTGATGCTGGCGGATAAGCCCGCGGGTATCCTTTCCGTAGGAGCCGGCCTCACTTCGGAAACAGGCTGTCCAGGCGCAATATTTGAGGGGCAGGGAAGCAGCCTCCAGGACTTCGTCCCGGTAAAGATTGGTTACCGGCACTTCTGCTGTGGGGATGAGCCAGTAATCCGTTCCTTCCAGCTTAAAGAGATCTTGAGCAAACTTAGGCAATTGGCCGGTGCCGAAAAGGGTTGCTGAGTTCACAATAAACGGAGGGAAAATTTCCGTATAGCCATGCTCGCGAGTGTGAAGGTCAAGCATGAAATTGGCGAGGGCTCGTTCGAGTCTCGCGCCGACGCCGGAATAAATGGCAAAGCGGGCTCCGCTGATTTTCGCGGCGCGGTCGAAATCCAGAATGCCCAGCGCGGTCCCAAGCTCCCAGTGCGGTTTGGGCTGGAAGTCAAGCTTGCGCGGCTCTCCCCAGCGGCGCACTTCCTGGTTCTCGGCGGCGGTTTTCCCCACCGGTACGCTTGAATGAGGCAAGTTGGGGATACGCACCAGGATCTTCCGGAGCTCTTCGTCGCGCTCGCCGGCCTCTTGGTCCAGCCTCGCGATTTCTGCTCCCAGTTGCTTCATTTCTGTGATCAGCACCGAGGCATCCTGATTCTGCTTCCTCAGCGCGGCGATTTCATTAGACACTTTGTTGCGGCGCGCCTTGCGGCCTTCTGCTTCCACCAATAGACGCCGCCTTTCGCGATCCATCTCTTCGAAATTGCCCAGCAGGTTTTCCGCCCCCCGCTCCTCCAGCTTTTGCTTCACACACTCCAGATTGTCGCGAACGAATCCCAGATCGAGCATCTGCCTGTCTCCATTCCTTTGGCTGCTTTTAAGAAATCCATCCGGCACCCCCCCACCCGGCTTGCTCCGCCTGCAGGAAGGCACAATCTAAACTACTGAGGGTATCCTGTCAAATTTTTCGCGCTCCTTTGCTTAATTTGTTTTGTGCCGGTAAGGTAAGTTGATGGTTCCTTCGACACTCCGGGTAAGTGGGTAGCACGGCATGGCTCGTGCCGTGGGTATTTCGATTAGAGTGAAAGCGAAAATTCATGAAGAATCTTGTAGCCGCTTTATTGCTTGGCGCGTTATGCCTCTCGAACGCGCGGGCTCAGGCCATTGGCGGCACGCTCCTGGCTCCGGGGTCCCGCATGGTTCTCGATCAAAACTGGATGATCCAATCGTCGGCCAAGGTCGGCGAGACCGGTAGCGTGATCTCGACGGCGCGCTTTCAGCCGCATGGATGGTACCCTGCCCATATTCCCTCTACCGTACTCGCGACTTTGGTGAAAAACCGGGTTTATCCAAACCCTGATTACGGCATGAACCTGCGATCCATTCCGGGAACCACCTACCCGATCGGAGCGAATTTTGCGAATCTCCCCATGCCGTCGGAGAGCCCGTTCCGAGTTGGCTGGTGGTTTCGCACCCAGTTCCACCTTCCTTCAAGCACGCGCGGCAAGATGCTATCGCTGCACTTTGATGGCATCAACAACAGCGCGAACATCTGGCTGAACGGCCACCCTGTGGCGAATACCAGCCAGGTGAATGGCATGCGGCGGCACTACGAATTTAACATTACGGATTGGGCAGCGCCGGGCAGGGAAAACACGCTCGCCCTCGAAGTCTTTGTGCCCACTCCGGATGACCTTGCCATCACCTTTGTGGATTGGAATCCTTTGCCGCCCGACAAGGACATGGGGCTTTACCGCGAGGTGTACGTCACCGCGAGCGGTCCTGTCGCTGTGCGCCACGCGCAGGTTATCACTCGTTTTGATCTTCCGTCTCTCTCGGTTGCGCATCTTACGGTTGCAGCGGACTTGATCAACGCCACCGGACGAACCGCTCAAGGGACGCTCCGGGCGCGAATTGGCCACGTTTCGCTTTCGGAGACTGTGCGCCTCGAGCCTCACGAGAAAAACGGTCTCAGCAAGCTGCCGCGGGTCTCGCTCGAAATCTCAGCCCAGGCGCAAACTTCGGGTGCGAGCGCGAAGGAGGAAGTCACGCTGCAAAATCCTACCCGCCACCTCGCCTTCTTCGTACACTTACGGGTGCTTAAAGGCGCGGGCGGGGAAGATGTTCATCCGATTCTCTGGCAGGACAATTATTTTGAGCTGATGCCGGGCGAGAAGCGAACCGTTGCCGCCAGGTACTCGCGCTCGGAATTGGGCGGACGAAAGCCCGTGGTGGCCATCGATGGATGGAACGTAACACCTGCGACTGCGGAATGAAGCGCCCAGTCCGGTGCCCGCTGCGCCCAACCGCCTTCGTGCTCGTCCTCATCCGTGCGCCTCGCCAGGAAGCTTTGACGAACACGTTTCCCTCCCCTTAAAACGGTGGGCTCCAGATGGAGGCGAGTTCTAGCGTGAACCCGGGCAGAACAGGATCGGCATTGATCGTCACGGGTGAGTCGAGCGTCTCGGCTCCCGCGGGACTATAGATCTCCACTTGAGTCAATGTCGGCAGGATCAGCCATCCGAGACGCAAGCCGCACTCCACATACTCTCGCATTTTCTCGTGCAGGCTCGAAGTGTCATCGGAAGGTGAGGCAACCTCAATTACAAAGTCTGGGCATAGAGGAATGAACTGCTCCTTCTCGCGGCGGCTCAATTTCTCAAGCCGTGTTAGCTCGATCCAGGCGGCATCCGGCGATCGCGTCGCCCCGTTCGGCATGCGAAAGCCTGCGCTTGAGTCAAAAGCTACTCCCTTGCGGTTCCTGATTGCCCAGGTCCGCAGTTGCCCGAACACCTCCCCGCTCTCAAAACTCGAGTACCCGCCGGCAGGTGACATCACGACGATTTCCCCTTTCGCTGACCGCTCAATCCGCAGCCCGCGGTTGGCTTGACAGAACTGAAAGAACTCCTCTTCACTCCAATGGAGCGTCCCCGCCGGGAAGCGAACCGCCGTTTGACGTTCAGTGATGGGAACAGTCAGTTGCATTCAGTCACCTTCAATCGGCCTACGCGAATAAAGATCTGCCGCTATCTTACCATCATCCGGGACAGACACGGGTTACAACTCGAGGATGAACCACGGAGAGCTTTTGTGATCTTCGTCGGCAGACCCTATAAAATGAAATTGAGGTAGATGGGAGTGAATCAGAGACGACGGGAGAAAATAAAGCATGACCAGCGATGGAAAGAAGAAACTGAGCGCGTCCCAGCAGCAAGCTTACCGTGAACGTGGATATCATTACCCCGTTCGAGTTTTCGGTGCCTCGGAGACCGAAAAATTTCGCGGGCACTTTCAGGATTACCTATCACGAAACCGAGAGCGAATCAGTGGGCTGCCTCCACGAGAACACTACATCGTCATGACGCAAACTCACTTACTCCTGCGATGGGTGTTTCAGATGGTTTCCCATCCGAAAGTGCTGGACGCCGTCGAGAGCGTGTTAGGCCCGAATCTTATGGTCTGGAGCTCGCAATGGTTCCCCAAAATGCCGGGTGACAAGACCTATATCTCCTGGCATCAGGATGCCACCTACTGGGGACTTCGTCCCCCGAACGTCACCACCGCCTGGATCGCATTGTCGGAAAGCTGTCCGGAAAACGGGTGCATGCGCGTAATACCCGGCAGCCAGGATGGGCCCCTGCTCCCACAGATGGAAACCTATGCGCAGGATAACGCCCTTTCACGCGGACAGGAGATCGCCGTGGCAGTGGAGGAGTCGCGAGCCGTTGATCTGGTCCTCCAACCTGGGGAGATGTCGCTCCACCATATTGGAATCGTCCATGGCTCGAACGCGAACAAATCTGAGAAACCCAGAATAGGCCTTGCGGTTCGATTCATCACGCCGGAAGTAGTTCAGGATGGTGATGCGCGGCCGATCGTGCTACTCGTTCGCGGCAAGGACGAGTTCGGGCACTTCGACGTGGTTGATCCGCCCCAGGACGACGTGATTTCGTCTCAAGCTACCGAACTCCACCAGGAAGCCTTGAGAAGACAGAGAACCAACATCATGCCCAAAGGCTCGAAACGCCCTTAAACGAGTTGAACGCAGCGTCGAATTCTGGCAAGATCGTCTCACTGGAGGGTGCCGCGATGTTTCCTCAGAAGCCGTTATCAAGAACCTGGACATTCTTCAAGGGCGATTGGCATGAAGGGAATCTGCCGATAATGGGCGTGCGCGACCACGCCACGTGGTTGTGCTCGGTTGTTTTTGATGGCGCGCGGGCATTTGACGGCGTCACGCCAGACCTCGATCTTCATTGCGCGCGCGTCAACGACTCTGCGGTAAAGCTCTTTCTGAAGCCGTTGGTGACGGTTGACGAATGGATGAGCCTCATCCGCGACGGCATCAAACGCTTCGAGGGTGACACGCCGCTCTATATCCGCCCCATGTATTGGGCGGAGCGCGAAGGGCCGTGGGTCCAGGCGCACGACCCCGATTCGACCACATGGTGCCTGGTGATGTACGAAGCGCCGATGCGTCAGCCCAAAGGTTTTTCGGTCACCCTCTCGCCATTTCGCCGACCCACAATTGAAAACATGCCAGTGGATGCCAAGGCGGGCTGCCTGTATCCGAACAATGCGCGCGCTCTCTTCGAGGCGCAGGCTCGCGGTTTCGATAACGCGATTGTCTGTGACATGCTTGGAAACGTTGCCGAGCTTGCGACTTCCAATATCTTCATGGCCAGGGATGGCTGTGTTTTTACGCCGATTCCGAACGGCACATTCCTGGCCGGGATAACCCGCCGGCGCGTCGTTGCCCTGCTGCGCAGTGCGGGGGTCACGGTGACTGAGAGTGTGCTTACGCTCCGCGACTTCGAATCGGCAGACGAAATTTTTTCGACCGGAAATTACTCGAAGGTGGTTCCGGTGGCGCGGATAGGCGACCGAGCGCTCGCGGCCGGCCCACTCTATTCCAAGGCGCGCGAACTCTATTGGGACTTCGCGCATTCCCGCGTGCGGCGCTTTGACCTGCCGGCCGGAGCGCCGGCGACTGCAGAGTGCGAAGACGCGAAAAAATGACACCTGTCCCGGGCACCTCGGTCGTTGAAGCGCTCACCCAGGTCTGGGAGCGAGTGCTCGGACGGTCGCCCATCCTTCCGGACGACGGTTTCTTCGATATTGGTGGGAATCCCTCACTCGCCTTGCGGCTCTTTGAGGAGATTTCACAGCAGTGGGGGAGGGACTTAACTCCCTTGCTCATTCTCCAATCGCCCACACCCTCGTCTTTGGCAGCCTGTCTGGAATTGCCCTCGACCCCAGCGCTCCGATCCTTGGTTGTTCTGAAGAAGGGCAGCATGCTGCCACCGGTCTTCATCACCCACGGCCTGGGAGGCACTGCCTTGGAACTCTTCGAGCTTTCCCAGAGCCTGCGGCTGCCACACCCGGTCTTTGGACTTCAGGCGCGAGGGCTGGACGGCTTGAACGAACCATTCAATCGGATTGAGGATATGGCTGAGTTTTTTGTCGGTCAGATTAGAGGAGAGCAAGCGTCCGGCCCCTACTATTTAATCGGGTACTCGCTGGGCGGCCTCGTGATGCTGGAAGTTTCCAGGCAGCTGTTTGAGGGCGGCGAAGAGATAGGGCTGTTGGCGTTGATTGATTCTTATCCTCATCCCTGCCGGCTTTCACCTGGCGAGCGGGTGCGTCTCATCGGGCGGGGAATGGGGCGTGACGTTTCGAGGTTCCGGCTCAGTGCCGCCTCAGCTTTTCACCTTGGCCGATTTCGCCGAGCGCAGGCATCCCCCGAAAAGGGCCTTCGCAGCGGTCTTCCAATCGCAGGCTGCGCCGGGCTTGCCAAGGTGCGGGATGCGGCGTATCAAGCTTGGACACACTACGAGCCACATCCCTACCGAGGACCCGTAAAATTCATCCGCGCGCAGGTTTTAACGAACTATCCAGCGAAACCTGCCGCGGCATGGAAAAGCCTTCTGGCAAGCCTCGAAGTGGAGAGCGCGCCTGGAAATCACGCAGAGTTGATTGGGAGCGGCGTAGAGAGCCTTGGCAGGATGCTGACGGAGCATTTAGTGGGGGCGATGGAGGGACGGTACCGTGCCGAGCGGCACGGCCCAGAGGGCTGGAGAATTCCGTGACGGGAGCTGAAGCCATCGTTCGAACGCTGGCGGCCGGAGGGGTGAATACTTGCTTCGCAAATCCCGGCACGTCGGAAATACACCTCGTGGCCGCGATGGACCGAGTGCAAGCGGTGCGTTGCGTTCCCACCTTGTTCGAGGGCGTGGTGACGGGTGCCGCAGACGGGTATGCCCGCATGGCAGGAAAACCGGCGTGCACCCTGCTGCACCTTGCCCCCGGTCTCGCCAACAGCCTCGCCAACCTTCATAATGCCAGCCGCGCCCAGGTCCCTATCGTCAGTCTCGTCGGGCAACATGCCGCCAGCCACACACGGCTAAAGTCGCCGTTGGTCGCGGACATCGAGAGCCTCGCGCGGCCCTACTCAAAGTGGCTGCGAACGCCGCAAACGCCGCCGGAAGCCGGTTTATACGCGGCTGAAGCCGTCACAGCCTCTCGCTCGCTGCCTGCGGGGGTGGCTACACTGATCGTTCCTGCTGACGTGGCGTGGGGTGATGGAGGCTCGGTGGCCGCCGTTCGCCCTCTTCCCAAGGCGGCTCTTCCTTCGGCGCCCACAGTCGAGCAGGCGGCTCAAAAGCTGCGTTCAGGGCTCCGTACCGGCATCATTCTCGCGGACAACGGGCTTATCGGAGAAGGGTTGATTTCGGCCGGGCGAATTGCTGCGGGGACGGGCGCAATGCTGCTGGCACCCTATCCTTTCAAGCGTATCGAACGTGGTGCCGGACGGCCCGTAGTTGACCGGATTCCGTATGTTCATGAGCAATCAGCGCGCCTGCTCGCTCAATTCCGCCAACTTCTCCTGGTGGGAGCCGAACGGCCGGTTTCGTACTTTGCCCACCCGGGAAGGCCCGGCTCGCCTGTACCTGAAGAGTGCGACGTATTCGTGCTCGCAGCTCCAAGCGAGGACTGCGCCGGCGCGCTCGGGATGTTGGTAGACGCCCTCTCGTTGCGCCAAGTCGCACCCGCGACAGAGAAGCCTCAGCGTCCGCCCGTTCCTGGGGGAGCGGAGATGACGCTCGCTGGACTTGCGGACGCCGTTGCGGCATTGTTGCCGGAGGGCGCGATTGTGGCCGATGAATCGATGACCTCGGGCCGAGCGATGATGGCGGCTGCGCGTGGCGCGCCTCCGCACGACTGGCTCGGGAACACTGGCGGATCGATTGGCATCGGGCTGCCGATGGCCGCAGGAGCGGCTATTGCGTCTCCGGGCCGCCGAGTGGTTTGCCTCACGGCAGATGGCAGCGCGATGTATACGATCCAGGCGCTCTGGACCATCGCTCGCGAAGCCTTGGACGTGACGACGGTGGTCTTCTCTAACCGCGAGTACGCCGTGCTCTCCCGGGAGTACCTGGCATACGGTTGCGGCGATCCCGGACCGGTTGCGTCCAGCCTGTTTAGCCTCAGCGGACCAGAACTTGACTTTGCCTTCCTCGCAAAGAGTATGGGCGTAACGGCGTGCCGCGCGCGCACACTTGGAGAATTCAGCGGCGCGCTCGGAGCGGCGTTCGAGAGCCGGGGACCACAATTGATCGAGGCTGTTCTTTAACCTGGATTATTTACAGAGGTCCGCATTATATTGTGACGGTCGGCGGAGGTGGCGCCGCCGTCCCGGCGGCTCTTTTCAAGAGCCGGCAAGATGCCGGCGCTACGAAAACCGTCACTATAATGTGCGGGACGCAGTAGGTCCTTCTTACGCGCTGTTTTCCGCGAATGAGCGGCTCGCGATCCTCGCGAGCTCGTTCTTAGCGACCTTCCCGTTCGCTGTGACTGGGAGCGCCGGCACGACGAGGATTCTTGAGGGCCTCTTATAAGGGGTAAGCGCCCGCGCAGCGTGCTCGGCCAATTCGCCGGGCGTCGGTGAAAGGCCAGAAACGGGTTGCACAAAGGCCAATATCTCTTCGTCGCCATGCATTTCGCCGGATCGCCGGCCAATCACCGCCGAGCGCGCGACGGCCGGATGCGTGTCGAGAACGGCTTCGACCTCCGCTGGATAGACATTGAAGCCAAAATGAATGATCATCTCGCGCGCCCGACCGGCAATGAAGAGATTCCCATCCTCCATGCGCGCCAAATCCCCTGTTCTAAACCAGCCGTCGTGGTCCAGGACGGAGGCGGTCGCTTCCGGCTCGCGATAATATCCCTTCATAATATTTGGGCCTCGCACCCACAACTCGCCAACTTCTCCTTCGCCGACAGGTTCCCGATCATCTCCCAGAAGCCGGATTTCTACCCCGGGGAATGCGGGCCCGACGGAGGTATCGCTGCGCGGGGCTTCGATCCTGGTCTGGGCAATATTCGGAGAGCACTCCGTCATCCCATACGCGTTTTGCAATGGAAGACCAAAGAGCTTCTCAGCGGACGATTTCACCTCGGGCCCAAGCGGCGCGCCCGCGGTGGAAGTGACTCGAAGGCGCGGAAGATTCAGCGAACGGATGCCTTTCAGACTTGCGTATTCGGCGAGCAGCGAATACATGGCCGGCGTGCCCAAGAGCACGGTAAGCGCATCGCATTCGAGAGATCGGAGCATGCTGGCCGGATCGAAGCGCTCGAAGAGATACAGCGTCGCGCCGCTGATCAGCGTCCCGAGTAACGCTACCGACAGGCCGGCGACGTGCGCAATAGGAAGGATGCCCGTGATGCGGTCGCGTGGGCTCAAGGCGCGAATCTTGGCCGATCCCGACGCCGCAAACAAGAGGTTTCGTTGGGTCAGCATCACCCCCTTGGGCCTTCCGGTGCTCCCTGAGGTGTAAAGGACAACAGCAACCCGCTCCATTCTTTTCTGTTCGACGGGCTCAGGGACAGCTTCATGGTTGAACAGCCCGAGACCGACGTCACCCAGGATTCCGACGCTTGAAATCGTGACGCCGTGCCGCTCGGCATGTCTTGCAGGGAACAACGATGCGCCTGGGACGTAAATCACGCAACGGGCACCGCAGTGCTCCCGGATTTCGTCCACTTCCCGCGCTGAAAGGCGCGCATTCACGGGCACGGGCCACGCGCCAATGCTGCCTGCTGCGAGGAGTAAAGCCACGAACGCCCGGCAATTTTCGCACACCATCATCACCCGGTCGCCTGGGCGCACGTCCGACTGCTCAAGCCAATCCCGGGCCTCGAGGATGGCGTCCGCGAGCTGGCGGTAAGTCCACTGGCCAGTGGGATCCCGAAGCGCGGGATGGCCGGGAGTGCGCTCCGCCCATGGCGCAACAAGATCGGAGATTTGCTCTGCGTCGCGGTCCGGAAGTTCAGATTGCAGTCGTTCTGGCATGTGCGATGAGCTGTTATGGACTGTCAGGATGAAAGCGCGCTCAGTCTCGAGAGTTTGCTCGAAACCGCAACCGGCCTTGTGGGTTGCGACTTTCTTGATACAACGTAGTTCATCCAGTTACGGTAGAAGAGAATTGCAGCGGGACGCCATGCCCTCGTCAGTCCCGCGCTGATTTCAGCCGTGGGAAACGAATCCATGCGCTCAACGCGGGGATCGGCCAGAGCCTTCACTCTGAATTCCATCAAAAGACTTTCAGCGGCGTGGTCAAAATATCCCGATGGAAAGGCGGGATACGTTTCTCTTTCATGATTTAGAAACCGTCTTACGTCCCGTCTGTATTCTTTGAGCAGTGTCAGGGCGCCATACTCGGGATGGCCCTGGAAGTGCCAGAACAAGCTTTTCCCATTCCTTTTGACAAACGAATCGACGCCTGCCACAGCAGATCTTGTGAGCACAACGTAACCTGACGGAACAAGATCACATTCACGCACTTCGTTCCAGCGTGAATGGGGAAACCTGATGTGGGCCGGCGTGTCATGGATGAGCGCGTGGTTCGATGCCGGTTCGCTTTCAAACACACCAAACCGTTTATCAGGCAAGGCGTGGCGCGTGATCCCATCGCTGTGAAGAACGCTCGCATGCACAGCGAGGCACGAAAGGAGGGCGAAATGGGTATTCTCCGCAGCCCAGTCCAGGACTTGCGTGAGGATGCGCCAGTACGGCTCCCGGCGCAGGTCGGGCTGATGAGGCTCGGTTCCAGTCATAATCAAAACGTCCGCGCCGCTGTTCCATAGGTCCCCGATGCTCTGATAGAAGTCATTCAATCGCTGCCGCCCTTGGGTCCCGCGGACGATGCCGGGCAGGGAATATCGTGCAACCCGCATGGGAATGTCTCCGGCGGCCGCGTCAAGAAGCTCCAAAAATTGAAGCTCTGTATCTTTCAAGGCGGCATCGGGCATGTTGTTGATCAGTGCAATGGAGATCGTGCAGCCGCCCAGGTTGGCCGATGCCCTGGCGGCCACTTCACTCCCATGTGAGCCCGTAGGAGCATGGCTGCCATTTACCCAGACGGGCATTGTGCGCCTCCAGACGTTTGTAGGGACCATCCGATCATTTTGAGGCTTCGTCGAGTGCCTGGTCGAGGTCGGCAAGGATATCTTCGATGTGTTCGATCCCCACGCTGAGCCGAATCATCTCCGGAGTCACTCCCACTTTGCGTTGTTCTTCTGGCGACAACTGCCGATGAGTTGTCGAGGCAGGGTGACACGTTAGCGACTTGGCGTCGCCCATATTCACCATCCGCTTGAACAGCCGGAACGCATTGAAACACTTCTTACCCGCTTCGAGCCCGCCTTTGACGCCGAACGTCAGGAGTGAGCACCGCCGCGAGCCGAGGTATTTCTGGGCCATGGCGTAGAGCGGGCTGTCCGGGAAGCCCGAGTAGTTGACCCACTCGACTGCAGGATGGCTGCGGAGGAACTCGGCGACTTTGCGGGCGTTTTCAACGTGCCGTTCCATCCGGAGCGGAAGCGTCTCGATTCCCTGCAGGAGTAGAAACCCGTTGAAAGGCGAAAGCGTGGCGCCGTTGTTTCGCTGGCAAACGGTTCGGCAGCGCGCCGCAAAAGCGGCCGCTCCGTAATGCTCGGTATAAACGACGCCATGATACGCGGCCTCTGGCCGCGTCAGCATGTGGAAGCGATCGGGATACTGGTCCCACGGAAAGTGGCCGCCGTCAACGATGATGCCGCCGAGAGTGGTTCCGTGCCCTCCCATGAATTTTGTCATCGCATGAACTACGACATCAGCGCCGTATTCGATTGGACGAAGCAGAATCGGCGTGGCGACGGTGTTATCGACGATCAGGGGCACGCCATGCCGGTGTGCAACGCGAGCCAAGCCCTCGATGTCCGCTACATTTCCTGCCGGATTCCCGATACTCTCGCAAAAGACCGCGCGTGTGTTTTCATCGATGAGCCGCTCGACAGCCTCCGGGGTATCGTCCGCCGCAAAGCGCGCGGTGACACCTTGGCGGGCGAAGATATGGTCGAGCAGCGTGTAGGTGGCCCCATAGAGTTGCGGAAGGGAGACAATGTTATTCCCGAATTCTGTAATGTTCCACATCGCATAGTGAACTGCAGCCATCCCCGAGCTCACGCTGAGTGCGTCAACTCCGCCCTCCAGCGCCGCGACACGTTTTTCAAGGATGGTGTTCGTCGGGTTCCCGATCCGCGTGTAAATGTTTCCTTCGACCTCGAGGTTAAAAAGCGCTGCACCATGATCAGCGCTATCGAACTCGAAGGCGATCGTTTGATAGATGGGGACAGCGACTGCCTTCGTGGTCGGATCGCCGTTGTACCCGGCGTGGATGGCAAGTGTCTCGATCTTCAAGGTGTTACCATTTGATATCAGGGATTGGCCAAGATCGCCTGAGACTCAGACATGGCTGCACCCGCCGACTGTAGACAAGCTTTTTGCATGGTGCGTGCGAGTACTTTGGCCGTGTAACCTGCACCGTACGCAAACCGCATGACCGGTCCAAAACTGTTCGCGGAAGCGAGTCCTGTAAAGTAAAGGCCTGGTACGGAAGATTCAAAGACAGGGGAAAGAATCGGAGACCCGCCCGCCGTCTTGACGGCTTGACGAAGCTCGGTGCCAAGGAACGGAAGGCGGGAGAGGTCAACCTTATACCCCGTCGCAGCGATGATATGGTCAGCAGTAACCCTGCGTTTGAGTCGGTCCACCCCGCGCATCTGCAGCGCCACCTTCCCGTTCTCTGTGCGCGCCTGCTCAACGGCGTGTCCCAGCATTAAAGTCACGTGGCCTGCGAGAGCCTGCCGGGCAAACCAGCCTCCGGAGGGACCCAGCGTGGTCCTGACAAGCTCGAAGCGAACGGACTTGGGAAATGAGTGGAACATCCCCGGGAAGTTCGAGTAGAACCAGGTTCGAAGCCCGGGACCGAGCCCCGAACCGGGGTGCCGAAACCGCTGCCACAAAGGGCGGCGATCGCTCAAAGGCATGCTATGAAACTTCAACGAGCTGGCGCGCGCAACAAGAGTTACCTCAGCGCCCTGCTCAGCCAAAAGCCCGGCCAGATCAATCGCCGAGGCTCCGGCGCCAACCACAACAACCCGACGGTTCCTGAAATCCACGAGACGGTGATGACGAAAACTGTGAGACACAAATTCCTCTGGGAGTTCAGCAAACACGGGTGGAATGAAGGAGAAGTGGGTGACCCCGACCGCGAGAACTACGTGCCGAACCCTTACGGCTTCGCCACTCTCGATGGTCAGTTCGAATCCCAAAGCCGTCCGCCGCAGATCGGTTACCAGAGTCTCTTCGAGCGCAGGCGCCATGCGCCTGCCGAACGCCAAGCCGTATTCAACGAACGTTGTGAGCTTTATCGGAAGACCCACATGGGAATATTGAAGCCGCTGTTCAGCACAGAAGCGCTCGAGAGTAAATTCGTGGTCAGGATCATAGAGGTCTGAGGCAAAGCCGTCCGATTTGAGCATCATACCTGCCGGCATGTGCTCCCGCCAACTGTCCATCGGGCGTCCGAAAATCCGGTAGCCGATGCCATGTCTCCCCAAATGCGCAGCAAGAGATAAGCCGTAGGGACCGGCCCCGATAATCGCAACCTTCGTATCGCTCATTTCGCTGAGTATTCTCATCGGCACCTTTCCGAGTTGCCTTGAAAATCGCTAGATCGCCTCGTCATGAGGCACACTCCAGTCCAGGGGTGGTAGTTCGGCCACAGGTTCTCAGAGTCGGGCAGCCAAGCCAATAGCTCCGCGGGAAGATCGTTGCACTGCGTTTCAGACGAAGTCATGCCGAGAGTCGGAAGCCCTCGTGCAGAACGCACGCGCTCGTCGCTATCATAAGAAGCTGGTCGCTTGCGGCGCGAGAGCATTCATCTTCCGTCTGAAGATCATCCAAAAGCCTGATCAATTTCCTCTGGTCGAAAAACGGCATCGATCTCAGTGACGGGCCCCGAAGTGTGTCCTGAATCAGCAAGCTGAACCGACTTCGGGCGTTGATCATCGCCGGCGGGGTCAGGAATGGGTGTTTGTGCCGCTTATAAACCGTTTCTGTGATCACGTTCCGCAAGGATTCCCGCAGCACATACTTTTGCGAACCTCCGCGGATTTTCTGGGCAACGGGCTGAGAACGGATCAGCTCCACCAGACGATGGTCCAGAAACGGCACTCTCCCCTCAACGGAGTGGGCCATCTCCATTCGATCGCCCAGGACGGTCAGGATGTAGTTGGGCAACCGGGTCTTAGCCCAGAGGTAGAGCGACTGATGCAATGAATTTCGTCCCGCAAGCTGACCAGGAACGTCCAGCTCGTCGAGAAAGTTCTGGATCCCGTCCCGGCCATCGAGGGACCTGACATAATCATCTGCAAGGACCGAGCGAACCTTGGCGGACAGGGCTGAGGCGGTCTCAAGCCATCCGGGAACGAAGCCCAGAATCTCATGGATCGGGCTGACCCTCCTCGGCGTGCTCCCTGCCTGCAGTGAACTGGGCGGCGCTGCGGCGGGAAATGCCGGCGCTCGCGCGGTGCCGTTTCTCGGGGCCAGGTCGCGGCGGAAGTGCAGGTATCCCGCTAGCATCTCATCAGAACCCTCGCCCGTGAGCACCACTTTATAGCCTGCCTGTCGCACCGCGCGGCTGAGAAGGTACTTCGCGACGCCATGAGCGTTCACGCAAAGCGTTTCCGCGTGGAGTGTTGCGCCGGCGAAATGATCCGCGAGATCGTCATCGAGGATTGGCACGGGACAGAACTCCGCGCCGGCTTTGGTGGCCATTTCGCTCGCAACGGCCCCTTCGTCGTATTCCGGGCGGTCGAACCTCAGCGTAAAGGCCCGGATAGGCCCAGCGTGGTGCCGCGCCGCTGAGCCGAGAACCGCACAAGAATCGATCCCTCCGCTGAGATAGCAGGCCACGGGAACATCGGCGCGGAGCCGCGTCTTAACCGCCTCATCAAACGTTTGAAGGAATTCGGCGGCATATTCAGCGTCCGAGCGCAGGGGCTGCGTACCGTCCTCGACCGGATAATCGAAATCCCAGTAGCGATTCACTTCACAGCGGCCGCCGCGGACCACCATATAATGGCCGGGCGGAATCTGATAGACGCCGTCGAAAAGTGTATCCTGCGGCTGCCTGGCCAGACCTCCGCTGTTGTAAATCGACTCGTCCTGCCAACGGGCTGGAACGCCCGCCGCGAACAGAGCTTTCACCTCGGACGCCAGGTAGAGCGACCGCTCGTGCCATGAGTAGAACAGCGGCTTGATGCCAAACCTATCGCGGGCAGCGAAGACCGTCTGGCTTCTGCTGTCCCATAACACGAGCGCGAACTCGCCGCGCAGGCGGGCCAGGCAGCCGGGGCCGAGATCCTCATACAGATGGAGTGCAATCTCGCTATCCGAACGCGTCCGCAGTCGATGACCGGAGAGCTCAAGCGCCTTCTGAACCTCTTCGTAACCATAGAATTCGCCGTTCACCACGATCCTGATCGACTCATCCTCATTGGCAATGGGCTGCTTCCCATTGAGAAGGTCGATAATGCTCAGCCGGGCGTGTCCAAGGCCAGCCTTGCGGTCTGACGCGATCCACCGAAACTGCCCGTCTGGGCCACGGTGGCGCAGGCTTGCCGTCGCGCGCTCGAGCGAGAGATCGTCAATCGGAGCGTCTTGAGAAAAGATGGCTACTATTCCGCACACGGGAAATTTTCCCTCACTCCTTCATCTCTGGATGCATGATGAAGTCAAACTTGTTGCGCAAGTTTACCCCGGCCTCGATCTCGATCGGCCTGGGTTGAACGTAGCGCAAACGCAAGCGGGCCCCTATGGTCAAGAGGTGAATCTGCATCTCGGCACGGGCGAAGTGTGAGCCGATGCAATTCCTGGGACCAGCGCCAAAAGGGATCGCGGCGAATCGATACCGAGCCCTCAGGTTGGCCGGGCTGAAGCGATCCGGATCAAAGCGCTCGGGGTCCTTCCAAATTTCCGGATTGTGTTGGATGAAGTAAGGTGGGGTATAGATTTCCGTCCCGGCAGGAACCGCATACCCACCCAGGCGATCGTCAGCGATAGCCCTGCGAGAAATCAGCCACAGCGCGGGATACAAACGCATAACTTCTTCAACAATCTGTCGGGTGTACGGAAACTTCGAAAGGTCCGCGAATCCCGAGAAGGAGTTAAGCTTCAGCTCTTTATCGAGCTTGCCTTCTACGTCGGGATGCTGCGAGAGCAGGTACCACATCCAATTGAGCGTTGTAGCTGTCGTCTCATGACCGGCCACGAGCATGGTAAGGATTTCGTCGATGAGCTGCCTGTCGGCCATTAGCTGACCGGTCTGGGGATCACGCGCTTGCATGAAAGCACCTAGCGCATCAACAGAAATCGAAGGCTCCTTACGCCGCCGCTCGATGAGCCGCTGAATGACTTTTCTGAGGTCCAGGAAGGCGCGGGCAAAAGCCATGTCGCGGGCCTTTTCCTCGGAAAGCAGGTCGAAATGAGACGCGAGATGGTCGTAATCCTCGCCCAATAGAAAACGCAGGACGACTTCAAGGGCCGCGTGGCTGACATCACGCGTAACATTCACACCCTCGTTTTTCCGGGCGGCAATTTGCCACTTTCGACAGAGATCGGAGTTGACGCCGGTGATCAATTGGCTTAACGGCGCAAGAGATTCATGATTGAAGGACGGTTGGATCATGCGGCGCTGGCGACGCCATAGATCGCCCTCGCTAGTGACCAAGCCGTCGCCCATAAGAATAGCAACGCGCTCGATCATTTGGCCCTTAACGTAATTCTGCCAATTCTCGACGAGAACATGGTAAGCGAATTCGGCGCTTCGGGTTGCATACATGCGCCTTCCGAACAAGAAACTCTGGTACGTGTCGCCATATCGATCGAATTGGCGGCCCATCCATCCGAAAAGGCCATCACTCACCCGGCAAACGTCCGCTGCTTCTGGTGGGAAGCACCCTTCAATTACCTTCATGCTTGTATGCCTCAATCGTAGATGAGTGCCAGCTCTCTGCACATCGGCAGAGAGCGATTTTTCAGGCGCAACTTGGTCAAGCCCTTCGCGCTGTCGCATGGAACTCATGCTCCCGAATGGCTTGGTCGATGGATTCCCTGAGGGCCTTCGCGAGATGTCTGACCAAAGGCTCCGTCAGCATTCCAGCAGGATAGACCGGCAGAACCGAAACCGTTTGCCCACGCCGGGCCAAAGCCACCCATTTCAGGCCAGGTTGACTATACATTCGATACTGCTTAATGGGTCGAATATCCGTAATCACTCCGTCAAACGGCTTGGCGACGTAAGCCTGGCACGCGCGATCATTAGCCCGCCAGATGTCGCCCAGCACACGGGAAGGATGGGTGCTTGCTCCGAAATGTCTTGAAAAACGACCGGAGATGAGACCCCACCAGACTGGAGCCCGGCTGCGCATCGTTCGGGCCTTTCCCAGAACGAATCGAAACTGATCCCGGGCGTCGAGGTGAAAAAAATTGCCTGCATGGAACGCGAACCGCTGAACCTGGCGGTAGAACTTGCCTGCCAGCGAGGGCGGCCGAACTTTTGCCCAGTTCATGGTGTCGAAGAGAGCCAGCAAGGCCACGTCTCCCCCTGCGTCGCGAAGCTGCTGGGCCACTTCGTACGCAATCGTGCCGCCACCACAATAGCCGCCAAGCAAGTAAGGCCCTCTCGGCTCAGCGCGTCGGATCTCTTTCACATAACGTGAGGCCATTTCCTCGACGGTTTTGAGTGGAGGCTGACTGCCGTCAAGACCCTGGGACTGCAAGCCATAAAACGGCTGATCAGACCCGAGGTGCAACGAAAGATCACGGTAGATCAAGACGTTTCCACCCGCCCCGTGTATACAGAAGAAGGGAGGGCGTTCACCCTTCGCCTGGATCACCACCAGAGATGATGATCCCGATGACTGAAGCTCGCCCTCAATTCGGCGCGCGAGCGAGTCCACCGTGGGAGCGTCAAAGAGCACAGCCACCGGGAGCCTCACCCCAAAAGTCCTGTCGATCTCCGCAAACAGGTGAACCGCGAGGATCGAATCTCCCCCGAGATTGAAATAATCATCATCGGACCCGACGGAGCCTACGCTGAGCAGTTTCTGCCACATCTCGGCGAGCTGTACTGAAACTTTCGTTGGCGATCCCGCGCAGGTGTGCGGCTCCGCTACGGAAAGGCAGTGGGCAAATTCGGCCAAGTCACGATGTTCTGTGTGTTGATTCATTGTTCGCTCCCTGGAAAGGCACGGCCATTCAAAGCGCGCCATAAGGTTCGCTCCCGACGCCCTTGGTCAGATGCGACGTTCGGCGCGGCACTACGCGCGCTGCTTTGGACCAGGGCGAGCACGGCGAACCCGGTAGCCGCATCGCTCATGAAATGGCCCATTTCAGACGAAGGGCTCACACGGTTATTTAACGAGTATCCGGGCCAGGAGCCCTCGGTTGCGTTCTGACTGCGTTTCAGCCAAGCGAGCGCGCGACGTAACTGTGAACCATTGGGCGAAGCGCCTGACTTTTCAAGGACGTACGCAATGAATCCGGTCGCGTAACCGTCGCTCTTCGGATGCAGCAGGGATTCGTTGGACCTAACGTAAAGCTTAGTCAGCGATTTTGCGGTCCAATCTCTCCAGCTCCACGAGAGAGAAGCGAGACTCCAGCCTCCGTCGGCACTCTGCGCGCGGAGCGCCTCTCGGATGATCGCCTGCTGCTTCTCTGGGCTAAGAAGTCCCGGCACCTCCTCCGAGGCCCAAAGCGCTGTAATGCGGTTTATCAGCGACTGACGGTCCAGCCCCGCGTTGAGGTATTCGCGAAGCAGGCTGATGTTTTTCTGGATGCCTGGCGACGAACCGTAATCGTCGGGCGCAAGACCCACCGCGACTGCGGCGAGCGCTGCGCCATAGTATTCCGAGTCGTGGCCTTCGAAAGGTTCATTATCGAACTGGAGCCACGCCCAGGCTCCCCGGTTGCGGCCGGCTGTGTATTGCCAGTCCCACATGTAAGCAAAGGCCGCCAGCGCATCATCGCTCAGCCGCCCGCTCCGGGCGTCGGCACTGGCAAGGATAAGCGCATTGAGGACGGACTCGGTGCCGCGGGATTGGTCTGCTTTGTGCGGACCGTCTTCCTGATCGGTGTAATAAGGCGCGGTTTGATTCCAAAGCTGCACTCGTTTTCTCACATTTTCCAGAAGCTTTTTCTCTTCCACCGGAGCCTCAGTCGCGCCTGAAATCCTACGAAGCTCGGGCCTCGCCAGCGCGTAGGGGATCACGGTGTGACATGATACGCAGTAGGTGCCGTGGTCGCGTGCTGCCACCGGCCAGGTCATCCACCACGCTTCCCGCTGGTCAAGGTAGGCTGCGGCAGCTTTGGGGCTCCAATTATTGGCCTGGGAATCCACTTGGCGACCACAACCGCAAAGAGCCATCACGCCCAGGCTAACGACGACGAGAGTGATTGTGTTTACGGCCAGTCGCATGAAAGTATTCACCGCGGTCCAGCACTTTTGTGGAATCCCGTCAGCCACAGCAAGCGCCGGCATGTGAGCGAAGTAGCACGCTCTACAAATTGCCGGGCAAGCAGAACAAAGTACGCGCTTCTCCCGATCGCAGGCCGGCCCGCCTCCCGCCACATCGGCGCCAGCATTCCAAGCCGCTCCCGGTGACTCATCCGGATTCGAACCCCTTTCGAGGCAATCTCCCGGTCCACCTTCGCTTCCCGGCATCCTGATCCGATGTCTTTAGCCAGGCACTTGAGGAAGGGAAGAGTTATGGAATGCTCGACGACTGCCGCGCTAACAAACAGAGGCAGTTCACCTGTCCGCATGAGCTTCACCAAGAGCAGCGTGTCTTCGCCTCGGTACGCTGAGGGATCAAAAATTTCGCCGCTAAGCCTCTGCCGCCGGATGGCGAAGCCGGAGGTATTGAGATAATTAATGCGCCAACACGCTCCGGTAAGGTGACGTTGGAGCATTTCAAGGCGGAGGTGCTCGGCACGACCCGCCAGCCGCGAACAGTCTCCCGTCAGACGAAGTTGAAAGCAGTCGTTGGCCGGTGAATCGGCCAGGGCGGAATGAAGTGCGGCCAAGCAGTCCTTTCGCAAACGGCAGTCCGCGTCCGTAAACAAGAGCACGGCTCCGCTCGCTAGCCGGGAAGCACGGTTCCGGGCGGCAGCCGGACCCGAGTGTAGCCGCCGGTCGATAGTGAGCGTCAAACGGCTCGCCCAGCTTTCAATAAAGGAAGGCGCAGGCTCGCGGCTGCCGTCATCCGCCACGATCACCTCGAACTCGGGCGCGCGCTCCTGCTCCGCGAGTGATTGCAGACACCCAGCCAGCGGCTCCCAGGCGTCGTGCGCTGGAATAATGACGGTGATCTCCGGCGAGGAAGTCAACTGTTCGCGAGATGCGGAGCCGGCGGGCGAGTTCTCAAGCGAAGAATTGGCGAAAAGCGCGGGCATCGGGCTCCTGCTCATGTTTGCCGCGCCCCGGCTTGAAGAACCGTTTGAAGCGCGCGCCGCTCCAAAGTTCCGCCATACCGCTTTTGGCCTTGGGCAAGGCCAGCTTTCACCAGCCGATGCTCCTTCCATGGCACATCATGGTAGGCCGATTGCAGAAAGGTGCTACCCGGGTCTCGAAACCACTCGTGTGGGAAAAGCGCGATCGTATCGTGATCCGTCACTCGCTGGCTGGTCTTGGGAAGCTCTCCCGTTATGGCGGCGTGCAATGCTACAGCGAGATCGTGCCCTGGCCCGAGCGCCAGATGGGCTGTCTGGGTTGCGCGCGGATTCATCTCGATCAGATATGGGGTTCCGCTTCCAGCTTCCCGGATAAAATCAAATCCATGGATTCCCGATAGCCTCAGGCGGGCAGCAATCTTCGCGCAGGCTGCCGCCATGACGTCATCATTCACGGCTCGAATAACCGTCGCCGGTCCGCGAGGATAGGCAGTCCTCAGTACGTCAAAGTGGAGGCTGGCCAGCACGGCGCCCCGCCAGCAGGCTACGGTGCTGGTGGCCTCCCGCCCAGGCACATAGCCTTGCACACTCACCGCAGGACGGCGGCGAAGCAGGGAGGGCCAGACCTGTGTGGCGTCTCGATCCAGCAGGGCGCGTTTCACGGCACGAGCCAGCGGTGGAGGTGCGGCGAGTTCGCGGAATGCGCGCTGTGCTGTCTGGATCGTGTGGACTACCCGCACGCCAGAACCGCCAAAGCTGCGATCTGACTTCAGGACCGCTGGAAAGCCTTTTTGCGCTCCCCACCGGGTGAGGTCGTCTACCGTAACCACCAACTCCGATTCAGGAGCCTGGACGCCTTCTTCCCGTGCCGTCTGGAGCATCCGAGCTCTTGAATAGATCAGTGGAATCTCGGCGGGCGATCCCAGTGAGCGTTCAATCAATGCCAGGATCGCTTTGTTTCCCTTCCTCTCGCAGTAGAGGTCGTAGAGGTGCAGCACAGCGAGGTCATCGGCTGCAATCGCAATGTCCGGCCTTGAAGAGAGGAGTGCCCGCCTCACGGATTCGACGCCCTTAAGCCCGCGGTACTCGAACATCCTGCGCGCTGCCGTCGTCTTGCGGATGGGATGCCTGGAAGGACAAACCACATCAACAGCAAAGCCCGCCTTCGAAAGCGCAATGGCCAGCCTGGCCGCGGAAATCCAGTGGCGAGTTGCTACGATCATCACGTTCGGCTGCATAGGTTAACCGCCCTTCGCCTAACGGCAGGCTCCGCGGCCGCCGCTCTGCGCACCAGGAAATGCGGCGGGCGGAGCAGCTACTCGAAAGCTCCCGATCAGGTGAGAAACAAGGTCCAGATATTGGGAGCGATGGCTCTGCCACCCCCTCGCCGCGACAAACTCCGATGCGTTTCGCGCTAACCTGGCTTGCAACTTCCGATCGCTGATCACGGCGAGCAGGGCCTCAGCGAGGCTGACCTCATCGCCTGCCCGGAAGAACTTCACCACTCCGTCGTCAAAGTAGTACCGGTCGATCTTCGTATCGGCCACGACCACTGGAATCCCCATGGCCATGAATTCAAGTGTCTTGGTGCTGAACGCTTCATCCCCGAAAGCGTCATTCCGCTTTGGAACGACTCCGATATCGGCGCTTCGTAACAGGCTGGGCATTGTCTCGTGTGGCATCATCCCGAAAAATTTCACCCTTGCTGCCAAGTTCAGATCTCGAACCAGCCTTGAGAGTTTTTCCTTCTCCGGTCCAGTCCCGTAAATGTGGAACTCTGCGTCCGGAACCTTTTCGGCGATCAGGCGGAACGCCCGAATTGCGATATCCACACCCTGATGCCGGCTGAGCGTTCCCGGGTAAAGTATCAATGTGCGCTGATCGCTGCGAACACCGCCACGCTCGCCAAAGAAGCTGCGATCCGGGTAGTTGAGTATGGTCGTGCACTTCGCCGCCTGAACAGCGCGAGAGGCCAGCTTGTCACGCCACAAATCGTTCGAAGCGATGACATGGTCAGCAAAATGGGCCGAGATCCGCTCGATGTGGAGCAACAGGCGGTAAATAAGCGATCGACGGGTCTTTCCAAATTTGCTCAAATAGAATTCGGGGAATAGATCGTGAATATCGAGAATGACCCGGGCGCCTCGCAGTCTGGGCAGGAAGGCCGCAAACACGAGAAGATCAGGCATCGAGTGGACGTGGACGAGATCATAATGCTTCCTCAAGTCCCGGACCGCAACAACAAAGGCGGTGCATAGAAAAAACCACAGGCACTTCAAAAGGTAGACGGCGGGAGAGTCTTCTCCCGGCTCTCGGGACAGGATCGGATGCAAGTGCACACGGTCTGTGGCTCCGGCACGCTGCCCAGCCTTGGGCCGCGGCGCTATCACGTCCAGGATGTGCCCCGATTCGGCGAGTGCGGTGGCATATGACACCTGGCGACTGTCGTGCTCGTACGGAGCATACGCGATCATGCACACGTTCAGCACTCGGCCGTCTGCCGGCCACAGGAACGGCTTCTTCACATCTATTCGGGCCGCCAAATTGAGTCCTCGGAAATCAGTCGGGCCGTACCGATTCACATTCCCAAGAAGCGGTGAGCGTTCTACAAACGCTATACTGAGGGTGCATGGACCCGATTTCGCCGCTCACGCCAGCCTGGGTTTCCGCGCCGGAGAACGTACGCCTAGCCGGCTGTGAAATTCACGTTTGGCGCGCGTCTCTAGACCTCGAACCGTTCGTCGTTGAGCGCCTGGCCAATACTCTCGCGCCCCATGAGATATCCAAGGCGGAACGGATGGTGAAACCCCGTGACCGTGAACACGCTATCGTCGCTCGAGGTGTACTGCGCTGCCTTTTAGGCGCCTACGCTGGCGTCGCACCCGCGGCCCTCGCATTTGCTTACGAGGTATGGGGGAAGCCGGAGCTCCTATCGCTCGGATCGGGTCACCCTTTGCGTTTCAACGTGTCTCACTCCCACGGCTTGGCGCTGTTCGCATTCGCACTCCGCAACCGGATTGGGATTGACATCGAGCAGATCCGCGACGACTATCCCTGCCTGGCGGTTGCGCAGCGCTTTTTCAGTCCGGATGAAGCGGATAGCATCAGCGCAATTCCTGAAGCGAGTCAGGCCGAAGCGTTCTTTGCCACTTGGACTCGGAAAGAAGCGCTGGCGAAGGCCATCGGCCTGGGCCTTCAGCTCGCTTTCGATGCGCCCGAGCCAGCGGCAGTCTGGCCGGAGGGCGGCTGGACCGTGCAATCCTTCCACCCTGCGCCTCGGTATAGGGCCGCCGTAGCCTGTGAAGGCAACAAACCACGCCTGTTTTTCTATGACTGGGCCGGATAACCTGCTTTCTACCCCGCTTGAGCACGCTGAGGAAGGGCGGGGGTGATCCCAGCCTTCTCCGCAGTCGTGAGAAACCGGCGATAACGCCGGGTGGAAGCCCGAGCCGGAGGTTGGCCGCGGAGTTCAGGTCACACAAAGGCCGCAAGGCCCTCTCCCGGTGGCCTGATACAGCTCCGCCCTGTGGCTTACAGGATCGCTTGCCACACTTCGTCATCTCCTTTTAAGCTCCGCGGCTGCGCCAGCCAAGGACTGTTCACCGCTCTGCAACCATCACACAGTGCTGAACTATTGCGTCCCGCACATTATTGTGACGGTTTTCGTAGCGCCGGCATCTTGCCGGCTCTTGAAAAGAGCCGCCGGGACGGCGGCGCTACCTCCGCCGACCGTCACAATATAATGCGGACCTCTGTAGAGCGTTGGGGTTTATGGCGGACGGGCAGTATGATAGGACGAACCTGCCGACGGTCACCAGCTCGCCCGTACAGCCGGGTTGTGTTGATCGGGCCAGCGATGCCGCGCCAGAAGCTCGGTTTCAAACCGGCATACGAACAACCCTGCTGTGCCGTGGGAGTAGTGCTCAGCACACACCCTATAATTTGCCTTGGGCGCCCTCCCCCTCAGTTCTCATACCAGCTATTCTAGCCGAGCTATGGGTCCCGACAATGGCCCAACGGTGCCATGAGAATTACACTGTCTCGTGCTATTTACGTCTTAGAGAGAATCCAGCTAGTAATTAACCCGAATTCGTAAGTTGAGAGTCTCTATTGATACATAACCATTGTTTTTTCAATATGTTAGGCAGTTAAAATCCAACTTCGCGCAAGTCGAATTGTTCCATCTATGTCATTGCGAATACGCGGGTTACGCCATAATTCCCAGACGGTTACAGTAAGTCGTTTGTTTTCAACTTACGAATTCGGGATTAACCGCCAATCCAGTCCATGCCGGCACGGCAAGGCCCGCCACTCGGGTGTCCGTAGCCCCTGGAAGCTCGATTTCCTAGCTATTCATCGAATCCGAACTTGCGTCGTGAAAACAAAACACTTGCTGTAAAAGCATGCAAGTCGAGATCGAGAACAACTTGTGCTTCGACTCGCCGATCTGATCGGTGCGCTGGATGGGATGGTAGGCGGTGTTACGGCGCGGAACCGGGCAGGGAACTGAAATGGGAATGCGCAGCATGGACCTCGGATCTGCTTTCGAAGATCCGTCGCTTGCGAGTCGCGGCCCGCGGGACAAGCCGCAGCCGTGACGTATCGGACTTCGCCACCCTGGTGCGCAGCAGATCCTCGGCTGATTCAAGCGCTGCTCCTTATTGCAGATTTTCGCACCGAACTGAGCTTTGGACGAGCTTCTGCAGATCATCGAGATCAACGGCGTATGGCGCGAAGACCCCTTGCCGTACCTGCGGATAAGGCGTGCCCCAGCCGCGCGTTTCGTGCCAGATAATGCGATTCAGCACTTGCGTGGGGGCCGCGTCCGGGATGCCGAAGTTCATCTTTGCTGAGGCCAGGGCTGCGGCACGCGCAGCACCCGTCAAGGCGCCGGCGGGCGGATTCGTTGCGAAGAGGGATTGCACCGGGCGTACGGCGTTGTACGGGGTGAAGTCCGGCGTCGTCTCGAAGCTATTGCGCATATCGTTGGCGATGCGGTCGAAGATGGAGAGCGGTGGCATCCCCAGCATTTCTTCGATCGTTTTCAGAATGCTGACCTGAGAGTAAAAGGTTGAATCGACCATGCCCCGCCGGATATAGGGGCTGATCGCTAGCGCCACCGTGCGGTGGCCATCAACGTGGTCGATGCCGTCCTGGGCATCGTCCTCGACCATGAAGATCGCCATGCTCTTCCAAAAGGGGGAGTGTGAAAGGCCGTCCACGATCTCGCCAAGACCCAGGTCGTTATCCGCGGCCATAGCCTTAGCGGTTGAGACACCCGCTCGCGCACCCGCCGTATGATCGCAGGGCAATTGCACCAAAACGAGGTTCGGCATGGCGCCGGAGTGCTCCCAATCCCGTAGATGCTTAAGAAAAATCTGGGCGCGAACAACGTCGGGGACCGCGAGCGTCCAATACGGGTAATCGTGGGCGACGAGCTTGTTGAGTGATGGCGATGGGGCGATAGTATGGAAGCGCCGCAAGAATTCCGCGCCACTTTTCCACCCTTTCAGGAAGGTCGCGCGTTCGGCAAGACTCATATGGTGGTAAGGCACGGGCACGTACTCGCCAAAGTCTTCCACCGTCTGACCATGGGTCAAGGCATCGTTCCAGATGAAACCGCTGCTGGCAGGAGCGATCGGATCGGCGCCATCGTAGGGATAGCTCCGGCCAGCGTAGCCCGGCCAGTAGCAATAATCCGTTTCGGCGGCCTGAGTCAGCCATTGGTGTCCATCGGCGCTGTTTCCACCGTCCGCGTAAAAGTTGTCGAGCAGCACAAACTGGTTCGCCAGACGATGATGATTCGTGGTTACCTCCCGCCCGAACTCCACCAGTGTCGGATCGCCGTTACCCTGCGACATATCGCCCAAAACCTGATCGTAGGTCCTGTTTTCAGTAATGATGAAGACAACGTGGTGAATGAGCGATGGCTCTCCGCCGCGGAGCGGAACCGGCAGCGGTGCCACTGCCGTTTGGGAGCCCGGTGCAAGAGGCGCAGGCTGGCTGCCCAAAAGCGCCAGGCGATTGTTCTCCGCGACGGCGGCGGTGTAAGTCTCCAGTTGCGCAGCGTCCGGCAGCGGAATCACCTCGACTGAAGAACGGTCCGAATGCACGTACCGGCGGGACGGCCCCGGCAGGATGTTCTGCAGGCCCTCCTCCCGGGCCATCTCCGCGATGTCGCGAGGTGTTCCGCCCGGTCCCACGCCCATCAGATTCGCTACCAATAAGTACTTTCCATCATTGCTAAGTCGAAGGTCATCTGGATACCAAGCCGTTGGAATGAGCCCTTCCAGACGCCCAGTGGCCGTCTGAATTACGGCGACGGCATTGATCCCGCCACATGCCACGTAAAGTGTTTCTCCGCCCGGACTCACTGCCAGGGCGTTCGGGGCAATACCGGGAGCTTTGCCGCGAAAAGGATGAAGCGCAATAGTTTCGGCCACCTGGTTGTTCTGCGTATTGATGACCGAGACAGAGTCCGAGTTGCTATCTGCGACGTAGAGCCGCGATCGCGGCTGGTCCCAATACAGGGCGGTTGGATGCAGCCCCGTTTCGATGGTGTTTGTCACTTTCAGCGAGACCAGGTCTACGCGGCTGACCGTGCCGGTGGAAGCGATGCCGCGCGCGTCCACAACCACCCTGCGCGGATTCGGCTGGTGATTGCCGTTGGGCAGGGTAAGGTCTCCCGGGCGCGGAAACCGCCCACCCCAGTTGGAAACGTAAGCTACGGTTCCTGCCCGGTTCAGGGCAACGCCAAAAGGCGCTACGCCGGTCTTCACCTCGGCGATCTCCTTGCCCGAATCGACATCAACGATAGCAAGAGCATTGTCGAACGTCAGCGCCACGCCGGCATAGCGTTCACCCGCTGCGTTTTTCTCCGCGGCCGCGGAGACTTGACCCACCGCAAAGCTTCCGAGATGGTCGGCGATGACTTGCTCTTTAACACCTGTGAGTCGCACAAGCTGGACGATGCTGTGCCGGGCGCGCCCGACGATGGACGAAAATAGAGCGCTCAAAAGCGGCTGTTGAGTTACAGGGTCGATCACAAGCCCCTGCATGCCCACGCGCTTACCGCCGCGAATGGTGTCCAATACCCGATTGTGTCGCCAGTCGAGCTTGTAGATATCGCCATCGCTGAACGCGGCGTAGACGATGTGATCCGAACGGCCGAAAGCAACGGCGTAAACTCTTCCGCTGAACACGCTCTGCTCGCCAGCCGGCGTAATAGCCTGTCGCGTGGTCACGATGCCAGGCCGGAGGACCGAACGCACAGGCCAACGCGGCGCCTGGCTCCAGCCGAAAGGCGATGCCGCCAGAGCAGTGAACGCGACCAGCATGATGGTACGAA
>JBOGJS010000182.1:0-15019 GCA_050745365.1 Terriglobia bacterium
CGAATCGGCCATGAAATTCTTCTATTCATATCCCTTCTGCCTCGACAATTTCGGCACGAGACCCCTCACCCGACTCGCGTCGCTCGCCACCCTCTCCCCACGGGAGAGGGCTTAAAACCGCAAGGAATAACCCTCTCCAAGGGTGCCCGACGACGGAGGGCGGGTGAGGGGTAATTTTCATGCTTCGGGGTGTCGCAAAGGAACCTGATAACTCCTCAGTTTCCTGCCGACCTCGCCCGGATCGAGTTGCTCATCGGAAGCTGGTCAACATTCCTGAGCTTTCTACGGCCAGCGTACCCCTGAGCTGAATATTTGCCGAAGACTTTCCAACCATGATGTCGAAAATGCCAGGCACAACCGCCCAGCGCATACGCCGGTCAAGCAGTTTTAGGTCTTGCGGTGTCAATTGAAACGTGGCGGTGTGTGTTTCACCCGGTTCGAGCATGATCCTTCGGAAGCCATGTAGTTGCATGACCGGGGTAGAAACAGGAGCAAACCGCTCGTGCAGGTAAAGCTGAACTGTTGCCACGCCAGCGCGCTTCCCCACGTTCTTCACATCCACAGAGACCTCTGCGGTACCTTCCGTGTGAATCTGAGGGGGATTGATACGCAAATTGCTATATTGAAACTGCGTGTAGCTCAATCCGTAGCCGAATGGATAGAGCGGAGTGCCGGGCATGTCCACATATCCGTCGAGGTGGGACCAGCCGTCTTCAATCCAAAAGGCCTTCGAGGGCTTGTAATCATAGTACACGGGCAACTGCCCCACGCTGCGAGGAATGGTGATCGGCAGGCGGCCGCTGGGGTCATAGTCGCCAAAGAGTATGTCCGCCACTGCCTCGCCGCCGCGCTCACCCGGCTCCCATGCTTCAACGATCGAGGGCACATGAGCTGCTGCCCAGCGGACAGAGAGCGGCCGGCCATTAATCAGCACCACAACGGTTGGCGTTCCCGTTTCATAGACAGCTTTGATGAGGTCCTGCTGAACGCCTGTCAGATCCAGGCTGGCCACGTCAAAACCTTCGCCATCGGTCGGAAGCACTTGTCTGTTCCCTGAATGCCGATGCCCATACCGCTCGCCGACCACGAGCACAGCCACATCGGCACTTTTCGCCGCCTGAACCGCGCGCGGAAAGCCGCTCTTGTCAGTCCCCATAACGCCGCATCCTTTTTCATACAAGACCTTTGTCTCGGGACCAACTTCATTCTTTATGCCCTCCAGAATGGTTGTGACGTGTTGGGGCACGACTTCGGGACTGTAATCCCCAAGCTGGTTCTCAATGTCGTTCGCGTCGGGACCGATCACGGCGATGGACTTGAGGTTCTTCTTCAGAGGTAGAAGATCCTTCTCGTTTTTCAGTAGAACGATCCCTTCCCGCGCGGCTCGGAGCGCCAGTTCCTGGTGGGCGCTCGAATGAATGATCTTTACTGCACGCTCGGGGTCAACGTAAGGATTCTTAAAGAGACCCAGCCGGAACTTCATTGCCAGCACCCGGCGCACCGATCGGTTAACCCATGAAATCGGAACACGACCTTCTTCAACATTTTCGACGAGCGGTCCCATGTATGCGGGTTCGTAGGTGATGTCCAGATCGACGCCAGCCCGCAAGGCCAGCGCGCCTGCTTCCTTTTGGGTGGGAACAATATCTTCGTAAATCAGGGTTCCAAAGCCGTTCCCTTCGCTCTCCACCAGCCCTTGAAATCCCAGTTGATGGCGCAGGACTTCAGTAAGCCATTTCCACGACGAGTGTGCCGGCACGTCATCAATCTCAGGATATCCGGCCATCACGCCGAGGGCCCCCGCTCGAAATGCCGCAATCCAAGGGGGCAAAACGATTTCTCGCAGATAGCGAGGCGACAACTCGATGGCGCCGCGTTCGAGGCCACTTACCGGCTCACTCTGCGTGGGGAAGTCCGTAAACACGGCAATGACTTTGTCAGAGTCGGCGATGTTATTACCCTGCGCTCCCTCGACAATGCTCTGTGCAATGCGGGAGCCCAGATAAGGATCTTCGGTATATCCTTCGTCGTTCCGCCCCATCCTTGGATCGCGATCCAGCTCAAGTACAAGCGTAGAAAGCATGTTGATCCCGACGGCCCTGGCCTCTTCGGCGGCTGCCGCGTAGATTGACTTCACCAGGTCCATATCAAACGTACTGCCAATCGCAAGACCTTCCGGAAACACGGTGGCGCCGGAGAACATGGCGCCGTGTGTGCCCTCTTCATCTTCAAGAAGGGGAATCTTCAGCCGCGTTTGGGTCAGCGCGATCTTCTGGAGCTCATTGAAGTATTCCGCTTGCTGGCGCGGACCTTGGCGCAGAATCGTGTTCGCGAGGGTAAAAAAGCCACATCCCGGCCCTATTTCTGAGGTGTACGTTCCGGCGGCAAACCTCTTGCACGCCTCGAGCTTCGCGGGAATGTCCTTACCAAGTTGATTGACGTAAACGCAAGGCAGATTGAGCTGGCCAATTTTTTCCTTCAGCGTCATCCGGCTTAGGAGGTCTTCAACTCGCCGTTCCACAGGCTGATGAGGATCCAGATAGACGGGGAGCGTGCTGCTGGATTGCGGGTACAGCGTTGCGCTGATCAAGATAATAAACCCCAGGCTCCGAAGGCACAGGCTCACATGCTTTTGATGGTCCATCAGACGAGCCTCCTATAATCCTTTCGGTCAGGTATATGAGAACTACGCGCGCGATCCAAATAACGGCTGTTCTAGCACACGAGTTTCCTCGAAGTCAACAGATTTATTCCACGAAGTTGTAAGACAGGACTTGTGCCTCATGCGATAGCCGTGATAGTTTAATCGTGAACTAACGCGAGATAGCCTCATCCAACACCCTAAGGAGTTAACATGGAACACGAAGGGAAGGTGGCCGTTCAAAATGAAAGGGGCGTCGAGAGCCAGTTGGCGATCGAGGGAGGAAGACCGGTTCGCACCGAGCCGTTGCCGCTCGAATTCCCGGGTGTCCACCACATGGGTGAAGAAGAGGTTGAAGCCGCGGTTCGAGTTGTGCGAAGCCGATCATTGTTCCGGTACTACGGCGTCAGCTTGCAGAAGGAAGTGGAGGCGTTCGAATCGGAGTTTGCGAAGCTTCTCGGCGTCTCGCATGCTGTCGCGGTGACTAGCGGGACCGGTGCATTAAACGTCGCGCTTTCGGCCCTGGGTGTAGGTCCTGGGCAGGAAGTGATTATCCCGGCATACCTGTGGGTCTCGGTTGCCGCGGCCGTTGTCAACCGCGGCGCCATTCCGGTGCTGGCGGATATCGACGACTCATTCTCGCTCGATCCGAGATCCCTCGAAGAACGGATCACCGGCAGGACCACTGGCATCGTTGTGGTGCATATGAGCGGCGCTCCGGCGGATGTGGAAGCGGTGCAGGAAGTGGCGCGGCGTCGCAAATTGTTTTTGCTGGAAGACTGCGCCCAGTGCAACGGGGGAAGCATTAAAGGCCGGCGGGTGGGAACATTTGGCGATGTTGCCGCGTTCAGCTTCCAGATGAATAAAAATATGACTTCCGGCGAGGGCGGTTGCGTGGTCACCAATGACCTGCGTCTCTACCGCCGGGCGTTTGCCTGCCACGACCTGGGCTTCGCGAGGGATGATGCGGGACGCTTGAACTTTACCGATCCGGACCTGTGTCTTTGGGCTCAAGGTTATCGCCTCGATGAGCTTCGCGGCGCTATCCTGCGCGTGCAATTAAAGAAACTCCCTCAAGTTACGGCCAGAATGCACCGGAGCAAATACCGGATTCGTCAAGCTTTGGAAAATCTCCCGGGAATTCAGTTGCGAAGAATCGTGGACCGCGAGGGCGACACGGGGGCCTTTCTCATCACGACATATAGGGACCCGGAAACCGCGAGGCATTTCAATCGAGCATTGAGGGCGGAAGGGATCGTAACTTATCCGCAAGGCGTATCCAATGTCATGATGACGGAGTGGGGTTTACATCTTTATTACAACATCGCCAGCCTTGTGAACCACAGCAGCGTGGACGGCCGCGGGTTCCCGTGGAACCTTGCGGAAAATCTCGGGTCAAGAATGCAATACGCAAAGGGAACGTGTCCACGGGCCGACAGTCTCTTTGAGCGCAGCATCCTTCTTGCGATCCCATCATCGTTAACCGAACGGGATGAGGACGATATCATCCGGGCATTTGAAAAGGTGCATCGGGCGCTCCTTTCATAGACAAATCTGAGAAAAGTGATATATAGTCGTTGCTCTCTTGGGCCGGGCAGGCGTGTGTGGCAGAGCCTGGGAACGCGCAGAGGCCGTGAAGAAATGCTCGACCGCTCTCAAAAACGCCTCATGCGTCAACTTCTCTGCAGTTCAGTATGCCTTCTCCTTTCATGTGGCATTACCTTCGGCGAAGCCATCTCAAATTCCAGCCAGCAATGGCGCTCTTATGGGCACGACCCCGGAGGATCGCGTTTTTCTCCGCTCAAGCAAATTAATTTGACAAACGTCCAGCGGCTTCAAAGGGCGTGGACTTATACGGTGCCGTCGACTCCGAACAGCGGCATCCAAGCTTTCGAAAACACTCCCCTGATGGCAGATGATGTCGTTTATTTTGCGACGGAAACGGGCATGGCCATCGCCCTGAATGCCGAGACCGGAAAGCAAGTCTGGCTCTTCAACCCCTTCGGTACGGCTGGAGGGTATGTTCGCCCGGTGCCGAATCGCGGAGTTGCTTACTGGGAGGCTACCTCTTCCATTACCTGCAGCGGCAAACATCGCGGACCGGACAGGCGCATCTTCTACACAACCCCGGACGCCCGCCTGTTTGCGCTGGATGCCGCGACCGGCAAACCCTGTGTCGGCTTCGGCAATGGGGGTGCCATTGACCTTCGGAAGGGCGTAGCCGCGAAATGGCCTAAGGCTCAGTACGAAGTAACCTCGCCTCCGGCCATTTACAAGAATCTAGTGATCATGGGATCTGAGGTGCAGGAATGGCCCGCGAAAGGCCCCAGCGGAGCAGTACGAGCTTTCGATGCTCGAACCGGGAAACTCGTATGGAGATTTGACACGGTTCCCCGGCCCGGTCAATTTGGGCACAACACCTGGCAGGACGATGAATGGAAAGACCGGTCAGGCACGAATGCGTGGGGGCCGATCAGCATCGACGGCGAGCATGGATTAGTCTTCCTGCCTCTGGGTAGCCCTTCCTATGATTTTTACGGCGCTGACCGGAAGGGAAAAGCACTCTTCGGCAATTCACTGGTGGCGCTTAGGGCGGACACCGGCAAACTGGTGTGGTATTTCCAAGCGGTCCACCACGACTTGTGGGATTACGACCTGGAGGCGCAGCCCGTTTTAGTGACTCTGCGCCGGGCAGGGCGTGAAATCCCCGCCGTCGTTGTCGTGAGCAAAACGGGATTGGTTTTCGCTTTCAATCGCCTCACGGGCAAGCCCCTGTTCCCGATTAAAGAGCGACCCGTCCCGCAAAGTCACGTGCCCGGGGAGGCGAGCTCGCCGACCCAGCCGTTTCCTGTGGAACTGCCGCCGCTGGCCAGAATCTCCATAACCCGCGCGGATATTACGACGGTGACCCCGGAATCCCGCCAATACTGCCTGAAGACTTTTGGCTCAATCCTGCCGGCGCGGATTTTCGATCCGCCTCGCTCAACTTTGACTCTGGAAATCCCCGGTACCTTGGGAGGATCCAACTGGTACGGAGCTTCCTTCGATCCTTCTTCCGGCTATCTCTTCGTCAACGTGAGTAATCTGGGAGACGTCGGCAAAATGGAGAAGCAAGCGCCAGGCGCTCCCGAACCGTATCTTTGGACGAGCAGGTGGGGCACCTATGCCCGTTTTGTGGACGACCACCACTATCCGTGCCAGCAACCGCCTTGGGGCACACTGAACGCCGTGAATCTAAATACCGGACGCATTGCCTGGAAAGTGCCGCTCGGGATCGTCGCCGCGCTGGCAGCAAAAGGGATTCCAAAGACGGGCCTCTATAATCTCGGAGGTTCAATTTCAACCGCAGGGGGCTTGGTTTTCATTGGAGCCACCCCCGACAACCGTTTCAGGGCATTCGATTCACGCACCGGAAAGCAGCTTTGGGTTACCCAGCTTGAAACCAAATCGCAGTCAAGTCCGATGACGTATCTGGGGACGAAAACGAAGAAGCAATTTGTGGTGATCGCCCTCGGGCCGGGCGGGCGCTTCCAGAGCTTCTCTCCTGCAGCCGGTTCTGGCCCAACCGTTGTGGCAGCCTATGCCCTTTTCCCCAAGGGACAGGTCAGTGCCGCACAGTCGCGTTTGCAAGCCGAACTGAAAGCAGAATCAAGGACCATTACCGCAGGGGCGGGCGCGCTGCCTCCGGAACTTAAGCCGCCTCTCCGCCTGCCGGTACAGCCTATTCCCTTCAGTCACAAGCAGCATATGAGCATCGGCTTGAAATGCGCTCAGTGCCACCAATTCACAGAGGATGGGGCACAGATGCAAATTCCGACCGTGTCAACATGTATGGTTTGTCATCAGACCATCTTGAAATCAAATCCCACCATCCAAAAAATGGCGCGAATGCAAAAGGAAGGCCAAAGGATCCGTTGGGTTCGAGTATATCGGCTGCCAAACTACGTTTTCTTCAGTCATCAGAAACATGTCAACGCGAAGATAAGCTGCGCGGTTTGCCACGGCACGGTAGAGGATCAGAGCGTCATGTGGCAGGAGAAAGAAGTTTCCATGGTTTCCTGTGTCAACTGCCATAAGCTCTATCACGCGTCCATTTCCTGCGGTGTATGCCACAACATCGGACGCTGAACGAGACGTTGGGTTTTCCATCGCTCAACCCGGAGCGTACGCCCGCCAACTCCTCGAATGCCGTGTAGCGTTGAACTTTTAAAATTTCGTTACCATCCCCCATTCCTGCTTGCTTCAACCATCCAAGACGTCGTCGACTGAATTGCCGTTGTTGTTCGAGGTTGACCCGGAGCCGATCGAGGAAACTCTGACCGCCCTGGGAGCGGGCACGAATTCTTGGCTGCGGTTGGTGACGATCTCCCGTAATGTGCAGTGGCAGTGAAGCGGCTGACCTTGCCCGCCAAGTTGCTGACGTGCCCAAAACGGCTGCGCTTCTTGATCTTTAGTATACCCGGACGGCTGGCGCACCATACCCGCCGCTTGCGGCTGCGGCTGGCCAGCGTGGCCGAGTGAGTGGTCGCTTACCGTGAAGGCCTGCGGTTCTTGCCTGTGGCGACCTGAGCCATGGTATCAAAGGTCATCCTTATCGACGACCTGCGAAGCCGATTTTTGAATCTCAGGGTCAGGGGTCTTCCCCTTCGGGTCTTTGAGCCTCAAAGGGGTGGGCTCCTGCTCGGAAAAGCCGCAGCGCAGTTGCGAAAATCACTGAGCCCGCACCTGCGTTGGCCGAGATTACCTGCTGAGCTGTTTGAAGCCCTCCGTTTCAACCACTTCGCTCCGTTACCGACGGATCAGGGAACGGGAAACTTACAGAAAATGTTCACATTGACAGTTAAGTCCCGACGTGATACACAGTGGGGTCGGATTTACAGTTGGGGATTGAGATGACTAAGCAGGGTGTCCGAGGCGAGGACACTGACGATGGTGATCTCACGGGTGAGGAGAAATTATGAGAAAGGCATTTTTGTTGTTCCTGGCGTTCATCGTGTTACGGGTGACGGTCTTCGCGCAAAGTGGGGCGGGAATGGCAACGATCGTTGGAACTGTCACTGATCCCAGCGGGGCCGTCATCCCTGGAGCCTCGGTCACCGTTACTGTGCCTGATAAGGGCTTCGCGCGGAAGCTCGTGACGAACTCATCGGGCCTGTACCGGCTGGCTGACGTTCCCATTGGCGCCGCCGTGATAACGGTCGAGGCTCACGGGTTTAAGCGATTCGTCCGCTCTGGGATAACGCTGAGCGTGGACGAGGTATTGCAGGTGAATGCGAGCCTGCAGGTGGGTAGCACGAGCCAGCAGGTCAGTGTGACATCCGCCGCGACGCGCGTGCAAACGGCCACATCCGATATTTCGGACATCGTGACCGGCTCGCAAATTAGCCAACTCGACTTGAACGGGCGCAACATCATTCAACTGGCAACTCTCGTTCCGGGGGCGGTGGCGGTCGGCGAGACAGGCGTTCAGAACCAACTTGGCGCCGGAGGCAGTTACAGTATCTCTTTCAGCGGCGCCCGCGACACGCAAAGCAGTTGGATGCTCGATGGCGTCCCATGGATGGATGAGACCTCGAATAACGACTCATTCAGTACCCCAAGCGTGGACGCGATCGCTGAATTCCGGGTAATCACTTCAAACTACGCAGCCAACTTGGGCCGGCACTCGGGCGCCTACATCGAGGCTGTTACCAAATCCGGGACGAAGCAATTTCACGGAGATACTTATGAGTTTATCCGCAACGACGCCTTTGATGCGAACGACTTCTTCGCCAACCGAGTTATCGCGCCGGCGGGTGGGAATGCGCCCAAAACGCCCCTGAAACAGAATAATTACGGATTCACGCTGGGCGGGCCGGTCTATATTCCCGGCCTCTACAATGTGAGTAAATCGAAGACGTTCTTCTTTGTGTCTGAGGAGTGGCAACCGATCCGCGAAGGCACGGTTATTTCTTCGGGCGTGCCATCGGTACCGATGCGGCGCGGAGATTTCAGTCAATGTGACTCGTCTATGCCGGACTATAACCCGGTGGTGGCCTCCGGCTGCAGCGTGCCGATTAACCCCGCAACGGGGCAAAAGTTCTCCGGGGATATTGTTCCCATTGATCCCAACGCGGCTGACTTGGTGAACGGGCTAATACCGCTGCCTAATAACGGCCCGATCGGCTGGCTGGAGGCGCCGAGCCTGGCGACGAACTACCGGCAGGATTTGTTCCGAATTGACGAGAACATCGGGAGCAAAACGACAGCGTTCTTTCGTTATCTTCACAACTCCTGGTCGCAGGTGGAACCCGGTGGACCTTGGGGTTTTACGTCGCCGGGTGTCGTTGAGGATCCGTACGACGGACCTGGACTTACGGAGGAGTTTCAGCTTGAACACAGCTTCAAGCCGAACATGGTGAACCAAGTGATTGTGGGCTGGGAGAGAAATCAGGTGATATTCCACCAACCCGTGGCCGGCGTGGCGAGTGAAGCGCATTCGATTCTCAGGCCCTCGAACTTTACGATGGGCCGCCTCTTTTCCGAAAACGCGAACCCATTGCTGCCGGCCATCAGCATATCCGGAGGAACTCCTTTCTCGTACTCCGTCGATACCAGCTTTGCGCCCTGGCAGAATTACATTCACAACATTGACGTGCAAGACAACTTCGATTGGGTGATAGGCGCGCACTCCCTCACCATAGGCGCGTATGCGCAGAGAATCCGCGCGGGCTCTCCTTGGGGAACCAACGACACGCAGGGCTCGTTGACGTTTACCGGCGGCGGACCCATTACCACCACCAACGCGCTCGCCGATATGTATTTGGGGCGGATCCAGCAATACACCGAGGCGTCCTACACGGTCAATGGCCGTCCGGTTGGCGGCCTGGGGTGGTACAGGCCCGAGCAGTACGAATTCGAGCCGTATATCGCCGACAACTGGAGGGCGTCGCACCGGCTCACATTGAATGTTGGCGTAAGGTACTATCACGTAGGATCGTGGATAGATGGGACCGTTCCGACCAATTATTCAGACTTCTACCCAAGTCTCTACAATCCGGCTCTCGAAGACACTCTGACGGCTGCAGGCACCTTGCAGTCAAATCCAGCCACGGGCCATATCTATAATTTCACGATGTTTGGCAATGGGCTTGAGCACTGCGTCAGCCCTTTGCCAGCGAGCTGCCAACGTGACACATACGCCACAATTGGCCCGCGTTTCGGCTTCGCCTACCAGCTGAATAACAGCGGGACCAGCGTGATTCGGGGCGGCTGGGGCCTTTTCTACGATGTCGAGCCTTTCAATGATCAGGCCATACGCGGGAACCCGCCTAATCTTCAGACTCCCACGGCCTTTAACACGGCGGGCTATACAAGTTTTGTCCCCGGCCCGCTGGGGCCGGCGAGCTTTACCATGCTTCCTTCAACGCTGCTCTGGCCGATGGTCCAGCAATATAACCTCGATTTCCAGCATCAGTTCCGAGGTAACAACTTCCTTTCGGTAGCATACGTTGGCAACGTCTCGGATCACCTTTCGAATACCGTGAACTCCAACCAAGTCCCCGACCGCGCCGGCATCAAGAATGTCCCGGCCCTCGCCAGCACGCCTGGTTGTGACGTTTCCGGTAACTGTGATGTGCAGGATATTTTGATCCATCAGATTGATCCCAGCATTTTCTTTGTGCCCTACATGGGCTACAGCGGAATGACTTTATATGAGAACGCAACCCACTCCAACTACAATGCTCTTCAGGTGGATTTTCACCACACCACCGGGTTTGGGCTTACTTTCCAGGCTGCTTACACCTGGAGTCACGAGTTGGACGATTCTACAAGTCTTTATTTTTCGTCGGGAGTCGACGACACGAATGTGTCGCGGTGGTATGGGAACGGCGATATTAACACCCCGCAGGAACTGGTGATGAATTATATTTATCGCGAGCCGTTCTTCAAGAATTCCTCGATCCCGATTCTGAGAGGCGCGCTGGGGGGATGGGAAATCAGTGGAATCACGAGCTTCATTGACGGCGTGCCCATCAATTTCACTTGCGGAATTCTCGGAATGTCGAACGGAGTTGGCGAGGGGATCATGTGCAATTCACTTGGCAAATTCGGGATCGACAAATCGACGATTAACGATCCGACGTTTGGCCCGACTCCCGGCTGGATTAATCCCGCGGGGATCGGCCAGCCGGCATTGGTTCAATTACCGTCCAACGGCGAGCCGGGCATGTTCGGCTATATGGGACGCAACGTGTTGCAAGGTCCCGGCCGGAACGATTGGGACTTGGCGCTCATGAAGAATTTCAGCCTGCCCTGGTTTGGAAGTGAGCGCTCCACGCTGCAATTCCGCTGGGAGACGTTCAACACCTTCAACCATCCCCAGTGGCTCGGGATCACTGCTTCCTGCAGCGCGGTGACGCTTCCGGGGCAGCCTTGCAATGGCCCGAACAATATCGGCAATGGAGAGGTCAGCAGCGCTTATCCTCCCCGCATCATGCAGTTCGCTTTGAAGCTTATCTTCTAACGGCTTTGTTTCATGTTCCGGCGACCCGGGTATTTCTTGCTGTTCGTTGCGGCCGGGGTCACGCTTCTCCTGACCTTCCGGGGATTTGCCCGCGCCACCGGGCTCCAGGACACCGCCCGCCGCATATTCCTGCAAGGGGAAGATGCGCTGCGTACTGGCCGCTATGCGGTGGCGGAACAAGACTTCCGCCGCGTCACCGCAATCGACCCGCAGTCCGCGGCGGCATACAGCAACCTGGGCGTCGTTTACACGCACTTCAATCGGCTCGAGGCTGCGATTGGGGCTTTTGAGACAGCCAGGCATCTCGCGCCGAATCTTCCCGGGATCGATTTGAATCTCGCCATCGCCTACTACAACGAGAAGAGGTTTCGGAAAGCGATTCCTCACTTTCAGCGCGTTCTCGCGCGCGATTCCCTAAACGTTCAGGCCCGCTATCTGAGCGGCATATCTTATTTTCTGCTCGGCGAGTGCAGGCCGGCACTCGATGCGCTTGCGCCGATTATGAGCCAAGAGAAAAGCGATCTCGACTACCTCTTTGTCCTGGGCGCCTGTTACGCGAAAATGAACCGGGCCAGCAATTCGAAAAGTGTCCTCCTGCAATTAGTCAAAGCGGGAGGTAACAGTCCCCATTTACATCTCCTGCTGGCGCAGGCCTATCTTGGCTTGCAGGAAAATGCCTTGGCTCGTCAAGAGATCGAGAGCGCACTGGTGGGCGATGGACGGCTACCGCTTGCCCACTACGATCTCGGACTTGTCGACCAGCGTTTGGGCAGGCTCAATCGGGCGGCCCAGGATTTCCGCCGGGAAGGTGTGCTTTACCCGGATGAACCTTGGCCATACGAAAAGCTTGGTGAGTTATGGCTTGCGAGAGGCGAGCCTGAGCGGGCCGTAGCACGGTTTCGGCAAGCGCTCTCGCTCGATCCGCCCGCCGTGGGTGCTTTGGCTGGTCTTGGGCAAGCCTATATGCACCAATCGCGATGGGAGGAAGCCATCGCCTGTCTCTTAGAGGGTCTCCAATTCCAGCCGAAGAGCGCGGACTTGCATTACCAGTTGGGGCGGGCCTATTTGGGGGCGGGGGAGCGCCGGAGGGCATCTGAGCAGTTTCAAGTAGCGGGAAAGCTGCATGCGAAATCGCGTGCCGAGGAAGCAAAGAACCTCTTAGCCACACTGCCCCAACCCACGAGGAGCGCTGCCGCAACGATTCTTCCGAAATGAGCGGGGGGCTACCTCAAAGTCACGACTCGCGGGTTGGTGGTGTCGTGAAGGAACAAGAAGCTTGATTTCCAACTGATTCAAGGCGGGTCTAAAAACGGGATGTGGCATTACGCAGAGCACAAGTACTTCTGGAACGGTCTTGATCCCTTTTGTCCCTCGGATCGTGCTAACGGCTAAAGGCACTGTTGCCTGACCGAGTCGCATATTGCCGGCCATCTACAGGTGGGATACTTATGCTACGGAGGCTTTGAGCTGTGACCAGAGCGAAAGCATGGCTTTCCTGGAGCAGCGGCAAGGACAGTGCCTGGGCGCTTGAGACGGTAAGGCGCGAAGGCGAGATTGAAGTTGTGGCGCTCCTCACGACTGTGAATCAGGTGTTCCGCCGGGTCGCGATGCACGCCGTGCGCGAGGAACTGCTGGAGCTCCAGGCCGAAGCCGCCGGTTTGCCGCTGGTTAAAGTACCGTTGCCCTGGCCATGCCCAAACTCTGCCTATGAAAAAGTGATGGCGGAGGTGGTAGCGAGGGCGCGGTGTGAAGGGGTTACCCACATGATTTTCGGGGATCTGTTCCTCGAAGATGTTCGCCGGTACCGCGAAGACAGGCTTGCCGGGACAGGTATCGAGCCTCTTTTTCCGCTGTGGGGAATGGATACCGCTCGCTTGGCTGTTCAGATGGTCGAATCCGGGCTCTGCGCGACTGTAACCTGCATTGACCCGAAGAAGCTCGACCCGAGTTTTGCGGGTCGACGGTTTGACGGTTCGTTACTTGCTGATCTTCCGGCCGGCGTCGATGCCTGTGGCGAATACGGTGAATTCCACACTTTCGCCTTCGCGGGGCCGATGTTCCAACGGCCCCTCAATGTGGAAACCGGTGAGGTACTGGAACGCGACGGGTTTGTCTTTGCGGACCTCGTGCCCAGCAAGCTATAAAACGAATCAGCGTGGGCTGTCATTCGGAGCGCCCACAGCCTTCGGCTAACAGTCCCTCTAGTCTCGCAGATGGATTCGAAATTCATTAGGCCGATTCTTTTCGGGATCTCGGAGCGAAGCCGCGAGACTGCCATGTCTGCCCACACCTCATCTTTCAGTGGTGTTGCAGGCTTGTAAGACTTCCTAACCTCCTCTTTTTTTGCTTTCAGCTCTTCGAGGTAAGCATCTTGCGAAAGCTCAGTCGTGATCAAATGATCCACCGCTCCGTTCGGATCTACTCTCTCTGCATGACACGCGGCGGCGATTCCGTCCGTCAAAAAGGAGAGAGCCCGCTTGCATTCAGGGGGTCGCAACCGCACCGCGCGGGCCCCGCAAGCATAGAGGGCAGGCCTGTGGCTGGGAGGCTCATCTACAACCGAGGTGAAGAGAAGAGTGGGTAGCCACGGCACGGTTTTTGTGCCGTGGGCTTCTACGCCCGATACGCTTCGGGCAGCATGACGTAATCAACCGCGATGGGGCAACCCTTGCCCACGTTCGCATCGGTTGAGTAATTGTTGTAGCTCGACCATCGCCCTTCCTCTGGCTTGGTCACCAATCCTTTGCGCACAGGGTTCATGTGCATATATACCAGCCGGTCCGTGAATTCCTTCCTGTGCCGCACGAACCGATCCCAAAACTGATGCTGCCAGACCGCTCCCGAAGCTCCTCGCGCCTGGTTCAACGCCCGAGCCGAAAGCCATTTGACGTCTTGCACCGCGCGCGAGATCGTCAGGGGATAACTCGTCCAGAGCAATGCGTGCCAGTGATCGGGCATGAGCACGTATCCGAGCAACTTGAATCCCAGCTTCGCACCAGATGCTTCGATCGCTGCGATCAGCTTCGTGTATTCGCTCGGACGGAACGGACTCAGCGCTCGGCGCAGGTTCACCGTCATAAAGAAAATCCGGTCCGCGTCCCGCAGTCGATGAACATGCGACACGCCGCCATCTTATCACCGCTCCGATTTTAATACCCACGGCACATGAACCGTGCCGTGGCTACCCGCCCGAAAAGAATCGGCCTAATGAATTTCGAATCCTTCTGCGAGACTAAGGGGCCCCGCAAGCATAGAGGGGTAGGCCTGTGGCCGGGAGGCGATGCTGCCGCCCAAGGGGTCGGGCGTGAACCAGCGGCCAAGAGTGGAATCATTCGGGTTCATTGGGATTCATTCCACGTATTCGAGGACCTCAGAAGGTCTGCGCGAGCCGAGGGATTATTCCCACATGCGTTCCCAGAAGCTCCTGGGTCGCACGAAGAAAATCAATTCTCCGGGCTTCGCTGATGCTTCTATTTTCCCACATGCATTGGCAGTCGCCTCGCCCGACTGCAGCACCCTCTTCAGCGAGAAAGGCAACCACGGTGAAGTTGGCGCGTGCGCTTGGCAGGGCACGTAGTAATCGCTGGTGATTCGGATTGTGTCGGCGTACTTCACGACCGGGTCGATTATTGCCATACCGTTGCACGTGGGACTGCGGTGGCCGCGGCGTGCTTCGGCGCCCCCGCTAGCCATATGCAGCAGGGCGATGCCATCTTTGTTGGTCGGAATAAGTGGGTAGCCACGGCATGGTTTTTGTGCCGTGGGCTTCTACGCCCGATACGTTTCGGGCAGCATGACGTAATCAACCGCGATGGGGCAACCCTTGCCCACGTTCGCACCGGTTGAGTAATTGTTGTAGCTCGACCATCGCC
>JBOGJS010000183.1:0-18102 GCA_050745365.1 Terriglobia bacterium
CGAGGCGCGAATCTTCGCCGCGTCCCCCACCGCCAGCTCGTGCCCCAACTCGCTCATCAATTCAGCAAACCACAGCGTGTAGCCCGTGGTCTCGATCCCCACCAGCGCCGGCTCGGGCAGGTTCGCATAGAAGGTTCGCACCTCCCCGTCCGTGTGATCCAGTTGGCGCTTCTCAAATTCGCCCGTGTCCGTGTCCAGCATCGCGATCCGCTCGTAGCGGGAATGAAAGTCATTGCCTATAATCAACATGTCTCGGCTCCTCCTTTGGGATGGATTGGTCTTGCTTACACCACCAATCTAACCACACTCGAGGAGCCGACGACCTTATGTGATCAGACCTGCGTCTTCCCGGTCTGCGGCTTGTGCAACAAAAAAGCCGTGGACCCGCACGTCGGGGTCCGCGCTACTCTCTCTTCCTTTCGGTCAGTATCCCGAAAACAAAAGAATCGTGTATTTTCCGCGGAGGTGGCTTATGCGCGTTCGCACGCTGATTCCTATTCCTCTTGTGGCTATCTTTGCCGGAGCGCTTGCATTCGGCCAGGCAGCGCTTAACTCACCGTTGGGACTGGCAAGCCCGCCGCAGTTGCCGGCCGTCGTCGCAGCGTCCGACGCGCAGGCCGAGGCTGCGCTCGCTCAGGCCTTGAATGCTGCAGGAGGGTCCGAGCTTCTTGCCGCGCTTCAGGACTTCACCACTTCGGGCGGCGGCCTCTGCGCGGGCGACCCCAAACAGGTGTGCCAACGCACGGACGCTCGCGGCATCACCACAACGTATTCTTACGACGCCGAAAACCGGCTCACTTCGAAAACTTATTCGGACTCCACCCCGGCGGCCTATTATTACTATGACGAATCGAGTGTGAGCGTGGCCGGCACAAACTACACCGGCAACGACGGCAAGGGCCGGCTGACGCATACCACGGCCGATGGCGGCAACGCGATCACCATCCATAACTACAGCGCTGCCGGGAATTTGCTTGATCTCTACCGGTGCACGCCCTACAACTGCTCCTCCGGGACGCTCTGGGACATGAAATATTATTACTATCCGGGCGGCGAGGAAAGCGGCCTCGAGCATCCGGCGGGCTACACGCTGACGGAAGATTACGGGCGGGACGGGCGAACGAGCGGGATCTACAACAATACGTTCTGGCCGACGACAATTGGAGTGTTTGCCTATGCGCCGCAAGGGTCGCTCGCAACGTTTGAGAATGGAGCAACGCACCAGTACGCGGAAACCTACAATTACAATAATCGGCTGCAACTCGTGCGGCTGCAGTTAGCGCCCTCGAGCCCGCCCAATGACCTCGCCTGCTGGGTGTACAATTGCTACGGGAATGTGGCCAACCCGACCACCTGCGCGGTTCCATCGCAGGGAACGGGAGAAGACGGCGACGTGATCGGGCAATATTACGATCACACGGTGAATACGTCGATGACGAACACCACGGCTCTCGCCTATGATCCAACGCACCGGCTCACAAGCGCCGCCGCGACGAGCAGCTCAACCTATAACCTGACCTTCGGCTACGACCGCTACGGCAACATGACCTGCCAGACGAACGCGCAGACGCAAGGGCCGTGCCCGAATTATTCGTTCAATTCGTCCACCAACCAGAGGTAGCGCAGAGTTTCGCATTTCAGAAACTCTGCGGCTTTTCATTCGAAAAAATCACAAGCCGCAGAGTTAAAGAACAACTCTGCCCTACGACGCTCGCCCAGGATCCGAAATCGACGGCAAAGGGCGATGTTGCAGCCTTTGAAGTGAATAAGCATGATTATGCTGGCCTGATGTCGATCCTTCAGGCTAAGACTGGCGTGACGGTTCAAGAGGAAGTAACCAAGAGATAAGCGCGCCTCAAGAGGGCCGTAGGGTGATGAAATTTAATACGGGTGGACTGAACTGGAAGTGACCCAGAGCCCACCCCAGGGCCTCACAAGCTCACAGCCGTCGGCGCACCGAGAAGCTTGCCAGTTTCACCGTGCCCCGCCGCGTTAAGCTCAGTACCGGGCGAGAGGGTGTATCCTATTGCGAACAGGAAAGGAGCCAGCATGGGCACGACTTTCAAGGTCGCGATCGGGACTTTTATCGGCATTGTGCTGGCCTATGGCGCCTACCGGGCCGTCCGGTATATCGGATCGAGTGTTAAACACCAGAGGGACGATGAGGCTGTCGAATGGATGGGTGACATCACTCCTGCAAGTCTGGTCAGAGCCTGTGGCACGCCGGCTCGGGATGTGGTATCCGACTTTGGCGCTGACTTCCCCGAGGTTTACCGGGAGCTGTACTACCGGGGCGGGCTGCCAGATATCACTTGGTGTTTTCGATTCACAAAGTTCGAACACGATACTGACCGCCTCGGGTGGGCGATTGAATGCTTCTACCGCGGCCCTGCGCCGTCGGAGCTTGGAAGTATTTCGACCGTCAATGTCGGTGGGGAACTCGACCCAGACGAACACCCTGAACTGTTCGGCACCGTCCGCCCTGGAGATATGGGACCTGGTCAGCGGGATCGTATGATTGGTGCGATGCCCTGCCTATCGAGAATCGAGTAGGAAAGCCAATATCTGCCACCGGGCGGTCGGCCCCGAGGTCAAAAAAACGGCACTCAATAGCCGATGTGGTTCCAGAACAGCGCTTCCCACCAAGTCTCTTCCGGTTTTGCAGTCAGCGGAGGTCTACTTATTCGGCAGGCGCGCAGGGTTTGTCCGGCCCTGCGTGCAGTGCCGGTCAGACGTTCGACTATGCGGCTAAGGTCCCCTCCGCCACTTTGGGTGATAGCACCTGTGGAGCCCTCCGGCATGAAGAGCAAGGAGCGCAGAGTTTCGCGTTTCAGAAACTCTGCGGCTTTTCATTCGCGCGTGGCGCATACATGCCGCTAGTTGGCATGTGTGCGACCAGGGGCTCCAGCGCCTATAACCTGGTCTTCGGTTACGACCGCTACGGCAACATGACCTGCCAGACGAACGCGCAGACGCAAGGGCCGTGCCCGAACTATTCATTTAACACATCCACCAATCGGAGGTAGCGCAGAGTTTCGCATTTCAGAAACTCTGCGGCTTTTCGTTCGGAAAAATCACAAGCCGCGGAGTTAAAGAACAACTCCGCGCTACCTGCTTCAGGCGATTTGACGGCCGATGGTACGCACACGTACAATACGATGCCGAAGGCCGACTAGCGTGATCAGGGTGGTCGGCAGAAGGGGAGAACAGCGCGGAACTCGCGAGACAAATCCCGAAGTCGAGGAGCATCCTGACGTGACTTTGCAGGGAGACACGACGGTGGTGATGCTGTAGCGCGGACCTGTGCTTTTCAAGCCCGCGGTTTTTCTTTGCCGACATGGACGAACTGATCGAAAACTTTGTCCGCTATCTGCGCGTGGAGCGCAACGTTTCGCCTCATACTCTGCGGAACTATCACAGCGATCTCGTTCAATTTCAGGATTTCCTGCGAGCAGGCGAGCGCAGGCCGGAACGCCCCATTCAGTCCATCGACGCCGTGATTCTCCGCGGTTTCCTGGCCTTCCTCCTGGCGAACAAAAGAGAAAAATCTTCCGTCGCCCGGAAGCTCGCGACGCTGCGATCCTTCTTTAAGTTTCTTTGCCAAACCGGAAAGCTCGCGGAAAACCCTTCCACTACGCTCTCTACGCCCAAGCTGTCCAAGGCGCTGCCGCGCATTATGAGCGAAGAAGAAATGAACCGCTTCCTCGACCGTGTCGCGCAAGAATCTGAGGCCGGAGACTCTGCGCTGGTGCGGGACCGGGCCATTCTCGAGCTTCTCTACGCCTCGGGAGTGCGAGTCAGCGAATTGGCGGGCCTTGACGTGCGCAGCATCCGAATGGGCGATGGCATGATTCTGGTGAGAGGGAAGGGAGACAAGGAGCGGATTGTTCCGTTCGGCTCCAAAGCCCGGAATGCTCTCGAGAACTATTTTCCTGTGAGGGAAAGAAAGCTGCGTGAAAACAAAGCGTCCAGCCCCGCACTTTTTCTGAACGCGCGCGGCCGCCGTCTCACCACGCGCTCAATCCATCGCATTGTGGGAAACTCGGTTCACCGGTTTGGCCCCGACGTTCACGCCAGCCCACATTCATTCCGACACGCGTTTGCCTCTCACCTCCTCAGCGAGGGTGCGGACCTGCGGGCGATTCAGGAGATGCTCGGGCATGCGAGCCTCTCCACCACTCAGAAATACACGCAGGTTTCCATTCAGCAGCTTATCGACGTTTACGACAAGACGCATCCCAAGGCGTAGGTAATGCCTTCGGATTTCAAAAGAGGGAGGAGCGCAGAGTTTCGCTGCTCAGAAACTCTGCGACGTTTCGTTCGGGATAAACAAAAGCCGCGGAGTTAAAAGACAACCCCGCGTTACTTGCTAACCTTGGCCATGCCCCATGATCGGCAGCCAAAAGGCTGTGGGCGCTCAGAATTTCAAAAGAGATAGTCGGAGCCATCGTGAGGAGGGTTGCCGGTGGCAGGATCTTTTTCTTCAGCTTTTCTTTTCCTTTTTCGCAGGGCGGATTGGATCATCATAAAGTGGCCCACATTGTCAGCGTTGAGCATTCCCACCAACTGCCCATCATGCTGCACCGGGAGCGAGCGGCATTTGCCGGCCTGAAGCAAAGCCAAGGCATGCTCGAGCATGTCGTGAGAATCGGCCAGGAAAAAATCCCGGCGCATGGCATCGCGCACCAGGGCATCCGATCCGTTCTGCGGAAGAGCCTTCATTAAATCTTCGCGGGTTAAAACGCCAAGCACGCGATCTCCAAAAACCACGGGGAAATCCTGCTGCCATCCTCCGACAACCTGCTCAACCACGTGAGCCAGGGTGTCATCGGGGCGGAGCGTGCGGAAGTTCGTCAGCATAACTTGCTGCACCGGAACGCCGCCCAGCGAGGTTTTCATCACGGTCATGGAGGATTCAGCTTCCGCCCCCATCCACACAAAGACAGCGATGAAAAGCAGGAAGGGGTCGAAGAAAAGGCCCACAAAACCAAAGATGAGCGCCATTCCCTGACCGACGCGAGCGGCCAGTTGCGTCGCCCGGGTGTACTCCATGCGCGTGGCCAGCAGCGCCCGCAGCACACGGCCGCCATCCATCGGAAAAGCGGGGAGCAGGTTGAAACCCACCAGCCACACATTCACGACCATCAGCTTTTCCAGGAAATCACCGCCTGCCCAGCGGAGGTCCCGCCATTGCGGATGGATTCCCAACGCGATCAGGGCAGCAAACAGGCCGGCGGCAATCACAACGTTTACGATGGGTCCGGCGATGGCAACCCAGAGTTCTTCGCGCGGCTTTTCCGGCATTCGTTCGAGACGAGCCACGCCACCAATGGGCAGCAGAATGATGTCGCGGGTGCGAACGCCGAACTTGCGCGCGGTCAGCGCGTGCCCGAGCTCGTGCAGCACGACGCAGAGAAAAATTACCAGGACGAAGATGATGCCAGCCAGGGTGGCGATCCAGTTGTGCCCATGGATCCAGTCAATGAAGAAAACAAAGAGGATCAGGAGCAGGAACGTTGCGTGCATGTACACGTTGATTCCCGCAAGTCTGCCGATTTTCCACGACCACCGCATCGAACTGTCTCCCGCCCAAACGCCGTCGCGCTGGGTTACTGAGTCTCTGGCGTCTTATCTTCAGTTTGCTCCGCCCGCCGCCGCTGCGCAAGCCCGGCGGGGTAGCCTGTTCCGGGCATGGTGCCGTGCGCGCCGCGGGTTAAGAGAAAACCCCAGGCATGAGGCGTAGTCTTTCGAGTTGAAACGTGATCCCGAGCAGGAACCCCGAGCATCAAAACGATACATGCCTGCTGCGTGCAAGCAAGCCACCGGCTCTTTCGCCATGTGGGCCGTCGCTTGTATCCTTGCATTGGTGTATATCGGCAGCACGCTTCCCACGCCGTTGTACGTCCTCTACCGGCAGCGATTTCATTTCTCCGAGATCACTCTGACGCTGATCTATGCCGTTTACGTGGCGGGTACGCTGTCGGCTCTCATTTTCTTCGGTCGATTGTCGGATCAAGTTGGGCGGCGAAAAGCGGTTCTGCCCGCGCTGGCAATCATTGCTGTCAGCACGGTGCTGTTTATTACTGCAGGGAACACAGCGACGCTGTTTCCAGCGCGCCTGCTCAGCGGCTTCGCGGTAGGGATCATTGCAGGAACGGCAACCGCGTGGATCGTTGAGTTACACCCCAGGCGCCTACACGCCAGTGCCACTGCGGTGGCCGTAGTGTTTATCCTGGCCGGCCTTGCGCTTGGCCCGCTCATGTCAGGACTGCTGGCTCAGTATGCTCCGTTGCCGCTCCGGCTCACTTACATCGTCTACTTGCCTTTACTCCTCTTGGCTGCTTCGATCGCATTCAGGGCCAGGGAGAGCATTGAGCATCCAGTTCGAGTAAAAGAAGTCTCCCTGAGGCCACGGGTCGGAGTCCCAAACCAAATTCGCTCAAGCTTTATTGCGCCTGCGGCAACGGCATTCGCGACGTTTGCTTTGTTCGGGTTCTTTTCGGCGGTGATCCCAAGCCTGCTGGTCGAGAAGCTGCACGAAACCAATCACGCGATTGGCGGCACCACAGTTTTCGAGCTGTCTCTGATTGCCACACTGATCACGATCTTTACGCGGGCCGTGAAGAGTCGTACCGCAATGCTGAGCGGAATGCTGGTTCTGCTACCCGGCATTGCATTGCTCGAGCTGGCCAGGGAGTCACGTTCCATGGCCATCTTGCTGGGCGCTACAGCCGTTTGCGGTGTTTCCGTCGCCTTCGGCTATCGCGGCAGTCTCGAAGTCATCAATCAGATTTCTCCTGAGAGCCAACGCGCTGAAGTGCTCTCAGCTTACTTCGTCGCCTGCTACATAGGTCTCTCGCTGCCAGTAATCGGAGTCGGAATGATTTCGCAGTTGGTGAGCCCTGAAATCGCAAACCTCACCTTCGCGGCTGTGGTCGCATTTTTCGCGATCGCGGCGGTGATTACCGGAGTTAAGTACGCAACCTCATAGCGCTACTACGACGTTCGAATAAAGACTTCACCGGCACGGCGGGCCATCGTCGCGGACCGACACTCTTCCGCTGTTCATTACTACTCCTGATCGCCTGGAAGGCAAGTCTCCCCAGAAAAAGGGTAGTGGGCCAGTGTGAAATGTGTAGCGGCGAGTTTCGCTCGCCAGGTGGCGGCATAAAGCCGCTCTACATCAAACTGACCCACTACCCAGAAACTCCCTTCAGGCTCCTTTAGGTCGTTGATAAAATGCTGGAACTGCCCGCGAATCGGTGTTACTTTCCCCATGGGGTGTAAGCTCCTTTCTTTGGGGGGTAAGCCGATCCGCCGCGTGAGGAAGCATCTTGAATGGGGAGAATCTGAATGACGTCTATCCGAGTAAAGATTACCAGGCCTGAACTGGTTTTGGCTTTCTGCACCTTAGCTGTGGCTTTGACGACGGGAGGGTGTGCTGGAAGAAAGACGTATTCAAGGGCGCTCGACGGCATCTCCGTTGTCTCCGGCCCCAAGCCAGGCGTCCAGATCCGAAGCCGGAATATCATTCTCAAATTCAGTCCGCAACAGGCGTTGAGCGTGGCGATGGTGTCCGACGGAGTGGAAACGAGTTTGGCAGCCGCGCCCGCCCACGATGCCGCCCCTTCGAGCTCCGTCACCGTTGCCGGCAAAGAGGTGACGCATTTCACAATAGACTACTCGCGGATTTCGATTCAGCGCCTCCAAACTCCTCTCGGGAACTGTGATGAGGTCCAGATCCCGTCGCACAGCGAGGCGCCCCACATTGATCTGAATAAGACGCTGAGCATCGACCTTTGTCCTGCTTTTCCCGCGAGCGCGATCTTCACCACGACGTATACGAATCGTGGGACCACACCACTGAAGATTGATCGTGTATTTCAATTGGTGCAGACGATCGAGTTTCCGAGGAAGCCACCGAGGGATCTGTGGACCTTCGAGGGAGCCAGCGTGCGCTGGGGGAGAGATTTTATTTTTCCTCTCCCGTCTACATTTGAAGAACAAAATCCTGAAGGTCAGATGCTCAGGGGAGGGACGGGCGGCGGAATACCCGTGAACGACTTCTGGCTTGCGAAAATGGGATTAGCAATTGGGCACATTCAGACCAAGTCTGCTCGCTGCTGGATGCCTGTTGAGACGCTCGCCGGGGGCCGCATCAGGATCAGCATTGAAACTCGGCCCGGCAAAACACTGGCTCAGGGAGAAGCTTTCAAGACTCTGCGTACTTTTGTCACCGTTCACCACGGAGATTTTTACAATGCGCTCTCGACCTACAGCTCAATGCTGAGAGCGGAAGGCGTATCTTTCATGAAGTCTTCGTCTGATCTTTATGACCCGTTCTGGTACACCTACGGTTACGGTCATAACCTTCGGGCTGCACAGGTTTACCAGACCGTTCCGATGCTGAAGAAGCTGGGCATCAAATGGATTATGGTCAACAATCGCTGGTGGGATCATTACGGAGACTGGATGCCTCGAGAGGACAAATTCGGAGGGGTAGCTGGCTTCAAACGCTTTGTGGCGCGAATGCATCGCGAAGGCTTCAAGGTGCTGGTGTGGTGGATGCCTTGCGCGGTCCAATTAGCCCAGCTTCCGCGCAGTGGTCTATACGAGAGTCCAGTAGGCGCTCCCAAACAGACTGCCTATGAGGAAACGATCGAGACTGCGACAGCGGCCGTCGCCAAGCAGCACCCGGATTGGCTGATTGAGGACAAGCAGGGCAAACCAATTCCAATAGCGAGAAATCTTGCTGCGTTATGCCCCGCGTATCCGCCCGCGCGGAATTACATCTTCCAGCTCGCCAAGCGCATGATCAAGGATTGGAAGGTGGACGGCTTTTACCTGGACGTCTCCTACATTATTCCTTCCTGTTACAATCCTGCCCATCACCACTCATCACACTACGATTCCGTTGAGCAGATGGCTGGGCTCTTTAGAGGTATTCGATCCGTCGTTGAACAGTACAACCCAAATGGGATGGTGATGATTTGTCCCTGTGGGACAACCCCGAACTTCTGCTTGCTCCCCGATGAAAACGAGCCGCTCCCTGCCGATCCTGTCGGGTCGCAGCAGGTTCGCTGGCGAATCAAGATGTACAAGGCTCTGTTTGGGTCCCGTGCTCCCGTGTTTGCCGACCGCGTATCCTCGACCTACATTGTGCCCAGATCACACGACGAAGCCGGCTCGGATTTTGCGTCCGCAATGGGCACGGGTGGAATCCTCGGCGCGATGTTCAACTGGCCAAAACCCAATATGCTCCCAGGAGACGTTGAGTACACCGGAGGGCCTCGCCAAGCGGAACTTCTTTGTTTAACACCGGCGAAAGTGGCACATTGGGAGAAATGGTTCGACCTTTACCATCAGAAGATGCTTTCTGATGGAGAGTTTCTGAATTTATATACCCTTGGTTTTGCTGATCCGGAAGGATATGCAATTCGCAAGGGGTCCGACATGTACTATGCGTTTTTTGTCTCGCAGCCAAGAGCATGGGGCATCGATCGTCCCCCTATCTTGCCAAAACCAAAGAACATGACCTGGGAGGGGCGTATCGAGCTGAAGGGCCTCGATCCGTCGAATACTTACAGAGTCGTCGATTACGTACACGGGAAAACGCTGGGCACGATTAGCGGCTCGAGCCCGTACCTGAAAACGAAATTTATCAACCATCTTTTAATCGAAGCCATTCCAGACTCGTAGGCGAAGCTCCTGAGGAATTCCGGGCCAGAGTGCATCTTTTCAAACGCTGAGCGCGAAGGCTGAGAAGGGGTGAATAAATCAACGGCGAGCGTCATCCTGAGCGTTCACAGCCATCGGCTGCCAATCTGGGGCATGACAGGTGTAGCGCGGACCGGCGCTGTTCAGGTCCGCGGCTTTTCGCGATTTTCGGGCAAAGGCCGCAGACCTCAAAAGCGGAGGTCTGCGCTACCCGGCTTCGGAATTTCGTATTCGCGGAGTTTTTAACAGGCCTGCTAAAATGGACCATCCACATCGAGGTGGAAATCACGAAAGGCGCTTCCGGTCGAGATAAGACCGCGAGCGCGGTGCCGAGGACCCACGATGAAGATTGCAACGATGGAGCTGTTCAAAGTCCCCCCCCGCTGGCAGTTCATGAAGATGACCACGAGCGAGGGTGTGACGGGCTGGGGAGAGCCCGTGCTCGAGGGTCGAGCGGACACGGTGGCGGCCGCGGTCAGGGAGATGTCTGAGGTGGTGATCGGCCAGGATGCCGATCGGATCGAAGATCTGTGGCAGACGTTGTATCGCGGCGGTTTCTATCGCGGCGGCCCCATCCTGATGAGCGCCATCTCCGGCATCGACCAAGCCTTATGGGACATCCGCGGAAAGCAATTAGGCGTGCCGGTGTATTCTCTGCTGGGAGGGCGGGTGCGGGACAAGCTCAAGGTCTACGTCTGGATCGGGGGCGACCGGCCGTCCAACGTGGCCGAAGAGGCGCGCGCTCGCGTCGCTGCCGGCTTCCGCGCTCTCAAGATGAACGCCACCGCCAATCTCGAATGGATTGACTCTGCCACCAGGATCGACGAGGCAGTTGAGCGCCTCGGGTCCGTCCGGGACGCGGTTGGACGGGAAATCGGTGTGGCGGTTGACTGCCACGGCCGCGTTCATAAAGGCATGGCCAAAGCGCTCGTCAAAGAGCTCGAGCCTCTTCGCCCGCTATTCATCGAGGAGCCGGTTCTACCAGAGCACAACGAAGCCTTGACCGCCCTGCAACAGTACACATCCGTACCCATCGCCACCGGCGAGCGCATGTACACGCGCTGGGGCTACAAGAAGCTGTTCGAGCAGGGCGCCGCGGACATCATTCAGCCCGACCTTAGCCACGCGGGAGGAATCTGGGAGACGAGGAAAATCGCGGCCATGGCGGAAGCCTACGACGTGGCCGTCGCGCCGCACTGCCCACTGGGGCCGATTGCCTACGCTTCCTGCCTGCAGTTCGATTTCTGCACGCCGAACGCCTTCATCCAGGAAACGAGCCTTGGCATCCATTACAATCGTGACGCGGACCTGCTGGACTACCTGGTGGATCCATCGGTGTTTGCGTTCGAGGATGGCTACATCAAGCCTCCCACCGCTCCCGGGCTTGGGATCGAGCTCAATGAGGAAAAGATCCGCGAGCGCGCCAAAAAGGGATACGACTGGAAGCGCATTACGTGGCGAAACGCCGACGGCTCGTACGCGGAATGGTGAACGCAGCGCACCGCCGGCGAACGTCTGGGCATCCTCGAGCAACTCCTTCACGCGCTGGATCCGCAACCTTTCCCAAACGACCGGGCGGACGTGAGATCATTCACCATCGTCTGCCGATCAAATTGGCGCGCGCGCGCCAAAGACTGCCAAGTAGGCGAATCTGTATACAAGTCCGAGCACGTTGAGGTAAACCGAGATGGCAAACAGGCTCGACCGGCGAGCATTTCTTGGCTGGACGACAGGGTCGTTGCTGACGGGTTCAATGTTCCCGATGGCGGGTCGGACAAGCGGCGTCCCTATGAACGGTGGAATGCTGGATGGGCAAGTTTCTGGCGGAATATTCCTGCCGCAGGAGGAGGCCGGAATATTTCCCAGGCCTCACGAGATGACCGCGCTGCCGGGGCAATTTATTCTGACCGAAGACACCACAATCCTTCTTCCTGGCGCAGCTTCAGAAGCCGACTTGCTTTTCTCCCGTTTTCTCATTGATGAATTAAGCGACCGATATGGAGTTCAGCCCAGGGTACAGCACGCGAACGCCCTGCCCGATGGGAGTCGCTTTATCCTGATCGGATCAATCAGCAATCCGCTGGTGCGGGAATACTGCCGCCGCCATCGGCCGGACGTTTCACCTCAGAATCCGGGGCCGGAGGGTTATTTCCTCCGAGTGGACGACAGTTCAGCGGTGCTTGCCGGCTCGGACGGGCGGGGAGCTTTTTACGGGCTGCAGTCGCTTCGGCAGTTGATCGGGAAACAGGACGGGCAACTTCAGATCCAGGGTCTCCAGGTGCGCGACTGGCCGGACAAGCCGTTCCGAGGCGTCTACATGTACCTGCCCGGCCGGGACAACATTCCGATGTTCAAGCGCTTCATCCGCGATGTGATGGCTCGGTACAAATTCAACACGATCATGATCGAGATGAACGCCGGCATGCGATTCGACAGCCACCCCGAACTGAACGAAGGATGGGTGGAGTTTGCTCGCGACACCAACTACAGCCGGCGCAATTATCCTCCTGGCCCGCTGCATGACCGGGATCAGAATTCCTCGCACCAGGATTGCTGCGACGGAGGTTTCCTTGAGAAAGCGGATGTGGCGGATCTGGTCGAATGGTGCGAGCAGCACTACATCGAAGTGGTTCCTGTAATCCAGTCACTGACCCACAGCTTCTATCTGCTGACGAAGCACAAGGATCTCTCCGAAGTTCCGGGCGACAAGTGGCCGGATACGTACTGCGCCTCGAATCCGAAAACCTATAAGCTGCTCTTTGAAGTGATGGACGAATTCATTGAGGTGATGAAGCCCAGAATGATTGATGCGGGCCACGACGAATGGTTCGCGCCATTTGGCTTGTGCCCGTGCTGTAAAGACAAGGACCCGGGAGAGGTTTACGGCCACGATCTCATCAGGATTCATGATCATCTCGCAGAGAAAAACATCAAGATGGCGATCTGGGGTGACTACCTGCTGGAGAGCGTGCGCGGCAAAGGCCTGAAAAGGCACGTCACCCCTACCGGATGGGTTTACCACTCGCCGGGCGCAATGACTCCGCAGCAGGTGGAGAAGCTTGTCCCCAAGGATATCCTGATTCTCAACTGGTTCTGGCAACTGAGATGGAAGGGTAAGAGTAATGAAGCTCAACTCGACGATTTTGGATTCCGGCAGATTTACGGAAACATGCAGCCCTACATCCAGGAATATTCTGAGCGCAGCAAGCGTTCGACAATCCTGGGAGGCGCACCATCAGCCTGGGAAGCGACCGATGAATACAACTTTGGCAAAGATCTGATATCGAGCTTCCTGGGCTGCAGCAATCTTCTCTGGTCAACGGGCGTGCTGGAATCACCGCAACTCTCTTCGCTCGTTCAGGCCTCCATCCCGGACTTGCGCCGGGAGCTGAGCGGAGAAACGCCTCCGAGCGACGCGGGCGACCCGGTCATCCCGATCGAGATCTCCGCATCATTTAACATCCCGCTCCGGGAATCGACCTTCGGAGTTGATCTTACGAGCATGCAGACAGGAAGAGTGCAGAGGGAAAACGCGCTATTTGACCTGACACCTCCAGAGTCTTCAGGCGGCAAAGGCGTTGTGATGGTGGGCACAGAAGGCAAAACGCCGAATCCGTTGCCCCTTGAAGTCCGTGGCATCCGGATTGGCAAGGACGCCACCAGCCTGATTTTCCTGCACGCTTGCGCGAGACCTGCCACCAACAAGGAAGCGTATCGGCTGATCTGGGACATGAGGGACTCGGCGGACCTGCTGGGATGGTATGAAGTGATTTACGACGACGGGCTGCCGGAGGTTATCCCCATCCGTTACGGTGTGGATCTACTGGAATGGAACTGGCGCCAGCACCCTCGTCGGGGAGCTTACTGCTACATGGCAGATGAGGTGGCATGCGCGCAAAAGGGAGAAAGCCCTGTCAGCTTTTTCGCGTTGGAATGGACGAACCCCCGGCTGGGACAGGTGATTCGGGAAGTCAACCTCAAAGGTTCAACTCGCTTCCGGGGTGCCGTCAAGGGCTTTGAAAATACCTTTGGACCCATCATCCCCAATAACGCCGTGATCCTCAAAGCGATCAGCTATGTCAGGAAACGCTGAGAGAAGAAGAACCTTGAAAGTAGTCCATGATCTGGCTCGAGGCGGGGGAATTCAAACGCACCCACAGGGCTGGTAGTAATCACTCAGAAGGCGTGAATAAATTCGAATTTGTTGCGCAAAAGTCGTCGCCTGTCATTCTGAGCCATAGGCGGCGAAGAATCCCTGTATTTGCTTGAGCTCATAAATACGGAGATCCTTCGCTGTGCTCAGGATGACAGTCGCCGTTGATTTATTGACACATTCTCAGTTTCGGGCGCAGACGTAGCGGCGGGTTTACTCCGCCGAGCCCCAAAATGGCGGCATAAAGCCGCCTCTACGCGACCGAAACTGAGGCATTACGGCTGGTAAGCGTTTTTGCTTGACACTTCATTGTCTGAATCAGCTATCATACCAGTGGGTTTTAGTGTGAGCTCAAAGTGAAGGGCTTCGGGGGATTAAACTTGAGGCCGATGAGCTCGTGCTCCGAAATCTAAGGAAAGGAATTATGAGCGAAGCAAGCGAAAAAGAGCCTCCAGATAGTTGGAGTGCTCAGGCATCTCCATAGAAGCGATTGATGTGACTTAAAACCCTCCTAGAATTCCTGCATTGTGGTCTTACCTCACTCAATCCTTCATGAAGGCCCCGATAAGGGGCTGAAAAGATGATAATCCGGTGCGGCGGTCGTTTGCCCTGAAAGTTTCATTCAGGGCAGAATTCGAAGGCACTGGTTAGCCCGATATCTGTTCAGTTCGTCTGGGTGGCCGTCCGGTTTGTATCCGGGCTCAAGTCGTGCCCTGATACACGGTGCCCACCGGCAACCGCTTTCACCGGTGCGCCGACCAGCATTGGGTTTTAACCGCGCCGTCAACCTCCAAACTCGCCGCTTCGGGTTACCCACACTCCTTCGGTAAGTGCGGCCATCCGCGAAGTGTCCCGAACTGAAGGGGGAATCCTGAGGCCAAATCGCATGCTCTTCGCCCGAGAGCCATGACTCCAGTCACCGTCATGCCGGAAATGACGGCTAAGGGCCGCAAGGTGCACAACGCCTGGCGCCGAAACCTGCTCACGTTCCTGATGGTTGCCGGTCCGGGCCTCATCGTGATGGAGGCCGACAACGATGCCGGCGCCGTCTCTACTTACGTGCAAGCCGGCGCGCAGTACGGCACTCACCTGCTCTGGCTGCTGCTTCTGCTCTTGCCGATTACCTATTTCACGCAGGAGATGGTGGCGCGTCTCGGCATCGCGACGGGTGAAGGCCACGCGGCGATGATTTACAGCCGGTTCGGCAAGTGGTGGGGCCGTTTTTCCTTGGCGGACTTGCTGATCGTCAACTTTCTGACGTTGATCACCGAGTTTGCCGCTATTGATTTGGCAATGACAGCGGCCGGCATCCGGACATGGATTGCGGTTCCGCTTGCGGCTGTTTGCCTGATCGTGCTGGTGACTTCCGGCGGGTACTTGCGCTGGGAGCGGATCACGATCTTCCTGTGTCTGCTGGATTCGGCATGGGTGGGGATGGCGATTTTTACCCGACCGCACTTGAAAGAGGTCGCACGCCACGCGCTACTGCCTTCTTTTCCCGCCGGCGGCCTCACGGGAAGCCTCGTCTTCCTGATGATCGCCATCGTCGGCACCACGATCGCTCCGTGGCAGCTTTTCTTCCAGCAGAGCTGCGTGGCGGAAAAGCGATTGCGATTTTCCGATCTCAAGTGGGAGCGGCTCGACACGCTCGCGGGGGCTTGTTTCACCGTGATCGTGGCGGGCTGCATGATGATGGTGGGCGACCTGGCGTACCGGCATCATATTCCCTTTGCCGATCCGGCACAGCTTGCGCGGGCGCTCGCGCCGCTGGTGGGCGCCGGTTTTCGGAATCTCATCCTGCTCTTGATGGTGAATGCCTCGGTGCTGGGCGCCACCGCCATCTCGCTCTCGAGCGCCTGGGCTTATGGCGAGGTGAAAAAGTGGCCCCATTCGCTCCATAAGCCCCTCCGGGAGGCGCCGGGCTTCTATGCAATCTATATTTCGGGGGTGATGGCCGCGGCCGGTGTTGTGCTCATCCCGCGCTTGCCGCTGCAACTGGTAATCGTGGGCGTGCAGGTGCTCGCGGGGCTGATGCTCCCCTCGGCAATTATTTTTCTGCAGTTGTTGTTGAATGACCGCGAGCTGCTCGGCGGGCGGCTCGCCAACAAGTCCTGGAACAACTGGGTGAACTGGGCCATCGTGACGGTCCTCTTCGCTCTTTCACTAGTCCTGGCGGTTCAAGTGGCCGCACCGCACCTCTTTGTGAAGGCCTAACAGAAAGGAGAGAAACTATGGCAACACTACCCAATAACCTGGAATACGTTATTCATCCTTTGGATGACCAGCCTGAAGAAAAGTGCAATCCCGAAGGCCTCGGGCCGATGCCGATGAGCCGGAGCGTGAAGGCCTCGCTGCTGGTATTGCGGATTTATCTGATCACGATGATGCTCCTCTTGCTCTATCACGTTCTCGGCCTCGCTGGGGTCATTGGCATCGGTTTTTAACAGAGCTCACTGAGCACGTCCTTTTGGTTGCGTCAATACCGCGCTGCGCTACATGGCGTTTCCGTGTGCAATGGACGGCATGATCGAGAACAGGCATGAACAACGGGACTGTAAATGTCGCCCGGGCCTGCGTGCTGGCAGTGTTGTTATGCGCAGGGCTTCTGATGCCGCTGCCGTTGCGCGCCCAGGCTTCCCAGGGCAGTGGGCAACCTCCTCTCTCCGCCGTGGCGATTCCACAGGCCGGAACTCTGGCCGATCTCGACACCACAGTTTTCAATCACCCTCCCGGCCGCTTCTGGCTCTCCGGGCAGATCAATATCATTTCGCAGGCCAATCCGGCCTTCCCGGCGGCTTACAGCGGGCCGAATAGTTTTGGACCCGAAGCTCAGGAAGCCACGTCGCGCGTGCTCACGCTCTATACCGGCATGGAACTGAAGGGCGGTTTTCAGGTCATCGCCGACGTAGAGAGTGCGGGCGGGCACGGCTTGAGCGGAGGAGCAGGCCTCGGCGGATTTACGGATCTCGATATCGTCCGCACCCCAAACCTCGGCCAGGCTCCCTATCTTGCCCGCTTCCTGGTGGAAAAGACGATTTCGCTGGGCGGTGGAAGCGTTAAAGACGACCGTGACTACCTCTCGCTTGATTCGTCGCTGCCCGCGCGGCGGATCGAGCTCTGGCTGGGAAAATTCAGCATGGTGGACTTCTTTGACGTGAACCCGGTGGGCAGCGACAGCCATTTGCAATTCATGAACTGGGCTGTGGACAATAACGCGGCTTACGATTACGCGGCAAACACGCGGGGCTATAGCTGGGGCGCTGTCGCAGAGCTCTACGACGGTGACTGGGCCTTCCGTGTTGGGGAAGCGATGATGCCGAAAGTGGCAAATGGCGAAAACCTGGATGCCGACCTCGCCCGCGCCCATTCGGAAAACTTTGAGCTGGAGTATCATCCTCCGCTGTTTCCTCACCGCGAGAGCGCCATCCGCCTGCTTTCGTATGTGAATCATGCTGATATGGGAAATTATCGCGAGGCAATCGATGGTTTCCTTTCCGGGCTAAACAAGGTGCCGGACATCACACTCTACCGCCAGCAGGGGCGCGTGAAATACGGTTTTGGGGTGAATCTTTATCAGGACCTCGGTGACGGAGTTCGACTCTTTGGAAGGTGGGGCTGGAATGATGGCCGGAACGAGTCATTTGCCTACACGGAAGTGGACCGCACCGGTTCATTTGGCGGCGACGTGGCCGGCTCGCATTGGCACAGAAACTTCGATAAGCTGGGCGCCGCCTTTGTGCTCGATGGCATCTCCGGCGATCACCGCCGCTATCTGGCGTTGGGTGGTAAGGGCTTTATGCTGGGCGACGGCGGCTTGAGCTACGGGCTGGAGAAGATCTTTGAATCCTATTACACGTTTCACATATGGCGCGGCGTGTTTGGCTCGGTCGACCTGCAGCATATCACCAATCCTGGTTACAATCGCGTCCGCGGGCCGGTATGGGTGCCATCGCTCCGGCTGCATGTGGATTTATGAGATTTGGGCGGCGTTGTTGGTTAGAACCGGTCTTTTAGATTAGCAGGTTGCTGAATAACGCAGGAAGCTGTCATCCTGAGCGTCCACAGCCTTTGGGCTGCCAATCCTGAACATGGTATACGGCGCGGAAGCGCGATTGGCGACTTCCTGAATGCAAGAATTGTCACTAATTTCGATCAGGACCCCTCATCCGGTCGCTACGCTCCCCACCTTCCCCCAAGGGAGAAGGTGCCCGACGTAGGAGGGCGGATGAGGG
>JBOGJS010000184.1:0-2284 GCA_050745365.1 Terriglobia bacterium
GCGTGTTGTTGTGGATGATGGCCAGCAGCGGCTTGATGGCCTGGAAGTATTCGGCTTGACTTGCGCCTGGGAAGTCACTTTCAAGCAGGCTATCGAAGGCTGGCCTGTTCGAGCCGATCACCACAACGCTGTGGCTGCCCGCGAATGATTTAGGGGAGATCTGTGTACCCTGTGCGGCGAGACCCATCTCGCTTAGCGCTAGACATGAGGCGAGCATCAGGCAAGGAATGATCTGGGATTTGGAATAACTGGTTGGTCGGAGCTTTGAATTACCCATACCCACCCTCCGTGGGAAAACACTCCACGAACTGCGAACCCTGGGCAGAAGCTGTGAACGAACGCAAAGAGATTACCCCCCCGCGGTTTTTTGTCAAGTAGTTTTTCTAACATTTTTCTAACGACATCTTTCTAAAAGCTTCTTGCGTCATTGAATCAAATGACCCAATGAATTAAGCTCTGGGTATAACGCCCCAGTTTCGGGCGTGTACAGACGGCTTTATGCCGTCATTTTCGATTGGCAGGACCCGCCGCAGTATTCGCGTCCGAGGAGGGGCTTCATGCCGCTGGTTTCAACGTTCAACCAAGAAAGCTTCGAGCAGTTTCGGGAAAACTGGGTGCCATTCGAAGCGTCCTGCTTTTCGAGTGAGATGACTCAGCAAACCACAGAGTTCCCAAAAGCTCCGAGACCTGTGTTATCCTCACATCCTTGCTGTTGCAAATGCCGGCAGATTGCCGCCACGAATTTGACTGCTGCTCTTCTCGCTATTTTGCTCTTCGCCGCGCCTTCATTCCCGCAAACAGCCGCCGCGCCCCCGCCAGCCGCATCCCTGCGTCGAGTTGTCGCTGATATTCGCGCCGAGGTGAATCCAGCGGAAGCGATGGGCTTTATGCGACGGGTCCATTCGACGGACCGTTGGTTCAACTTCGAGAAATTCGGCGAGACGGCTGAATATCTGAGCGGCGCGATGCGCCAAGCTGGCCTTCAACAGGTGGAGATTGCCCGGCCTCCCGCCGACGGCATCACCCAGGCGGGCTTCTGGACCATGCCTCTGGCCTGGAACGTGAAACAGGCGCGCCTTGAAATCGTCGATCCATCTTTGCCGCCTTCCGAGCGAGTGCTGTGTGATTACCAAAAGGTTCCGACATCACTTGGAGAATGGAGTGGCCCCACGCCGACGGGTGGCATCACCGCGGAAGTGGTGGAAGTGAAACAATGGCCCCCAGAGAAGATTGCAGCAATGGATTTGCATGGAAAGCTTGCGCTCACGGATGAAATGGCGCCCAACATCAAGTGGGCTTTGGTGAAAGCGGGCGCGCTGGGCGCAATCAATGCCTTCACTGAAAACCCCAGCCTCCAGAATGCCCGGCAGTGGGTGAACGCCTGGGGAGATTACGGCTGGGCGTTTATTAAAGGAAGCAAGCCGCTCATCTGCTTTTCGATTACTCCCCGCCAGGCGTCGCTGCTCCGAAAATTGATTGCTGAGCACGGCTCCGTGCGCGTTCACGCCACCGTTGACACGCACTACTATTCCGGAGTTTATCCCTCGACGACAGGCGTGATTCCGGGAACCAGCAACGAAGAAGTGCTGGCCCTCGGACACACCTCCGAAGAAGGAGCGGGAGATAACGCTTCAGGTGTGGCGGCGCTGATGGAAGCGATGTCCACACTTCAGCGGCTGATCGCGAGCGGGAAGCTGGCGAAGCCGAAACGCACCATTCGCATCCTGGCAATGCCGGAAATGTTTGGTTCGATGTACTACATCAAAACCCACCGGGAACGTATTGGCCATACCGTCGCGGCGATCTGTTTGGATACTCCGGCGGAGGGCTATGACTTTGCCGGCTCGATCTATACCTTTTACACGAATCCGGACGTCGCGAGCTCCTACACGGATGGGTTTATTCTGAAGGTGGCCGCAACATATCTCTCACAAATCGGGCGCCGCTGGCATTGGCACGCGTTTGCCACCGGGACGGACAGCTATCTTGGTGATCCCACCATTGGCGTCCCGACGGTGTGGGCGTACAGCGGCAACGATGTGCATACGCCGCACCACAGCAGCGCTGATACACCGAACCGTGTGGACTCGCGCTCGCTGCGTGACCTTACCATCGTCACCGCGGCCTACCTCTATTACCTGGCGAATGCCGAAGAACCGGAAGCCCTGTGGCTGGCCGAAGTTGCGCAGGGCTGGGGGCAGCGTCAAATCCTCCGGTCTGTGAACCTGCTCATCGATCGCATCAACTCCGCAGCAAGCGCCGGCGACCTGAGCCGGATCCTGGG
>JBOGJS010000185.1:0-2387 GCA_050745365.1 Terriglobia bacterium
GTTGAATTATGCGTGTCATGTTCCGCAAAAGCAAACATCGATACTCACCAAGTGCCGTTGTTGATTGCACATAGCTCTCAGCATCCACCGGGGCCGGGCCGCTTTTTCACCATCAAAAGATGTTCGCACGCAAGGACAACTTCCTGGCGCTGATTCAGCGCTTCCATAAGCTCCACGACGATCCCGTAACCCGGGCGTTTGGGTGACTCCCGTATTTCCCTGAGGGTTACTCTCGCGCGAAGAGTGTCCCCAATAAAGACGGGCTTAATGAAACGCAGCCGGTCGTAGCCGTAGGTGAAGGCGGCAGGGTTGGTTTCCGCGGCCGTCAGGCCAACCGCAATGGTTAGCACCAGCGTTCCGTGCGCAACTCGCTGCTTAAACTCCTGCCCTTTGCACCACTCCGCGTCCATGTGGTGGGGATAGAAGTCGCCGCTCTGTCCGGCATGGATGACAATATCGGTTTCCGTGACGGTCCGGCCGAGGGTTTGCCGAACTGATCCAACACTGTAATCTTCGAAGTACTTTGATTGAGTCATGGTATAAATTGGCGAAAAAAAAGGAGTCGGCCTCGACTGAGAAGCTGGAGATTTCGGAGCTATCCGCTTCTGCAAGTACGACCAAGCGCCCGAAGCCGTGGAAACGTTGACGACACGTGTCATTCGGAGCGGAGCGAAGAATCTAAGCTGGTTGCCGTCATTGGCAGGCGCAATGCTTGTCGCCGCGGCAACCGCTCTGCATGACAGAATGGAGTTTTTTCACAGCTTCTCGCCACTGAGCGAGCTCACGTGGAGCGACTCCAGCATTTTATTGATAAAATGACGCTTTGTAAATTCGGAGCTAACGAAGCACCATGCCGCAAGCTCGCGTCAACCAGAGGCCGGTATTACCAGAAGCGCCTCGGCCGGTGGTTATTTTCGGAGCAGGAGGGATTGTTCGTGATGCCCACCTCCCAGCGTACCGGAAGGCAGGGTTTCGCGTGGCCGGAATTTACGACCTGAATCTCGACCGCGCGTGTTCTCTCGCCACGCAGTTCGGCGTGGACCGAGTCTTCTCCTCGATGCAAAGTGCAGCGAGCGAAGCTCCCGGGAACGCAGTGTTTGATATCGCCGTTCCCGCGCCGGCCATCCTGGATGTCCTCCCGCATCTGCCCGGCGGACGAGGCGTTCTCATCCAGAAGCCGATGGGTGAGGACCTGGAGCAAGCGCGCCGCATTCTTGAAGTTTGCCGCCGTAAGCAACTCCGTGCTGCCGTGAACTTCCAACTCCGCTACGCACCTTACGTCCTGGCGGCCCGGAGCCTCATCGAGCAGGGTGTGATCGGTGAATTGCATGATATGGAGGTTCGCGTCACAGTTTATACGCCCTGGCAACTTTGGACCTTTATGCAGGGGATTCCTCGCGTTGAGATTACATACCACAGCATTCACTACCTTGACTTGCTCCGGTCATTCCTCGGTGAACCGCGCGGCGTCTACGCCAAGACGATGAAGCATCCCTTTTCGCCTGCCCTTGCACCTACAAGATCCACCATAATTCTGGATTACGGTGATACGGTGCGGGCATGCGTCTCCACCAATCATGGGCATGTGTTCGGACGGCGTCATCAGGAAAGCTTCATTAAGTGGGAAGGGACGAAGGGTGCGATCATCGCCGAAATGGGTTTGCTCATGAACTATCCGGCAGGTGAGCCAGATGAGATGGAATTCTGTTCATTTGATGAGACAACCCCACCGGAATGGAATTCGGTAAAGATTGAGGGAAGCTGGTTTCCGGACGCCTTTATTGGAACGATGGCGAGCGTCATGCGCTGGGTTGACGATCCGGAACACCAGGCTGCTACGTCAGTGGATGACGCCTTCAAGACAATGGCCGTGGTCGAGGCGGCCTACCGGTCGAGCGATCGTGGCGGCGAGCCCATTGCTTTTTGAAATCGTGTAACCGGCGGCCGATAGGTGCGCCGTAATCATCAACGAGTCGGTGCTTGTTTATAAGCCCGGGTCATTCATTAACCCGCCACGGAAGGACGGAAGGGCACGGTTGAAAGCGTTCCCTTCCGGCGCCGCTTCCAACGTTCGTGAATCATCCAGATGAGGAGTCGATGCCAAAGTCAACATCTTCAGCGAATCAGGTCTGCCTTCGAGGCATCACGTGGAATCACTCGCGCGGGTTCCTGCCGATGGTGGCCACGGCCCAACGTTTTTCGGAAAGCCACGAGGGGATTGAAGTGGTGTGGGAAAAGCGTAGTCTTCAGGAATTTGCGGATTACCCCGTTGAAAAGCTAGCCAAATCTTTCGACCTCCTGGTCATTGACCATCCTTTCGTTGGAGATGCCGCGCGCCATCGATTGTTCATTCCGCTTGAAGAAAATCTGAGCGCAGATTTCCTGAG
>JBOGJS010000186.1:0-19683 GCA_050745365.1 Terriglobia bacterium
TAACTCAGGGTGATTAGGCGTTCCGGCTTCTTCATCAATGAGATTGGCTAAAATATTCCGGCGGATGCTCGGATCGACCGTATGCGAGTGAAGGCTCGAAAGGTAAGTGGGAAAAGCAAAGACGTGGTGATAATATTGCCGGGCGTAATCCCGCAGCGCCGCGCGAGGAAGCTCACCTTTCGTCCAGGTCTGGTAGAAAGGATGCTTGAGTAGATGTCTTTCAGCAATGCAGGCGTCGATGGTGTGAACACCTGCGCTTGTTTTCGTTGTGTTCATTAAATTCCTCCTGCGATTTTAAATATTGTGACAGCAGACGCATACCCGAGTATACAGGTCCGGCCATTCCCGCACCACCACCCGCAGATTGCGGTAGTGTCCTAAATGTGTGTTGCTCTTTGGTGGTGGCCTAGAGAGAGTGGGCCACCAGAGGATCATGCGGCTCCCTCTCCCCATGTGAATTCAGTCTGCAATGGACTCTTTTGGAAAACTCTCGCAAATTTCCTCTTGAAGTCTTCCATATCATCACAGAGTTTCATCACGGCAATAACCCGCTGTAACTGGTCGTTGACCTTCTGTCTTCCAAACTCCTTGAGCCACTGATGATGATTCCGTTTGAAGTGAGGGTCCGGGTTAATTTCCCTGAGTTTCTTTCCAATATCTTTATCAACGGCGTCATAGACGAAGGCCATAACGTACTTTCCCCACCGCAATGGGCGATTGCGCGGAGAGTAATGCACACCCTCAAGGCGGGCCAATTCAAACCAGAACTCATGCGGAAACATACGCGCCCACTCCTGCAAATCCTCGGCGATGAACGCCTGAAGTTTTAGCTGGTACTCCTGCTTTCTCTTGAAGGCTCCATAACCCGTAGCCTCATCTATCAGTGCGATGATTCCCACCTTGGCACATGCACGGGTAATGATCTCTGACTGCTTGGCAATGTCCTTTTGATTTGGTGCAAGCGCGTCCGCCTCTCTGGCCCGCAGGTAGGCATCGCAAATATCAAGCAATAAAGTTGCTTCATAGCCGATCCCTTTGTACTGAGTTCCAGGAATTTTGAACTGAATTGTTTGGCGGGTAATCTCGTCCTGGTTGATGTACGGGCGAAGGCTCTGTGATTCCAGATACCGTCCCAGATCGCCTTTTACGTGCCCAGTGAGGACTCTTACAACCTCGCGTTGCGCCATGACCCGCTTTCCGTTGTCTAGGACGTATACAGAGAACTGAGCATCACCGATTAAAAGCTTTCCAGGGAACAAGGCGATAGGCAGTCCGTCAGATTCATCCTTTCTTTGCAATGGCTTACTGGACTGGTCCGGCGACTCCGATACTTGCTCGCCTTCCGCCTTTAACCCTTTAACCTTATCCCATCTCGCTCGTACAGCATTGCGGGCGATGTCGCTCCTTTCTTCGGGCGTCAGAACATTAGCTCTAGCCTTTCCGCCTTTTTCAGCTCCTAACTTGGACAGTTCCCGAGCCGCTTCGCTTGTGAGTTTTTCTGTCATCCACATGCCCCTCCTTTATGGGCATGCGTCTATTATACATGCTCCTGCATGAATGTAAATACTTGCTCGACTTTTTCCCTTGACTTCTTGCACGGGCATGTATAGAATTGGGGCTGAAAACAAAAAGCCCCGCCAGTTGCGCTAACAACGGACGGGGCTAAATCAGCACGCGGAGTGAGCCGCAATGCCGACATCCAATCACATTATCGGCTTTCCCCGCAGAAAAGGAAAGTCGAAATGACCTGCCACAATTGCCGGACTCAATGCAATAAATTCGGAAAAGATCGTAAGGGATATCAGAGATTCCGTTGCGCTCAATGCTCGAAGACTTTCACCGAGCCGCACAACGGCCATTTCTTCGGGATGTACACCCCTTCGGAAAAGGCCGCACTAATCCTCAAGATGCTCGTTGAAGGTGTTTCAGTGCGCAGCGTTGAACGGCTGACAGGTGTTCATAGGGATACCATCCTAAAGCTGCTGGTATTGGCCGGAGAACGCTGCGAAAGGCTGCTGGAAGAGAGGATCAGGCAAGTTACGGTCAAGGATGTAGAGTGTGATGAAATTTGGGGTTGGGTAGGCTGCAAAGAAGCCCGAAACGTTGACGAAAATCCCAAACGCGGAGATGCCTATTGCTTTGTAGCCCTCGAACGAAACAGCAAGCTAGTTGTCACTTGGCATCTTGGAAGGCGCACAGCGAGGGACACCGTGGCTTTCACAGAAAAGATCAACGAAGCGACACAGGGACAGTTCCAGATCACCACAGACGGATTTCCGGCTTATCGTGATGCGGTTAATTACAGCCTTGGGACGCGGGTTGATTTCGCACAGCTAGTTAAGATTTACGGCGCTCCGCGCGATGGCGAGCAACGGTATTCTCCTGCCGAGGTGGTGGATGCTGTTCCGGTCCCAAGATGGGGAGAACCAGACATCAACAAAATTTGCACGTCTCACGTTGAAAGGCAGAATCTTTCGATCCGCATGGGAATGCGCCGCATGACGCGGCTAACGAATGCCTTCAGCAAAAAATGGGAGAACCTGAAGGCCGCATACACTCTGTGGTTCGCTTTTTACAACTTTTGCCGAGTGCATTCAGCCTTGCGGGTCACGCCCGCGATGGAAGCCAGTCTTACGGATCACGTCTGGACAATCGAGGAAATGCTGTCTTATGTGTAACTTATAGCGGTGTCATTTTAGCGTAGCCCGTGCTAACATAACTGTATGGGAAAGCTTCGTTTCCGATTTAAAGCGGAAAAGTTCGTGAATGCCGTAGTGTATCTAGCGCAGGCTATTCCTAACAGCACTAAATTGACGATCTGCAAAGAGATTTATTTCGCGGACAAGGAACATCTGACCCGATTCGGACGGACCATCACTGGAGACACCTATTACCACCTAACTCACGGTCAAATTCCGACTCGCGGACTGGACATGCTGAGAGGAAGAGCAGGCGCGGGATCAAACGCCCTTTTCGAAAAGTATGTCGCAGTTATTGGAAACTCTGTTCACCCAAAGAGGCAAGCTGACAAGAAGGTTTTCTCGAAGTCAGAGATTGACGTTCTGAACGAGATTATTGGTCGATTTAAGAATCTTCCTGCTACTAGGATTAGGAAGCTTGCTCACGATGAGGCTTCGTTCAAAGAATCTCAAGATGGATGCCCTATTGACTTCGATCTTTTCTTCCGAGAGAACCCCAAATCAGCCTCAGTGAAGATTTTTGCAGAGCGAGAACAGGAAGCCAGAGACGTTCTGCGCGTCTATGCCGCGGAATGAGAGCCACCTGATCCCGGGCTCAGTTCTTCACATCAAACATTTCACAACACGCGGCCATCCTCCGAAAAACAAGTACGTGTTGATCATAGGGAGCCTCTCCGAGAGCACCATCTTAGCCTTTTTGATTTCCAGCCAGCTTGATTACCTGCACCGAGAATCCCATAAGAATGAGGTCGTTAGGATACCTCAGGATGCCACTAACTTCTTGAGGTCTGAAAGCATAATTCAGTGCTTTCAATTGGAGGAGCTTTCCAAGTCCGCGATATGCGATGGGTTTGACAATGGATCCGTAACCTGTGCCGGACGTCTTCCTATTCGATATCTTCACCGCATCCGCGACGTAACGCAGCATTCCTATTTGCTATCGCAAGCTGACATCGAAGCCGCGCTCTCTGTTCTCCCAAAGTCCACCCCATAAATGCAATTCTCATGTACTCTGCATCAACACACAATTAGGACACTACCCAGATTGCGGTTGCGCGAGCGAGGCGTTTCCGCCATATTACTCCAAGGGCCAGGGACGCAAGCTGAGGTAGGGAAGGGCTATTTCCCCGCAAGGAGGACCATGGATTTCAGAGACAAAGTCGTTGTGGTGACGGGCGGAGCCTCCGGCATTGGCCGTGCCTGTGCGATGGAATTTGCGAGCCGCCACGGAGCCGTCGCGATCATCGATCGGGATCAGAACCGTGGAGATGAGGCGCGGAAGGAAATTGCCGCCCAAGGAGGAAGCGCCGAGTTTTTCCAGGGCGATGTCGCCTCCGATACTCAGGCGCGCGAACTGGTTGAAAGCATTTCGGCCCGGCTGGGCGGAATTGATGTGCTCGTAAATAATGCCGGCATCGCGCGCTACGGGACAGCCACGACAACATCGGAAAAAGAATGGGACGAGGTATTGGATGTGAATCTCAAGGGCGCTTACCTCCTGGCGCGCTATTCGATTCCGAAGATGATCCGGCGGGGCGGCGGAGCCATTGTGATCACCGGCTCCGTGCAGTCAGTCACCGCGCAGCGCAATTCTGTGGCTTATGTCGTGAGCAAGCACGGGCTGTTGGGGCTGACGCGAAGCCTCGCTCTCGATCACGCCCGGGAGAATATTCGCGTGAACTGCGTGCTGCCCGGAGCGATTGACACGCCCATGTTACGCTGGGCGGCATCTCTGGACGACCATCCGGAAAAAGTGATCGACGTTTGTAACCAACTGCACGCCCTCGGACGCATGGGCCGCCCGGAGGAAGTAGCTCGCGTCATCGTGTTTCTGGCAAGCGATCTCGCTTCGTTCGTTACCGGCGCGGCAATTCCCGTGGATGGAGGGCTCCTTGTTCCGACAGGCGGCATGGCTTCCCAGGAATCCGGCACAGGAGCCCGAAAAGCATAGGTGCAGTTTCGGTCTCGCTGACTGCGAGGCTTTGAGGAGGGTAAGATGAGCGACAACGCCCCAGTGTTGCCGGAGATCGACACGGAGGATTTTTGCCGGCGCTTTTCGGTGATTTACGGAGGCGCCATCTCCGACGTTCTGGACGAGATGGGCTATCACGATCAGGTTCTGCCGCACGCCATCCAGCCTTTGGTCGCGGACCAGACCGTTACCGGCGTTGCCATGACGGTCGAAGGTCAGCCTACGCTCAGCGATGATCCTGAAGAGATTTTTATTCCGATTCTTCAAATGCTCGGCGATCTCAATCCCGGCGACGTGATCGTCTCCCAGCCGAACGATAGTGTCAGCGCCCACATCGGTGAGCTTTCCTGTGAGACCGCGAAGTATCGCGGCGCCCGCGGTGCCGTGATTGACGGCGGCGCACGGGACATTGACTACATCCTGAAGCTTGGTTTTCCAGTGTTCTGCCGCTACCGGACGCCCGCTGACGTTGTGGGCCGCTGGAAGCTGACTTCCTATGGACGCCCGGTATTGATTGGAAAAACGAAGGTGGCGCGGGGCGATTTTATTGTCGGCGAGAAGGACGGCGTGATCGCCATTCCCCGCTCAATTGCGCGTGAGGTTCTCGAGCGCTCCGAAGAAGTGGTGAATACTGAGAACCTGGTGCGCAAGGCAGTTCTTCAAGGCGTGCATCCCGTTGACGCCTACCGCAAGTACGGCCGGTTTTAATAACAGGATTGTGGTTCTAAGGCGCCTCGATCCCGGCGGGCGTCAGGCTCACGTCGTCCACCCAAACTCTGCCGGCAATCCGGTTATCAAGCATTTGGCTGGGCAGCCGCGCGATGATGATCGAGAGCAGGGTCGTCTTCGGCCCCGTCTTGAAATCGAGCGACAAGGGCATCCACGCCGGCGAGTTCCCGGTGAGTTGGTCCGTGAATTTATCCAGCAGACTGGCTTTGAAGGCGTCCCGCACTTCAATGCGCGGGCCGCTATCTGTCGTGATCCCTTGAGCTTTCATAAAAGCCAGCAAATGGTAGGAATGGTCGGGAAGCACCGGCACCAACTGCCAGATGTTTTGATAATAAAAGTTTAGAGTTCCGGGAAACTGGATGAGAAGCGAATGGGCCGGCGAGTGGAAAGTGCTGTCGTCCAGGCCAACGTAGATTCCGCTTACCGCGCCGATCCGCCAGTCAAAGCCGATATTCATGGGTTGATTTTCGAAGTCGCCGTTCTCTATCAGATTTTGGGTCGTGGCTTCGTCAGTGGCCGGAATCAGGCCTTTCGCTCGCAGTACAGACCACGCCCTGTACGCCTCTTCCGTCTTGTGGCTGTGGATGAGCGCGTCGATGTAAGGAGAGGCCGAGGCCGGATCGAACTTCTCGGGGCTGTCTGCGATGCGGGCCCAAACGGGTGCCGTCTGGTCCAGACGGTGAGTGGAAAGCAAGAAGTTGAGATAATCCAAATTCGTCCTTGCGTCATCAGGCACCAGTTCTGCCAGTATTTGGCTCGTGTCGCCCGAAGCGTTCCACGCCGTGCGGTAGATCTCTGCTCCATAGCCCGGATCCCCCTCAAGCACCATTTTGAAATGTCGGAAAGCCTCATCCACGTTATTGTGGAGCAGGTAAAAGTTTGCAATGGCCCATTGATACCGCGGAATGCGCGGCGCAAGCTCGTCCACGCGGCGGAGGCACGCCTCGGCTTTTTTCGCTTTACCCTGGAACTCGAACGCCGTCCCAAGGTCCAGCCATGCCAGGGGATCGTAGGGATTGAGCTCGACTGCCCGGGTAAACTGCTGGATGGCACGCTGCGGCTTAGCATCGGTGACGCTGTATTGGTAGACGCGGCCAAGCTCCTCCGCATAGGCGTAATCCCCCGGGTCAAGGCGACTGGCGGCGTGAAGATTCTGGGCTGTCAGTGTCTCCGCCATCAGCGTTGCAAAATACGCCCGCGACACCCAAACGCACAACCCCACAAACACCGCCACCGCAATCACCATCACGATGATCCGCGCCGGTTTGCTTGTCAGATTGATCTGCATGGCCATCCACAGCTTACGTAGGATCGGATGTTACCACGTTTTTCGGCTGCTGTTGAGTGAGGCAATGGAGCGTTCCGAGGCCCCACACCAAATCCACGGCGTGAATGCCGACGACCGGACGGTCCGGGAAAAGCTCGGAAAGGATTCCCAGCGCGGAGCGGTCCTTGGGATCGTTAAACGTGGGCACCAGAACCGCTGCGTTCGCGACATAGAAATTCGCATAACTGGCCGGCAGCCGCTGGCCATTGTGGTAGAGGGGCGACGGCATGGGAAGCGGAACGATCTCAAGCTTCGCGCCCTCAGCGAGCCGCATTCCCTGCAGACGCTCGCGGTTTTCCTCGAGCGGACGGTAATTCGCATCGCGCGGGTCTTCTTCGAAGCAGAGGACCACAGTGCTGCGGCTGGTAAAGCGACACACGTCATCCACATGGCCATGTGTATCGTCGCCGGCGATGCCTTCGCCGAGCCAGAGAACGGTTCGAGCGCCAACGAAGCGATGGAGCGCGGCTTCAACTTCCGCCCGTCCGAGGCGCGCGTTACGTGGCTGCGTGGAACGGTCCAGCAAGCATTCTTCCGTGGTCAAGAGCGCGCCATCCCCGTTCACATCAATACTGCCGCCCTCAAGCACAAAGCACTCTCCCTCCACCTCCGCGTTTTCAAGAGGAAGTCCGCAAAGTTTTGCCACCCGCGGGGCTACCTCGTTGTCCAGCTTCCAGTCAGGGTATTTAGCCCAGCCGTTGAACTGAAACCAGATGATTGCGGTGCCCGGCTCAGTCCCGGCGCTTGGATGGGTGCGGACAAAAACAGGCCCATAATCGCGGGTCCAACTGCGGTTTGTCGGAATGTGGAGAAATTCTACGCGGGCGAGATCCACTCCAGCCCGCTTCAGGATTCTGCGCGCGCGCGCTCCATCTGCCTCGGAATCCACGAGTACGCGCAACGTTTCTCCGGGCGTGATCTTACGCGCGATTTCTGCATAGACCCACGGAATGGAAGCAAATTTTCCTGGCCAGTCAGAAGCATTGTGCGGCCATGCAATCCACGTCGCTGCGTGCGGCTCCCACTCGGCAGGCATCCGGAGCCGGGCCGAGGAGCTTAATCGAGTCACCGATGGAGGTGTTGAAACTTCACTGGCAGGTTGCATCGAGCTTGCGATCGAAGCGGGTGAAGCCATGATGCCGGGCGGCGTTGCCACAGCTCATGGCGACCCTCTCTGTGAAAAAGCTGTGAAAAGGCGCGTTGCTCACGCCTTTTGCTCAACACGCTCCCGAGCGTGGGCTTCAATGCGCCGCTTCAAATCTATAAAAATCATGTGGGCGAGGATCAAGTGGGCGTCCTCAACGCGCTGCATGTTATCGCACGGTACCAGGATGACGCAATCCAGCAGAGCCTTCATTTTCCCGCCCCCGCAACCGGCCAGACCTATGGTGGTTGCGCCTTTCGAGCGCGCGAGCTCAAAAGCACGCAGGACATTCGGAGAATTCCCACTACCACTAATGCCGAACGCCACGTCGCTGGGCTCGAGAAAATTTTCGATTTGTCCGGCAAACACGTTGTCGTAAGCGGTGTCGTTGGCCCAGGCCGTGATCATGGGCGTATTGTCCGAAACGGCCAAAGCTCTAAGGCGCTTTGCCGACGCCAGCCAGCTAGGCCCCGGAAAATGCGTGCACTTGCCGAGGTCCGCTGCCATGTGCGAGGCAAGCGCCGCGCTGCCGCCGTTTCCAAACAGAAAGACCGTGTGGTCGGTCTCGTAAGCGCGAAAAAGAATTCCGGCGGCGCGCTCGGCCTCCTGCAACGGCAGGTGGTCCATCACCTGCTTCAAGTCAGAAAGATAAGCCGCGTATCCGTTGAGCTCTTCGGCCAAATTATTCCTCCTGGTTCCATCGAAAGCGGCGTAGCGCAGACCTCCGTTTCTGAGGTCTGCGGGTTTTTGTTTCGCGGGCTAGTGCCCCTACCTGCTGGCCCACTGCGCCGCCTTCGATTGGAGGTAACTGAGCGGCACGTCAAAGAGCATCGCCTTCGCGGAGTGCCGCAAGCTATCGTGAATAAAGCAGACGTGTGTACACCAACACTGGTCGTGGACGATGGCCTTCCCCTCCGCCTGCCGCGCCTGGCCCTCCCAGAACTTCCCGAAGTCGCAGTCGTACTCGCGCAGGTTCGCAAGTTTCCCGCGCAGCTCGCAGGCCCGCACATCGCCATTATAGTCAATGACGATTGATGTCTCACTCGCCGTGCAAGGCATGGGCCAGGGATGAGGAGACTCGATATTGGCCAGTTGGATCTTGTTGTGCAGCGCCAGCATTCCCTGGTAGTACATCTTTCCCAGCCGGCGCTCGATGCCCGTGAGGCGCCGCAAAATGGTTGGGGCGTAGTAGGCGTAAATCTTCTGAACTTCCTTGTAGAGCTCCGGGAGCTTCTCTGTGGGTATCTTCTTTAATCCGGCTTCCTTCGCGTTACCCCGGATGACGTTGAAGTAATGGCCGTCTACCCCGCAATGGGTTTTCACAAACTCGGCAATCTCAAGGACGCGGTCGAAATTCTCCGCGCATACCACCGTGTTCACGTTCACGCGAAAGTTCGAAAACGTTTTGCGGCAAGGCTGCACGGCCTCAAGGGTTTCAAGGGTCTTCTGGAAATTGCCGGGCACGGCACGGATGGAATCCTGCATTTCGTAAAGGCCGTCCAGGGCCACATTGAGGTCAAGATGCAGTTCCGGGTTTTCGCTGAGAATTTGCGTCACCCGGTCTCGCGTGCGCGCCGGCAGCAGGCCGTTCGTGGGCAGGTTCACCCATCGCACGCCGTTCTGCTCGTAAAACAGGTGGAGAATTCCCGCCAGCTCCCTCCGCAGCATCGGCTCGCCTCCGGAAAGCCACAGATCGGTGAACTGTGGCATGGTAGCTGAGAGTTTCTGAATTTCAGGCCATGTAAGGTCGCCGCGGTGGTTCAGTTCTTCCCAGTAAAAGCACGTGCGGCACTTGGCATTGCACACGGACGTGACAAAAAAGATGACAACTTTGAGCCTTTTCGGCGACCTGAAGGCCCAGTAAAGGTGTTCGGCTTGAGGCTGTTTCGTCAATGGATATGCTTCACCTTTTTCTGGATGTAATCCATCAGCAGATACTGGCCAAGAGTGTAGGGCGTGGTGAAGTAAGCTTTGCCGCGGCAGATCTCGGTAACTTTTCGAACGAAGTTGACGAGGCCATAATCGGAGGCGAGCATGAACGTGTTAATCAGGATGCCGCTGCGCCGGCAGCGCGCCACCTCGTGGAGAGTTTCCGAGACCACGAGCGGGTCAAGACCAAAGGCGTTCTTGTAAATCCGGCCGTCTTCAAGCGTCAAGGCGGAAGGCTTGCCGTCGGTGATCATAATGATCTGGCGCATGTCCTTCTTTTGCCGCGCCAGGATGCGCTCTGCCAGCCGCAAGCCTTCTCGCGTATTCGTGTAGTATGGCCCCACCTGCACGCGCGCGAGGCGGCTGAAGGGAATTTCCTCCGCTGAATCGTGAAAGAGCACCAGATACAGCGCATCGCCCGGGTATTGCGTTCGGATGAGGTGAGTGAGCGCGAGCGCTACTTTTTTAGCCGGTGTGAAGCGATCCTCTCCGTAGAGGATCATGCTGTGGCTGCAATCGAGCATCAGGACGGTGGCGCAGGAGCTCTGGTACTCGCATTGGCGCACCTGGAGGTCGTCGTAGTCGAGCTCGAGAGGAATCTTCAGGCCTGAACGGCCGATGGCGGAGAGTAGCGTGGCGTTCACGTCCAGGTTCATCGTGTCGCCGAATTCATAGCGTCGCGTCGCTCCGTGGGATTCCACGCCTGTCGCCATCTCCCGCGTGTCGTGGCGGCCAAAGCTCGACCTGCCCAGTGAGGCGAGCAGCTCTTTGAGCGTCTTAAAACCGAGGAAGTCAAGCGCTTTGTCCGTCACCTCGAACTTCACTTTGCCTTCCGGCCCATTTCCGCCCATGCCGCGGCGCCGCTCGCTGATTTTTCCTTGCTCTGGGTTAAACGGCTGGTCGATGGTGATGTAGCCCTCTCGATCGAGCTTTTCGAGAAGCTGATTGATGAGATCGTGAAGTCGCGATTTTTGATACCTTTCCGGGCTGTCCAGAAACTCCTGGAGCAGGTCGTCCGGAATCATGTCCTTATCGTGCAATGCTTCGAGCAATGCCTGGTGAAGCTTCTCCAGGGTGCGCTCCGAGTCCATCGGATCGAACTCATAGAACTGGCTGTAGAACCCGCTATCCAGCAGAAAATCCTGAAGCATCTGGAGCAGGTCTTCAGGGGTAAGGCCTTCGAAGGGATCGCCGCGATATTTGGTGTAATTAATGTACTTCATTGAAAACCAGAAACTAGAAGGCAGAAATCAGAAGTCGGTCCCCAACGCGCCGGCGCGCGTCACCCCGGTTCATTGGCACAATGGCTCAATGAAACAATGACCTAAATTTTTGTGACTCGTCACTGCCTAATTCAGTGACCGCCTTCGCGCGCTGGTTGCCCCGGTTTCCTCGACGGGTGTTTCCACGCGCCGTGCTTCCAGGTGGTAGCCCAACTCCTCGTTGCGGCTGATCTTTTTCTGTGCGTAGAGTCCTTCCAGAACAAATTCCGCGCCCGCCACCTGAAGCGTACGGTCGTCCTTGGATTTAATCCCCAGCGGCCCGGTGCTTTCGAGCAAGCCCTGGATTTTCCTGAACTGTGAAAAAATCTCTTCCGCCGGCGCCTCTGCCGGAAGCTTCAGGTTACCGCCGAGCTCGAACCATTTCACAATGCCACCCAGCGGAACGTCCTCATAATACTTGCGGAAAACGCGCGCGGTCGCCTGACGGATGAGATCGTTCGCCACAGCGTCCGCCCCGCGCATTTCGCCTTCATACTCCAGCTCGAACTTGCCTGTGAGCGAAGGAAGGGCGGCATAAACATCCGAAAGACGGGGAACTACGGCACTTTCCTGATGCACGAGGGCGCGGCGCTCGGCGCTCGAAACCACGTTTTCGAGGCAAGTGATCGGCACGCGCTGGCTCACTCCACTGCGCTTATCGATCTTCTTTTCCTGGCGGGCTTCGAAAGCAATCGATTCCACAACTTCGCGGATGAACGGAAGCAGCACCAGGCGAGCGTGGCCGTTTCTTCCCGTCCAGGCCTCCTGCTCCGTGATGGCCATAGCCTGCTCGATGGTCACCGGATAATGCGTGCGGATCTCCGAGCCGATGCGGTCCTTGAGCGGCGTAATAATTTTGCCGCGCGCAGTGTAATCCTCCGGGTTGGCGGTAAAAACGAGCAGCACGTCGAGGGGCAGGCGCACCGGGTAGCCTTTAATCTGGACGTCGCCCTCCTGCATGATGTTGAACAATCCTACCTGGATTTTTCCGGCCAGGTCCGGCAGCTCGTTGATAGCAAAAATGCCGCGGTGGGCGCGGGGCAGCAGGCCGTAGTGGATGGTCAACTCACTCGAAAGCGCGTGGCCGCCACGCGCCGCCTTAATGGGATCGACGTCGCCAATCACGTCGGCAATGGTCACGTCCGGCGTGGCCAGCTTTTCGATGTATCGCGCGTCACGGGAAAGATAATCCAGAGGGGTTTCGTCGCCTTGTTCTTCCACCAGCTCGCGGCAGTGGCGGCAAATGGGATGCAGCGGATCGTCGTGAATCTCGCAGCCTGCAATGTAAGGCACCTTCTCGTCGAGCAACGAAACGAGCGAGCGGAGGATGCGGCTTTTCGCCTGGCCGCGCAAGCCCAGCAGGATGAAACTGTGGCGGGAAAAAATGGCGTTTTCAATCTGCGGGATCACCGTATCGTCGAACCCGATGATGCCCGGGAAAACGGTCTCGCCCGCTTTCAGCCGGCTGAGGAGATTCGCGCGCAGCTCGTCCTTAACTTTCCGGCTGCGGTAGTTTGTCTTTTTGAGGTCTCCGAGGGTCTTTGGCCTTTGCATGGGTTCATTATAGACCTCCTCTACCGGCATTCCGAAATTCTACCGGATGCCCAGATACTTGTGGAGTTGCAGGCTGAGTCGCCAGCGTGGGTGAAGGTCGCAGTATTCCATTACCGTCCGCGTATTTTGCTCGCGTTCCGGGCCGTCCATCGGCTGGAGAAAGAAATGGCGGAAAGAAAGGCGTTCAAATTTTTCCGGCGCTGCGCCCGGTTGGGGAAACACGAGCTTGAGCTCATCACCGGACTCGAGGACAAGCGGTGCCCCTGCTTTCGGGCTTACCGTGATCCAATCAAGGCCGCGCGGCATAGGGCGCGTCCCGTTCGTCTCAACGGCGATTTCAGCTTGGTCGTCGTGCAGAGCGTCAAGCAGCAGCTCATCAAGCTGCAAAAGCGGCTCACCCCCCGTAAAGACAACAAAGGGAGTCCCCTCTCGACGCCATTCCTGGCAAACAGCCCCGGCCAACTCGCGTGCCGTGCGAAAGGTGCCGCCACCCGTGCCGTCGGTCCCCACAAAATCGGTGTCACAGAACCTGCACGCAGCCGTTGCGCGGTCTTCCTCGCGCCCGGACCACAAGTTGCATCCCGCAAACCGGCAGAAGACGGCAGGGCGCCCAGCGTTCGCCCCTTCGCCTTGCAGCGAGTAAAAGATTTCTTTCACTTTGTAGCTCATCGCACAGGTTCGGCCTGGTAACGGGTTGGGTCCGGAATGCCCGCGGCGGCAAATCCATATTTGCGCAGCAGACAGGCATCACACTCGCCACAAGCGAGGCCCTCCGGCGAGGGATCATAACAACTGCTCGTTTCCGAATAGTCCACGCCGAGTGAAACGCCCAGGCGGATAATCTCTGCCTTGCTGAAGTGAAGAAGCGGCGCATGGATCACCAGCTTTTGCCCTTCGACGCCTGCCTTGGTGGCAAGAGCTGCCAAACGCTCGAACGCTTCAAGATATTCAGGCCGGCAGTCCGGATAGCCGCTGTAATCGAGCGCGTTCACGCCAAGGAAAATATCATTGGCCCCCAGTGTCTCCGCCCGGGCAAGAGCGAATGAGAGAAAGATCGTGTTACGTGCGGGAACGTAAGTCGCGGGAATCTCCTTCGTCATCCTGGCCGTGTCCCGCCCTTTCGGTACCGGAAGGTTTCCGGTAAGTGCCGACCCTCCGAAGGCTCTCAAATCAATCTCAATCGTCTGATGTCCCGCCACGCCCATCTTCCGCGCAATATGCTCTGCCGCTTGAAGCTCCTGAGCGTGGCGTTGGCCATAACGGAAAGAGAGCGCATGAATCTCGAATCCCTGGTTCAGGGCCAACGCCAGAACGGTGGTGGAATCCAGGCCGCCGCTGAAGAGCACCACGGCGCGTCCTCGCGACGACTCACGATCCATACCCTCATGTCTGAAACCTGTCACCTGAGACCCTTGTTTTCGCCATATCCGCGCTTCCTGCTCCAGGAAGCTGTTACCCGGGATTGGAGACCGCCACGCGGAGTAAACTCACCTACAACTTGGGCGGATACGGGACTCGCTGCAACCACCACATCGCGTAAAAAGCGATTGACGACGTTTTCATAGAAAATCCCGAGATTGCGGTACGCCAGCGTATACAGCTTGAGTGACTTGAGCTCCAGACACTTCTTGTGTGGGATGTAAATGAGCGTCAATTTGCCGAAGTCGGGCAGCCCCGTTTTGGGACAAACCGAAGTAAATTCCGGAATCTCAATCCGGATTTCGTAGCCTGGATACTGGTTCGGCCAAGTCTCGATCTCCGGCAGCACCGCGCGCGTGCCCGCGCGTGCATGCTCCTCCGTATACGGTCCTTTCGATTGCCTCATTGCTTCAGCAGCACACCGGCTTCATTGTGCTCTTTTTCGATTATAACCCGGTGTCTTAAGCCGCGAAGCGGCGAAATAGCATCAGAAATTTAGCTCTGAAAGCAATACCGAGATTCCTCGTCGCCTACAGCCCGAAGGAGCCGCAAGTTCTCCGCTTGACGGCTCTCCTTGAGGGGCTTTCCGTTTTGGAGGATCATAGGACATTGGGTGAGAGCGCCGGCGGCGTTCTGCCACTCGGGCGCGATTGTGATCTTTCGGAATGCGAAGCCGCCATTTGGAACTTTGCCATCCGGGCTAACAGCCCGAACAGCCACGCTTGACCGCGGTCCAAAGAAGGCGGCCTGCCGGATCCAAAATCGTGATTCTTTCGTGAGGTAACAATATAGAACCATGGCTTCAGTTGGGCACACTTCGCTAAAACAGATCCCGCTTTTTGCCGGCCTCTCGGAGACAGAGCTGAACTTTCTTCTCGATCGCGCTGTGGCGCTCGATTATCAGTCGGGCCAAACGATCTTCCTGGAGGGCGACCCCTGCGAAGGCCTCTATATGATCGAGTCGGGCCAGGTGAAGATTTTCAAAACCTCGCCCAGCGGCCGCGAACAAATCCTCACGATCGAGGAAGCTGGCCAGTCCATCGCCGAGCTGCCGGTGTTTGACGGCGGTGATTATCCCGCTTCCGCCGCCGCCCTTGGTGAATCGACTCTTCTTCTTATTCGCAAGAAAGACTTTCAGTCGCTCTGCCTCGAGCACCCCGAGGTAGGCCTGAAAGTACTTAAAGTTGTGGGAGCGAGACTCCGCACCATGGTCAATCTCATCAATGAGCTTTCCTTCTCGAGTGTTCGTCACCGTCTGGCAGCGCTTCTCTTGCGTTTGGCGAATGCCGAAGGAAAGAAAACAGAAGGTGGAATCGTTTTTTATCTGCCTTCTACCAACCAGGAATTGGCAGCCCAGATCGGAACCGTCCGCGAGCTTGTTTCGAGGAACCTCGGCCGGCTTCAGACCATGGGCATCATTCAGGTGCACGGAAAGAGGGTGACCGTACGTGATCTCAGCAGGCTCGAAGCGGAGGTGGACGGAAGCGAAAAGCGCTGATGAACAGGGGCGGTCAGGGAGGCAGCGAAAATCGTCTCCCAGGCTCGAGGGCGCTAAAGCGTTCTGTGACCGAAGTCATTGAGGCGAATCCATCCCAGTGTTCAGATAGTCTCGGTAGATTCCGAACGTAGTTGATTGAATGAGCGAGACCATCGTTTACGATGACAAGTTGCCAGAGGCGTGGCGTTTGGCTCAGCATCGTGACCGCGAGGACGGGGCGAACTATGCCGACCCTTCCCCTGAGCGGCACGCGGCGAGAGCCCTAGCAGCCTTCATCCTGGCAGGGCTCGCGTTTCTTGCGCTTCCGGGAACGTTTCTCGGCGTCTGGAATCTCATCGTTATTTCTGAGCATCGCGCTCGAACAGCGGCAAGCACAGCCTGGATTCAGGCCCACGGCCATGCCCAGTTATTCGGATGGGTCGGCAGCTTCATTCTGGGTATCTCGCTGTATGCGTTGCCGAAATTTCGCGGGCGAGCGCTCAAGAATTTCGGGCTGGTGTGGACGGTCTGGGGACTTTGGACTGCCGGCGTCGCCTGGCGATGGTGGGCGGGCGTCGGCGCCCGCGAGTGGCGGCTGGGCTTGATCAGCTCAGCGGTTCTGGAGCTTGCCGCCTACGCGTTGACGCAGCGAATCCTGGTTTTCCGAGGACCCGGAACGAAGCCGAAGGACCTCGGCTCGTGGCTGGGCATTTGCGGCTTCAGCGCGCTCGGCGTGGCGCTCATTTTGAACCTGGGCCTCTGTCTTAACGTAGCGCTCGCGGGCCAAAGCCCGCTTTTTCCTCCTCTATGGGATCGCACTTTTCTGATGATCGCGCTGTGGGGCTTCGCGGTCACGGTGGCATGGGGATACAGCACGCGATTTGTGACGATCTTCCTCGGCCTCCGAACTCCTCGCCACCAGGCGGCACGCGGGCTCTTGATTGGGGTTGCCGTGCTGGTGGTGAGCGCGCTCTCGCGGCGTTTCCTGCTCGCAGACCTCGTGGCACTCGCGCTGACGGCGTATGCAATCTGGGCTGTGCGGATTTTCCACCCTGCTGCGCGGGCTCCGAAGGTGATCGGCGTTTACCGTCGCTATCCCGCCTTTATACGGCTGGCCTATGTTTGGCTTGTGGTTGGCGCCGCTCTGGGCGTCGCGGCAGATATCGTGCCCCAGGTCACGGGTCTCGGCGGGGCAGCGCGCCATGCGATTACGGTGGGGTTTATTGCCACGCTCATCTTTGCTTTGGCCCCACGCATCCTGCCATCCTTCCTCAATGGACGCGAGCTTTATAGCGTCGTGCTCATGGCGGGGAGCTTATGGCTCTTGAGCGTCGGGTGCTTGCTGCGGGTTACGAGTGAGGCTGTCGCCTATTCGGCGGGCGGACCGCTCTGGAGTCTTCTGCCGGTCTCAGCATTTCTCGAGCTCGCGGCGGTGATTGCATTTGTCATCAATCTGGCGGCGACGCTTGCGCAACCCACGCCCGCCTGGTTTTCAGAGAGCGGCGTGAGCGCAAACCTTCCGCTCTACTGGTATGTCGCGAGTTTCCCGGAAACAAAACCTCTTCTGATCCAGGAAGGACTTCGAACATTAGCCCGCAGGCGTGAAATCCCGCGTTCACTCAGTCTAGCGGAGGCCGCCGCAGCGGATGGCGCCGATCTGGATCATTTGATCGGCCGGTTGAACGAGTTTTTCAGCCGGCGACGCCCTCGCCGCGCCGGGCGGAAATAACGACGCCTGCCCGAGCGCTCAGCGATGATGCCGGATTTGAGATCACTAAGGACCAGACCATGAAGATTCTCGCCCTCGTCATTACGCTCTACACTCTGCCCATGCTGCTCATTCACTTTTCTACTCCAAGGATTCTCAACGCCTGGAACGGTAATGCCAGCTCGTGGATCAAGCGACAATTCTCTCCCCGCCGAGCGTTGCGCATCGAAGCCATCTACTGGCTGCTGAGCCTCGCGGCTTGGCCTTTGTGGCGAGCCGTCGCCTGGAAAACGCTAGTCGTGGTTTTCGCAACCATTCACCTGGGGGTCTGGCTGAGCGGTGAGTTCGGAAAAGTTCAGCTCGAGAGCGATAGCAAGCATAATCCTGCGCATGCCCGAAAGCTGGATCGTGCCATCATTACCTTTGATCTGATTGAAGCGGTCGTTCTGGTGGCGGTGGGCACGCTTGCTGCACTTTATCTGCTGCACGCCGGCGGCTGGTTTCACCCCACGGCAAATTAGTCTTTTCCGAGTCGAGGCAAGGAGAGACTGACATTAGGACCGATTCGCCGATAGCTGCGAAGCGCTCACTGTGCCGCAAGAGGCATGGGTGCTTTTAAAACACTCGCGCGATGAGTTTTCGAGAGATTCATTACGCGCCACAGCCCAATCCCCCACCAAGCCAGCGCGCCCAATTCCAGGAAACCTGTGATTCCAAGCAGAGGATAGGCCACGTGCGGAGCAGAGTCGGTGAGGACTTGCATTGTCACACGGCCGGCGCAGCCGACGTTGAGGAGAATAAAGGGTCCCCAGAGGGATGTGAGTTGTTTCGAGTCCACGCCGGCAAGGATCGGCACAACACGCGATGAAACACCTAGAATCATCATGCTGACAAAGCCGACGGTGAAAGCATGCAGGTGCGCGCCCCAAAAGGCGTGAGAAAAGCCCTCACCCTGCCAGGCGCTATAGGGCATCAGAAGCGGTATCATGACGATCGCGATCAGCAGCCAAACGTAAGCCGCCCGGATGAACTTCCAGCTTCGGTCAGGCTGGGTGGTGCGGGTAAAAATGCGCAACTGAAGCACCAGCAGCACGGCCCAGACCACCATCAGCAGGTAGGAGAACTCGAGGGTAAAGCCAAAGAAGGAATTTCCGGTGGTAAGTAAAGCCACATAGCTCGCAATATCCATCACCAGGCTGCCGTTCATCAGCCAGAAAATCAGCCTTTGATGGTCGTGCTTGGGATGGCCGAGGCCATAAACGACCGGCACAAAGCGCTGGCTCACTCCCGCAATGATCAGCGCGGCAAAGCCGAGCAACTGCATGCTCCGAAGAGGGCCATCGAGCAGCGCCGTGCGCAGCACTGTCTCCTGCAAGTTTGTCGCTGTGGTCTCCGCAAAGAAGAAGAAGCCGCTGAAGATTGCCTGAATCAGGAACCAGCCCAAAGCAGCGACGATGAACATTTCATAGGGATTGCGTGGACCCATGGATTGGCGGGCCGTCTTGAGGATAATGATCACGAAGAGCAGAATCGCGATGATTTCAGCCGCGGCGGACGCGGTTCCGAGGCCCAGGGCAACTGCACCATGACCAAGCATGTCGCCGCTGAAGCGCAGAATGATGCCGAAGAGCATTAAGTAAAGCGTCAGATTCGCCAGGCCCGGACGCCACAGAGTTGTGAACTTGAAGCGTGGAAAAGACTGGTAGGCAAAGCCCATCACGAACAGCCCCACCCAGCCAAAGATCATGGCGTGGGCGTGCGCGTGAATCATGGGAAGAAGTTGAGGCTGAAGCAGCGATTTGCCGAGTGAAATCCGCGTAAGGGCGACCACGCCCCACAGGCCTCCCAGGGTGAGCACGATCGCGATTGCAGCCTTGAAGAAGCGCCGGTAAATGTAATCGGCAAGGTTTTCGTGATAGACGTATGCTTCCTTCACCGGTTTTTCAATCTCGGCGTTCAGGTCGTCGAGCAGGGCTGTGATATCCGCCTGATGAACGCGCGCGAAGAATTCCAGGGGCTCGACCGGACCGTTTTCGCCGCCGCAGCCTTTCAGGCCGTGTCGGTCAAAAATGCTCCTGGCCGATGGGCACAGTTTCACGATCTCCGCCACGCTGGTTGATGCTTCTATTTTTTTGCTCATTCCTTCTCCAATGGCGAACGGATCTGCCTCATCTCATTTCTCAGCCCTGTCTCCTATTGCCTTTCTGCGTTATCGGCCGCGGGTTGCTGCCCTCAGCTCTTTCAGAAGCCTGCCCAGATTCAGTTTGTGCTTCCTGGCGGCAACCTCCAGCGGAGAACCTGCTTCGCGACAGAGATCCAAATTATGACGGGCGAAAATCTTTAAAGTTGTGGGGCAGAGCCTGACCACATCTCCCACCAACATATTTGCATCAATGGTGACGTCCACAGCTTCTGCTCTCCCAAGAGTGGGTAGCCATCTCTGAAATGGCGATGCCGCGTCAA
>JBOGJS010000187.1:0-19489 GCA_050745365.1 Terriglobia bacterium
TTGAGGAGACGATGGAAGATCGAGCGATATTGATTCTACATGAGTTAGGTGGTACGCCCGGGGTGATTCGAACACCCGACCCCTTGCTTCGTAGGCAAGTGCTCTATCCAGCTGAGCTACGGGCGCATGCATCGCGCGGGGAAAAGCTCAAACAGACCTGCTAATAAGTGTGGCATGGCCGTCGAAGCTCTGTCAACGGAACGAATCGCGCCACGTAAGATGTAATCCGTGGCGTATCGTCGCGCAATGTTTGATTGGGTGGGCTAAGCCTCGACCCTCTGCTACCTGGGCGCCTCGCTCATATTTTTCTCCTGGAATGCACCACGAGCGAAATAATGAAGAGAATCAGGAAAACCAAGAACAGTATCTTCGCGATTCCCGTAGCGGCGGCCGCGACGCCGGCGAAACCGAAGACCGCAAGCAATGATCGCGACGATCAAAAAGACAACGGCCCCATACAGCACCGTTCCTCGTCTTTCCGTCTTCGAGCAGAGGAATCGCGGGCTCTTTTCTCCGAAATCATGTCTCCATCGCGGCTATAACTCGGGACTTCCGCCGGTCGCCGTTCGTGAGAGAGGCTTGTCCGTGACGGCGTAGTCGGCGCCAGCTTCAGAGGCTTCGGAAATGGAATCCGCTCCGGTTGTTTTCAGGGCTTGGCGCGCCTGCTTAACCCACTGCGAGTTGTCACAGTGAACGGAGAGGAGAAGGCCACCCTTCTTAAGCCGTCCGCGATATCGACGCGCCTCGTATTCGGGAGCGGACATACCCACCAAACCTCCAATGATGAATCCCAAAGCGCCCAGAGCGCCGATTCCAGCCAGAACTGCGACGACGGGATTAGCCATCGTAAGCGGCTCGGTGCCCTTTATTGCAATGATGCCGCTTACCAAAAGCCATGCAAGTACGCCGCCCACAATGAAACCGACGATTGCCCCAATGAATGCGACGTCGGGTCCCTTATTATGCTTCTCGTGAGCCAGGTCCTTGGATCCCTCGTTCTCTGGAACCAGCGCGGCGACGTCTGTGGGACGGAATCCGGCGGTTGCGAGTGCATTTGCCCCGCTTTGCACACCCTCATAAGTTGAGTAAATCCCAAAAACTGCAGTATTACGTCCAGCCATTGCTTTGACCTCGCTGCCAAGTCTGATTAACCTCCCTTATGCTGCGGTCATCTGGGCGGACCGGCAATCGAGCGTAAACTGTAGACGCTCACGGGAAAGGCTGTAGTCGGATGTGACCCTCCTCATTCTCCGGAAGGCAAACTATGAACAACCCCCCGCCGACCGCCCCCCTGCGTCGGGCACCTTCTCCCGTGGGGAGAAGGTGGGGAGCGGAGCGACACGGATGAGGGGTCGGAATTTTCGAAGCGGGGCAGGCGTGTGATCCGCGTCAGTTATCGCGCCTATTTTTGCAACCAAGCCCTAAACGCTTCTCGCCGGGCCGGCCGTTGGCAAGGCGCAGGTCAAAATCCAATCGACTTCCTTCTTAGCATAGGGAAAAGCAATAAAATCGAACGCGCCCTGGCACATGGCATCCAAACAGACTTCTTTGTCGTAAGCAGGAGCGCAGACGACAACGGGCGCTCGCGCTCTCTCGCTGGAATTCAGGATATCGCGAAAGTTGCCATCCTCAAGCTCGACCTGGCAAAAGACCACTGCCACTTGCTGCTTGCCAAGGACTTCCTTTGCGTCACGCAGCGTTGGCGCGAAGATGACGTTCAACCGCTCGCCTTCCAAGGCCCCCGCCAGCGATTTCTGGCCTTCAAAGTCGGAGAGGGCTACAAGTATTTTCACTGGACTCAGCATATTCCACCTCTTCTCGAAAAATTCTCGCCCCCCTCTAAAAAAGCTCCTTGAGTGCGTCGTTTTAAGCGCTCCTGGAAAACTCCTCCGGATGTGGCTCGTATTCTGAAGCCAGTGAGAGATCGAGCACGTTCGCCCGCACGCCCTCTTTAAGTTCCTGGAGTAGCAGCGGGTGACCGCGATGTTTAAATCGAACCGCGTCCCGGTATGTATTCGCCGCTGCCGAAAGCTGGGTAAAGGTGACTTCTTCAGCTGGGCCGATGTGCCATTTCGTCTGAACGTGCCTCGGGATGCCCTCGAGCTTCAAACGTGCGCCGGGCGGCACGCAAACCGCCGGGACCTGGGCGTCATCGGGCTGGGCGAAAAAGTTCCTCAACTTACGCCAGAAGCCTGAGCATCGCGCAGCCATCGCACGATTCACCTGCTCAAGCTCGTACGACGATGCAAAGCCCAATGGCCCAGTTGGGAAACGGTGCATCACGAGGTTTTCGTGCTCTTTAGCCAATCGGTTGGGAACACACATAAGTGAGTAGTCGCACATGCTGATTCCTCCCAGTTGATATGATTGCTCTGCCCGTGACGCTACGTCCGCCTTCCACAAGTTCCACTCGTCCTCTCACGAGCTTGAGAGCTCTTTAGCTTTTTTCGACGAGATTCGCTCGTTTGCGATGTCATCGAGTCGCCGCATGCTGGTCGAAACAGGCACAAGCCAGCGGCAATTTGTCGCCCTCTCTACCATCCCAACGGCGCGTGCGCCAGAGGCGATAACTCATAACTGAACCTCAAACCAAACCTAGCAACCGCGCTTGGCAGGGTCAATCCGGTTAAGTTAGTACAGGAAGGGAGGCAATGCCCGTAGCAGCAATGCTGATTGCCGAATTCCTAAACTGCTCGGCAACCGTCGTGGATTTCTGCAAGCGAGCAAGGCGCGCCAACACCCAAATTGAAACGGAGCTCGCATAACGAGGTGGAGCATTTCAACTCGCCCAGATTGATCCTGGCCGAGTTAGGCCGCCTAAACAGGTTGCGGAAACACTCGGCCAGCGTGTCATTCCGAGCGTCCACAGCCTTCGGCTACCAATCTGGGGCATGACAAAGCGTAGCGCGGAGACGCGGTAAATTTCGATCGGGACCCCTCCTCCGGGTCGCGGAGTTTACCGTGTGCCCCTTCGCTCCGCTCAGGGCGATTCGATGAGGAGCGAATCGGCTCCCCGTAGGAGGGCGGATGAGGGGTCGCTTTTCTCATGCTGAGCAGGCGGCATGTCATGCAGAGTAGCCGCGGGCGACGAGGAAATCTCGCCCGGCCTTTATTTTCAAAGCGAGGTTCCTCGCTTCGCTCGGAACGACACGCGGCCGAAGCGTTTTTCCGCAGCCTGTAAAGCCGTTCAGGTTGTTTCGCCAGAAGAATTGGCGATTCACCCGATATGAATAAAAACCTATGGAACTTACGATGTTACTTGGCGGTGGAATTATGGCAGAGAAAGAGCCAAAGGATCGAGATCATCACGATGCGGCGGAAAGCCGAGGCCCAATCGCAGGTTATCGCGACTTCCGGTTTCGGCGCGTTTATCCACCCGTCGCTGGGAGACCAGGCGATCTTCGATCCAGAGGCAACCGAGACGGTTGCCCACTTCCGCCGTGTTTCGCTCTCTCTATTTTCTGGGGCGGCGACCGGCTAAGCGCGCGGACGATGAATCCGTCCGTGACTTTTTCAACGAAGGAGAAATCGCAATGACCCTGAGAAAGACTGAAATCCAATTGGCGCTGTGGGGAGCGATGGTTCTACTGCTGGCTGCACTCTGCCCGGCGCTCAAGGCCCAGAATACTGACCCTTCCGAACCGGGCCCGACGGCATCAGAACTCGTCTCCGGAACCTCAACTTCGGTTGCTGGAATGGTGATGTTTGACACGAATGTCGGCTGGAATTTCACACAGCATTTCGGAGTTGATGCCGGTCTACCCTATCTTTTCGACACCCGGCCCGGAATATTTGCCAACACATCCGGGCGCCTCGGCTACGTCAACTATAACTACATCGGCTGCACTTATTTCTTCGGCTGCTACATCGGCACAGCCACATCCGCGAGGCTATGGGCAGGAGAGATGGCCGACGGCTATGTGGAGGCACACTACACCAGGGCGTATAAGAAATATAGCCTGCTCACAAACCTCACCGGCGACTTGCCCACGGCGAGCTATCGCAAGGGCATGACTACAGGACGGCTGCAGTGGGACTGGTTTAACCATGTGGACAGGAATATCCATGGCTTCGATCCATTCGTGAATTTTGGCCTGGCCAACGGGCGAATGGATCAGCATTTTCTGCCTCGGCCCTATAACACCGATCTGCCATTTCGAACTTTCGGATACATGGGTGACTTCGAAGGCGGCGTGCAGTACAAGGTCTTTCGCCGGTTCACCTTGGGGGCTTCGATGTGGGACGTTATGCCCTGGGGACCCCAAAGAATATACAGCAACCTGGTTTGGGAACGGCCCGGCGGCAACAACCTTCTGACCATCGGCGGACCTGGCGGTTCCATTAAACCAGGGGTTTTCCACATTACAAAGGCTGTCCCAGGAAATTTCGGGTACCTTTCCGGCGATCCGAATCACGGCCGGTACTGGAATCAGGCCTTCGAAACGGTTGGCCCTTCCTACATCGCCCGCGATAACGGCTATTCGGCAACGCTCGCGTTCAGCCCCTGGAAATATATGGACGTACAGATCGGATACAACCACAGCGTCCGTTATGCGCTGGACGGTCTGATGGTGACGTTCGAGTTCAATGCCAATTCCTTGTTCCGGAAAGTCACAAACTATTGACCGCGTCTGCCGCCGAATAACGGCGGCCCAATCTGGACGAGCCTGAAAAATGGGAGTCGCGGCCCTTCCAGGCTTAACCCGTCCCGGGATGGGTCGGCTAACGGACGTTCCGTGTGGTCAGCCAATTGGCGACAGAACGGCTTTCGAGGAGGAGAAAAAAATGACAGCAGCCGACGTAATGATCGAGACGCTCATTCATTGGGGAGTCGAAGTGATTTTCGGCTTACCCGGTGACGGGATCAATGGAATCTTCGAAGCGATCCGCACCCATGCCGAGCAGATCAAATTTGTGCAGGTCCGGCACGAAGAAGCGGCGGCGTTTATGGCGACAGGGTACGCGAAGTTTACCGGGCGGCTTGGCGTCTGCCTTGCAACTTCCGGACCCGGCGGTATTCATCTCCTGAACGGCCTGTATGACGCGAAGATGGACGGTCAGCCCGTGCTTGCCATCACCGGAATGGCATTTCACGACCTGATCGGAACGCATGGGCAGCAGGACGTCGAGATGGACAAGCTTTACATGGATGTTGCTATTTACAACGAGCGCGTGATGGGGCCGACGCACGTCGAGACGATTACCGAAATCGCCTGCCGGACGGCGGAAACATTCCACGGAGTCGCGCACATTACATTTCCCAAAGATATTCAGCACATGTCCTATCATCCGAAGCTCCAATCCTCCAGGCGGAGTCCTCCGCATCACGTCTCCACCGTGCACGCCGAAACGCGCTCGGTTCCTCCTGAGTCCCAGCTCCACCGCGCGGCTGAACTGCTGAACGAAGCGAAAAAGATCTGCATCCTGGCGGGCCGCGGCGCATTGCATGCGACGGATGAGTTGGAGCAGGCGGCCGACGTTCTCGGAGCGCCCATCGTAAAGGCGCTGCTCGGCAAAGCCGCCGTTCCGGATGACAGCCCGTATACGACCGGCAGCATTGGTCTGCTTGGCACCAAACCCTCCGAAGAAGCCCTCCGGAACTGCGACCTGCTATTCATGATCGGCACGGCTTTCCCGTACATGGAGTTCCTCCCCGCGCCCGGTGAAGCGAAGTCCGTGCAGATCGAGCTCAACCCAGGCCGCGTGTCGCTAAGATACCCGGCGGACGTTGGGCTCGTTGGCGACAGCAAAGAAACTCTGAAATTGCTGCTCCCCCGCCTTGAACCTAAAAAAGACCGGAGCTTCCTGAAGAAATCTCAGGAGAGCATGAAGGACTGGTGGGAGTACATGGAAAAGCTAGGCACGTCTGACGCGATGCCGATGAAGCCGCAAGTGGTCGCGTGGGAGCTGGGCAAGCGCCTGCAAAACGACGCAATCGTCGCTTGCGATAGCGGCACGGCGGCCACCTGGTTTGCGCGCCAGATGCGCGCCAGGCGCGGCCAAATGTATTCACTTTCAGGAAACCTCGCGACGATGGCCGTAGGTCTGCCCTACGCTGTGGCCGCGCAGTACGCGTACCCGAATCGGCAGGTTGTGGCCTTCGTCGGCGACGGCGCTTTCACCATGCTCGGATTCGAGATGCTCACAGCGGTGAAATACAAGCTCCCGGTAAAAGTTGTCGTGCTGAAAAACAACTATTTAGGACAAATCAAGTGGGAGCAGATGGTGCTGCTCGGAAATCCGGAGTACGGAGTGAAACTGCAGCCGATGGATTTCGTCAAGTTTGCAGACGCCTGCGGGGCGATTGGAATGAGAGTAGAACAGCCCGGTGAAGTAGCGGGCATCCTGGATCGCTTCCTCAATCTGCCTGGTCCTGCCGTGCTCGAAGCGGTGGTTGACCCGCTTACCGCGCCGCTGCCCCCGACGGTGAAGGCGGAGCAGGCGTTCCACTTCGCGGAGTCGCTCGCGCGCGGCGAGCCCAAGGCGAGAAAGATCATGCAGGAGGCGCTGATCGACCGGGCGCGCGAACTGGTCTAGAGGGGGATTAATCTGAGTCGCTGATGGCCGCGAATGCCGGCCCAGTCCTCCTCGCGCAGGCGGAAAGCTATTCCCTGCTTCCGCCGCGTAAGCGATCGAATTTTCAAAGCATCCGGTTCAAAACACTCATCACTCAGGAGAGAAACAATGGCCACCGCAATTGCAATCAAGCCGGATCGTGACTACAAAAAGCGCGCAGCTCGCGCGGTGGACGTGCGCGGCCTCGCAGAGGAGCTGAAGCGGAGCACCGAAGGAGAAGTGCGGTTTGATGCCGGAAGCCGGGCCATGTACGCGGTGGACGCGTCAAATTATCGCGAGGTGCCCATCGGAGTTGTGATTCCGCGCACCATCGCGGATGTGACGGCTGCGATCCGAATCTCGAGAGAATTCGACGCGCCCATCCTTTCACGCGGCGGCGGAACCAGCCTGGCCGGCCAGTGCTGCAATGTGGCGGTGGTGATCGACTGGAGCAAATACCTGAATACCGTACTTGAAATCGACCCGGTGCAGCGGGTAGCTCGCGTGCAGCCCGGCTGCATTCTGGACGATCTCAGAAACCAGGCCGGGCAGTACGGTCTTACCTTCGGACCAGACCCGGCCACTCACAACCATTGCACGCTGGGAGGCATGCTCGGAAATAACTCCTGCGGAGTTCATGCGCAAATGGCAGGCGCGGTGTCGAACAATGTGGAATCCATGGACGTCCTCCTGTACGACGGCACGCGAATGACGGTGGGATGGATGGATAACGAGGAGATGGACAGCGCCATCCAGCAGGGAGGGCGAAGAGGCGAGATCATGGCGCAGCTCAGCAGCCTGCGCTCCCGCTACGAGAAGCAGATTCGGGAAACCTTCCCGCCCATTCCGCGGCGCGTTTCAGGGTACAACCTGGACCAACTGCTGGTCTCCGAGCCGAAGGCGAAATTCAACCTTGCGCGCGCGCTGGTCGGCTCTGAGAGCACGCTGGTGACTATTCTGGAAGCGACCGTGGACCTGGTCCACAATCCGCCGAACCAGACACTGGTTGTGCTTGGCTACCCGGACGTCTATCGCGCAGCCGATCAGGTGCCGGAGGTGCTTGAATTCAAGCCGATGGGCTTTGAGGGGTTTGACCGCATGCTGATCCAAAGCATGAAGAAGAAGGGCCTGCACACGAAATACCTGGACCACCTGCCGGAAGGTGACGGATGGCTGATGGTGCAGTTTCCCGGCGAAACCCGGCAAGAGGCCGACGACCGCGCGCGTGAGATGTTAGACCATCTCGCGCGAAAATCACACTCTCCGTCCCAGAGGCTCTACGACGAGCCGGAGGAGGAGAAGGCCGTGTGGGAAATTCGCGAATCCGGGCTGGGAGCCACCGCGTTCGTGCCGGGCATGCCGCCTTCATGGCCGGGTTGGGAAGACGCCGGAGTTCCGCCGAAATCGGTGGGCGATTACCTGCGAGATTTCTGCAAGCTGTTGAAGAAGTACGACTATGAAGCCGCTCTCTACGGCCATTTTGGAATGGGTTGCATTCATTGCCGAATCACGTTCGACCTAACCAGCAAAAAGGGCGTGAAGAATTACCGCTCATTCGCAGAACATGCGGCTCACCTCGTGACCCGGTACGGAGGTTCAATCTCGGGCGAACACGGCGATGGGCAATCCCGCGCTGAGTTGCTGCCGATCATGTTTGGTGACCGCACCGTCGAGGCATTCCGCGAATACAAGTCGATCTGGGATCCGGACTGGAAAATGAACCCGGGTAAAGTCGTGGATCCGAATCCGCTTGATTCGAATCTTCGCCTGGGCGCTCACTATCACCCTAAAGATCCCAGGACACATTTCAAGTTTCCGAATGACGGCGGCAGCTTTGCTCATGCCACGCTGCGCTGCGTGGGGGTGGGCAAGTGCCGCCGCACGAGCTCAGACGTGCCGGAAAACCAGACCATGTGCCCGAGTTTTATGGTAACCCGCGAAGAAAAGGACACGACCCGCGGGCGGGCGCACCTGCTTTGGGAGATGCTGCAGGGATCGCCTATCAAGGATGGTTGGCGCGACGAGCGCGTTAAAGATGCGCTCGATCTCTGCCTCTCCTGTAAGGGTTGTAAAGGAGACTGCCCTGTCAACGTCGATATGGCCACCTACAAATCGGAGTTCCTCTCCCACTATTGGAGCGGCCGCGCCAGGCCGCGCTACGCGTACGCGTTCGGCTGGATCGATAAATGGGCGCAGATTGCGTCGCGCTGGCCGGGATTCGTGAACCTTGCCGCCTCAATGCCGGGGACGCGCGAATTCATGAAAGCGGCGGCCGGCATGTCTCCTCACCGATCAATCCCGGAGTTTGCGCCGGAAACATTTCAGGCCTGGTTTGCGAAAAGGGCCGATCACAAGAAGGGCTCGCAGAAAGTGGTGCTATTCCCGGATACCTTCAACAACTACTTTTTTCCTGAGACGGCCAAAGCAGCCGTCGAAGTGCTGGAGCACGCCGGCTTTCAGGTGGAAGTCCCACCGGGGCATCTCTGCTGTGGGCGCCCGCTGTACGATTACGGCTTTCTCGACACTGCCGAGCGGTATCTCCTGAAGCTCTCGGACGTGCTGGCGCCGTATGCGGCATCCGGCACGCCGGTCATCGTTCTGGAACCAAGCTGCTGGTCCGTGTTGCGGGACGAAATTAACGGCCTCTTCCCAAATCGGAAAGAGACCCATCAGATTATGGAAAACACGTTTCTGTTAGGCGAGTTTCTGGTGGAGAAGGCTGGTTATCACCCGCCTCGCCTCCAGAGGAGCGGCGTTGTCCACGGGCATTGCCATCACAAAGCCATCATCAAAGGCGTGGAGCACGAGCGGAAACTTCTGGAACAGATGGGGATGAAGGTCCGCGTCCTATCCGACGGCTGCTGTGGAATGGCGGGCTCGTTCGGTTTTGAAGAGGGCCACTACGGCGTGTCGGCAAAGATAGGCGAGCACGCGCTGCTGCCTGCAGTGCGACACTCCGGGCTGAGCGAAATCATTATCGCGGACGGATTCAGTTGCCGCGAACAGATTTCGCAAATGACCGAGCGGCACGGCTTGCACCTTGCCGAAGTACTGCAACTAGCAATCCAGCATGGTCCGGCGGGCCCTGACGAGTTGATGCCGGAGGAACGGTGGGTCGCGGAGCGCCGGGAAACGATACGGAAATCGAAAATGGAAGCCGCCGCGGTGATCGGAGGGTTCGCGGCGGCGCTCGCAGGAGCGCTGGGCATCCTCAAGCTGCTTGAATCAAAGGGGAGTAGCCCGCCAGCGGAGAAGAATGGCAACTGAAAACCTCTGCCAATACGATCTCGTTAAGATCCGGCCGCGCGCAACAACGATTCAAGTGAGCCGAGGGCGAACCGCGTTAGTCTCCCAGGAACATGGCGAGATCAGGCGCGACCGCCCAATCGAGGGGCTCTATGTTTACAGCACCCGGGTTCTTTCCCGCTACACCTGGCGGATGAACGGCAAGGAGCCCCAGTTCAGTTGTGGCTCCAACATCGGCCAGTCCTCCTGGATGGGATATTACATTCAGGCACCGGCGAATTGTAAAGAAACTCCAGCTCAGGAATGCGACCCGCTACAACAGACTGTCGAGCTGCGTCTCACGCGATCCGTTGGAGAAGGCATGCACGAGGACGTGCATCCGGAGAACCATACGCAAATCTCAACTTCCGTCAAACTCGAACTTGAATTTGAGTATCAGTTTGTTTCTCGAGAAGAAGCCGCCGGCGACCGCAAGCAGCAGGGGGAATTGGAATCTCAATGGACGCAGCCGGCGCCGGAAGTTTGGGAGCAAATGACCGAATACCGGGCGCGCCACCGGTACAGCCATCAAGGTAATGAAGGTACTGCAGAATTACATCGGGGAATAAAGCTGCGAATTGAGAACGCGACGTCGCCGCCGGACTGTGCCGACGGCCGAATCTCATTTCAGGCGGAGCTTTCGCCTCATGGCGAGTGGCACGCCTGCATCAGTTGGCTTGCCTATGTTGACGGCCAGCTCCTGCCGCTCTCGGCGACGTGTCCACTCATCGACGGGAGTGACTGGGCAAAGCGGCGCTCCCGTTTTCTCGATTCGACCACCTCTATCGGTGTTCCTCATGCTGATGACCTCAGCTCCACGGTGGCTCGGGTTTTACGCCGGTCAAGACTCGACTTGGCGGACCTGAGATTCTATGACCTGGACACTCCGGGCGGCATTGCAATCGCTGCCGGAATTCCGACTTACATGCAGGTATTCGGGCGCGACCTGCAGGCGTCCGGATTTCAGGCGCTGATGCTCAGCCCGGAGCTCCTTCGCGGCAGCCTCAACGTTCTGACCAAACTTTCCGCCAGTGAGGAAAACGACTGGCGCGATGCGCAGCCTGGGCGCATTCCGCACGAGGTCCATACCGATCCGCTATCGGTCTTAAACTTCCGGTCTAAGAGTCTCTACTTCGGGTCGGTTTCAAGCTGCTTTCTGATGCCGATTTGCATCTCGGAACTGTGGCACTGGACGGGAGATCTGGATTCGGTGCGGCCCTACGTGGACGCTGCCCTGGGCGCGATCAAGTGGGCTGATACGTACAGTCTCGATTCGACGAATTTTTACCGGTATAAGACGCGATCCGAGCAGGGCGTGAAAAATCAAGGCTGGAAAGATTCGAATGACGCCATCGTTTACCCGGACGGCTCGCAGGTCGATGATCCGATCGGCACGAGCGAGATGCAAGGCTTCATGTATGCCGCGAAATTGCATTTTTCAGAGATCATGTTTCGGCTGGGAGACTTACAGGTGGCGCGCCATCTTTATCAGGAGGCCCAGGATCTGAAAGCGCGTTTTAACGAGAAGTTCTGGATGGAGGACGAAGGTTACTTTGGCTTGGGAATCGACTCCAAAGGCGAGCTGATCCGCTCGGTAGCCTCTGATCCTGGTCATTGCCTGCTCTCCGGAATCGTAGACGAGAGCCGGGTAAAACGGGTGGCAAGCCGGATGATGCGTCAGGATTTGTTTTCCGGCTGGGGTATTCGAACCCTTTCCGCGGAGCATCCTGCATACAACCCGTTCTCCTACCACCGCGGCTCTGTGTGGCCGGTCATCGACGCCAGCTTTGTTCTTGCATTCGCCCGTTATGGATTGCACGGTGAAATGCACCAGCTAGCCCGGACGATGTTCGAGACCGCTTCTTTGTTTGAGCATGACAGGCTGCCGGAAGTTTTTGCCGGCCATCAACGCACACCGGATAAGCCATTCCCTGGCTTGTACACCAAGGCGGACTGGCCCCAGGCATGGTCCGCCTCTGCCCCCTTTGCAGTCCTGCAGGCGCTTGCTGGCCTCTACCCCTACGCGCCCGCCAACGTTTTGCTGCTGGACCCCAGGCTTCCCGGGTGGCTTCCTCAAATCACTCTTGAAGGGCTTCACATCGGCAAGGCCGTTCTCACATTAAAGCTTTCTCGCGGCTCTGATGGCCAGACAGATTACGAAGTCATCGATCTGAGAGGGCCCCTTCATATCATTCGACAGCCCAGCCCCTGGTCACTTACATCGGGATGGGCCGAGCGCACGCGAAGCCTGGTCGAGAGCCTGGTACCTCACGGGTAGTCAAATCCTGGGTAGCGACAAATGGTGGGACGAGGGGAATTCGCAGAAGGAGGAACGATCATGGTAAGTGAAACAGTAGTCGTAACAGGATCATCGGCCGGCCTCGGGCGCGCGATTGCAAAAGAGTTCGGAAAACGGGGCGCCAGTGTCGCTTTGCTCGCGCGCGGAAAGGAAGGGCTTGATGCCGCCGCCGCGGAAGTTAAGGCAGTGGGCGGGAAAGCTCTTGCCCTGCCTACTGACGTCGCCGATGCCGGCGCTGTGCAGGCGGCCTCCGACGCAGCCGAACGGCAGCTCGGGCCGATCGACATCTGGATCAACAACGCGATGGTCACTGTCTTCTCGCCGGTCAAGGAGATGAAGCCGGAAGAGTATAAGCGAGCGACCGAGGTGACCTATCTGGGCGCCGTTTACGGCACTCTGGCCGCCCTCAAACACATGCTTCCTCGAAATCGTGGCACGATTGTGCAAGTGGGTTCTGCGATCGGCTACCGGAGTATTCCCTTACAGTCAGCGTACTGCGGAGCCAAGCACGCCATTGTCGGCTTTACCGATTCGCTTCGATGTGAACTCCTCCATGATCAAAGCAACATCCGCCTGACGATGGTGAATATGCCAGCGCTGAACACCACTCAATTCGGCTGGGTGAAAAGCAGGCTCAAAAATAAGCCTCAACCCGTTCCACCTATTTATATGCCGGAGGTCGGCGCGCGCGCGGTTTACTGGGCTGCACATCACGACCGGCGCGAGATTGACGTTGGCGGCTCAACCGTCGGCGCAATTGTCGGAAACAAGATTGCTCCGGGACTGCTCGATCGCTACCTGGGCCGCACGGGTTTTAAGTCACAGCAGAGCTCCGAGCCCGACGACCCTTCTCGCCCGGACAACCTCTGGTCGCCCGTTGATGAAAACGCAGATCATGGAGCGCACGGGACCTTTGAAGATAGGTCTCGTGCGTTCAGCTATCAGCTCTGGGCTGATCTGCATCGAGTGCCCCTGGCAGCCGCATTCGGAATAATAGTCGGACTTGCAACACCCCTCCTTCTCTGGACCCGCAGGCAGAGAGGGTGATCCGGTGAGCTGCGAGCGAGGTACGCGCGACTTCGCCGGCCCCGGGGTACTGGGAATTTCTTTCTCACCTAATGGAGCTACCGGATGGAATCGAGCGAGCCGCGCTGCTTACCCTGAAGAAAGAAGAGGCCGGAAAAATCGAACACGGAATTCAGGCATTGCGGCGTCTGTGAGAGTAGCGGCCAAGACCCGATGAGAAGGAGAGCCCAGATGACCGGCGCCCCTATTTTGCAAGTCGCCGTTCTCGCGACCGACGGCGTAGAAGAAGCGGAGCTTACGCAGCCCATACAGGCGCTGAGAGAAGCACGGGCAGAGGTAGACCTCATTTCCGTGCGGCCCGGAACCATCCAGGCCTTTCGCCATCACGACAAGAGCATTACGGTCGAGGTCGAGCTGACCATCGAAAACACTCTTTCTGACGCCTACGGCGCTCTGTTACTGCCGGGGGGAGCGCTCAACGCGGACTCGCTGCGCGCTGATCCGAGAGTCCTGGCGTTCATTCGACAGATCCAGGAGTGCGGGAAGCCCATTGCCGCAATTTGTCATGCTCCGTGGGAGCTCATCTCCGCAGGCCTGGTCCGCGGACGAAGGCTGACGAGCTATCACACCCTGCGAGACGACGTCCAGAATGCCGGGGGAGAATGGATCGACAGCGAAGTGGTAGTCGACCGGAACTGGGTTACCGGCCGCCAGCCGAGTGACATCCCTGCGTTCAATCGGGAGATGCTGGCCGTTTTTTCGAAAGTCTTATCGCTCTCACCATCATAGGTATACACGCGATGCCGCAGAGAGGGACATGAAATCAAAACTGATTAATCAGAGGACCGACGAGACCACCTACGTGCTCATCTTCGACGCAGGCGATGAGGCGGTTGCCGGCTTGGCGAGCTTTGCCAAAGAAAACAGGCTGGGAGCGAGTCACTTTACGGGAATCGGCGGGTTCGAGAGCGCAACCTTAGGCTACTTCGAAATCGAAAAGAAAAATTATAAAGAGATTCCAATTTCTGAGCAGGTGGAAGTGCTCTCCCTGGTAGGCGACATCGCTCTGCAGAAAGGAAAGCCCAAGGTGCACGTTCACACCGTAGTAGGAACTTGCGAGGGACTTGCCCGCGGCGGTCACCTGCTCGCAGCCATCGTGCGTCCCACATTGGAAATCATCATCACAGAATCCCCGAAGCACCTTCATCGCGAATTTGACGACACTACGGGACTGGCGCTCATTCGGTTGTAACACAAGCCTGATTCTTCGCCGCTGCGGTAAATTCCCACGCGACTTCCGGTTCTCTCCGTATGGCTGAACGGCCCGCGAGCCGTTATGCTCGTCTTAAAAACTGAATGATGAGGTGAAGCGAAAATGGAAACTGCCACACAGCACGAAAATGAGAAGGCCATTATCGCGGATGTCTGTCGAGGCAGCGGCGACGCTTTTCGGGTACTGTTCGACGCTCATTCGCGAAAAATTTATCGCCTGGCCTTGCGCATACTCAAAAACCACGAAGACGCGGAAGATGTGATGCAAACCACAATGATGAAGGCATATTCCAAAATGCCCCAATTTCGCGGAGATTCCCAATTCAATACATGGCTCCTCCGCATTGCGTTCAACGAAGCGTTAATGAAGGTGCGGAAGCGCCACGCCGCAAATTTTATAGGCTTCGATGAGCTCTCCACGATGGAAGTGAAGAACTCCCTCCCGTTGCAAGGACGACTCCATCATGCCAGCCGGAATCCAGAGAAAGAGCTGCTAGCGACAGAACTGCTGAACGCTGCTGTCGGCGATCCCGACTCTTCCCTGGGCACGGCCCTTCTGCTGCATCACGTTGAAGGTCTTACCATCAGGGAGATGGCACAAGTCCTCAGAATCTCGGCTTCGGCTGCCAAATCACGGCTCCTTCGGGCCCGCCAAAAGGCTAAAAAGGCGCTACGCCTTGTGTTCGTTCCTGCTCAGCCTTGATCGATCGAATTGCTATTTGAAAAACCTAAGCCTCCGCAGGGCATCAAGAGCGCGACGCGCTGCGAAATAGCCGCACATCCCATGCACGCCTCCACCGGGTGGTGTTGAAGAGGAACACAGGTAGATGCCTCTTGCGGATGTCGAGTAGAGCTGCCGTGTGGGCCTGAGAATGGTCTGGCGGAAGGTTTGTATTCCGCCTGTGACGTTCCCGCCCACTAGATTCGAGTTGTGGCGCTCGAGTTCGTGGGGACCCATCACGTGGCGCGCCAGCACCTGGCTACGAAATCCTGGAGCGAATCTTTCGATCTGAGATTCGATTGCATCGAGCATTTGGGCTGAGGATCCGTTGGGCACGTGGCAATAGGCCCAGGCCGTGTGCTTGCCTTCGGGAGCCCGGCTGGGGTCAAACAGGCTAGGTTGAGATAAAAGAACAAAGGGTCGGGGATCGGTTCGCTGGTGCCATACTGCTCGTTCGGATCTCGCAATTTCTTCCAAGGTACCTCCAAGGTGTACCGTTCCGGCGCGACAGCAATCCCTCGCGGTCCAAGGAATCGGTCCATCCAGCGCCCAGTCTAGCTTGAATACTCCGGGACCATATTGATAGCGCTGGAGCTTACGGCAATAGCTGCGAGTGAATCGGTGGCCAGCGATGGCTAAGAGCTGGCAAGGAGCCACGTCACACAGAAGCGCCCGCACTCCAGCCAACTGTTCAACCGAATTCACCGGCTCGCCCGTACGCAGTTGGCCGCCGAGCGAACGCAGATGGGCCGCCAAAGCCGCCGAAATGCGTGCCGAGCCTCCGCGGGCGATGGGCCAGCCCGCGGCGTGCCCAGCCGCTGCAAGCAGCAGAGCGAACGCTGCGCTGGGCCGTTGTTCCAAGGGCAGGGCTGAATGGGCCGCAAGGCCTCCGAAGAGGGCCTTCGCGCGCTGACCTCGAAAGAGACCCTCCGCCACACTCACCACGTCGCGCCACGCGTTCAATCCAAAACGAGCGACCAGTAATGGATGCCTTGGGAGTCGCGGCGGGGCGAGCAGATCTTCCGCGAGTAGCGGCCAACTGGCCGCGAGCGGCAGCATCAGGCTGCGGTACATAGTCCCGTCGACTGCCAGTGAATCACAGGTCTCGTCGATCGACCTACTCAGCACAATGGCGGTGCCATCGTCCAGGGGATGCGCGAGTGGAAGAGGCGGATGGATCCAGTCGAGGCCGTATTCGCTCAAGGGGAGGCGACTGAAGAAGGGCGAGGAAACTGCAAGTGGATGTACGGCAGCGCAGACGTCGTGAAAAAAACCAGGCAGGGTCAGCTCGGAGGTCCGCGTGCTGCCACCGAGTTCCTGCTCAGCCTCCACGACGAGGACAGATAAGCCTGACCGGGCGAGTTCAATGGCGGCGGCAAGCCCGTTGGGGCCCGAGCCAATCACGGCAGTGTCGTAAGTCATGTGCCCGCGCTGCCTGCAACTCACGAAAGGATTTCAGTGTTCGACCGGGGCCGGAGCAGTGGAATTCTCCACCTGGCACGCTATGGTCGCCCGCATGGTTGGATGCTTAAGAATTCCGTTTTGCCGCGCCGTCTAACGACTCTCGCGAGGTTTTTAGGCTCCAGGGTTAATCTGGCTGGCGGCTACTGTTTATACCCGATAGCATTCTTTATCGTGTGGCAACAGGCTTGCTTCGGAGCGCAGGATGTCTCCCACCGCCGCAACCAACAAGGGGATAATGGTTTTGAGATGGCGAACCATTCCACGTCCGAATCCACGGGCAGGTCGTCAACACCACGGCCGGGTCCGCTGAGGATCACAACTCTTCTGCGTCCTCATTACAAGGCCTTGGCGGTTGCGCTCGTCGCGGTAATTGGTGAAGCCATTGCAAATCTGCTTGAGCCCTGGCCGCTGAAAGTTGTGCTGGATAACGTCCTAAGGTCAAAGCACACCCATGGCCGGTTGGATCACTTGATTTTTGCCACCGTAGGCCATGACAAAATGGCGATTCTGGAAGCGGCCGCGATTGCGGTGCTGGCTATTGCCGGAATTGACGCAATCTGCTCCTACATTGAGAAGTATCTGATCACGAGCATCGGCCAATGGGTGGTGCATGACCTCCGCAGAACGCTTTACTTCCACATCCAGAGGCTTTCCCTTGCGTACCACGATCGAAAGCAGACGGGCGATCTCATCAGCCGAGTTACTGGCGATATCAGCGCGGTTCAATCTTTCATTGCCTCTGGGCTGCTAAACGTATTCGTCAACTGCCTTACCTTGGGCGGCATGGTGGCCGTCATGTTCTATATCAGTTGGCGCTTCACACTCATTGCGCTTGCGGTGGCACCCTTACTCTTCGCCATCGTCTATGTGTATACTCGCCGCATTAAAAAAGCCTCCCGGGCCCTCAGAAAAAAGCAAAGTGAGATTCTATCGGTAATGGAGGAGGTACTTTCGTCCATCCGCATTGTCAAAGCTTTTGCGCAGGAAGAGTACGAGCAGCGTCGACTGGAGGAAGAAAGTCTGGAGGGCGTCGAAATCGGACTGTGGGCCCGGGGCCTTAAGGCTCAACTTGCTCCGCTCGTCGTCATGATCATCGCGGGCGGCACCTGCCTGGTGCTGTGGTTCGGCGGCCGCATGGCGCTCGGGGGAAGCCTCTCCGCGGGGCTGCTCGTGGTTTTTATCATTTACCTGGGCAAGATGTACAAACCCATGCAGGCGCTGTCAAAGATGGCGGATACCTATTCCAAGGCGGCTGTAGGTTTCGAGCGCGTCCAGGAAATTCTGGCGACGGAGCGAGAGGCACATGAGGGGCGCGGCCTGAAGCGCGCGCCACATCTCAAGGGCAAAATCGATTTTGACCATGTCGGCTTCGATTACGTACAAGGCTTGCCGGTGCTGAAAGACATCAGCCTATCCATCGCACCTGGACAGGTGGCGGCGCTCGTAGGCCCAACCGGCGCGGGCAAAACCACAATCGTCAGCCTTCTTCCCCGCTTCTACAACCCCGCTACCGGCACGGTAAGGATCGATAATCTCGATATTCGGCGGTTCACATTGAAGTCCTTGCGCCAGCAGATGAGCTTTGTGCTGCAGGAGACATTGCTCTTCCACGCCTCGATCTGGCAAAACATTGCCTATGGGAAACCAGACGCGAAGCGGTCCGAAATCCTACGCGCCGCCGAACTCGCCAATGCTACCGAATTCATCGAAAAGATGCCGGAGGCCTATGACACCGAGGTGGGAGAACGAGGGGTGACGCTTTCAGGAGGCCAGCGCCAGAGAATCGCTATCGCCCGGGCCATTATACGGAATACTCCGATTCTGATTTTGGATGAACCCAGCTCCGGGCTTGACGCGGCTTCCGAGCAACTCGTCTTCGAGGCTCTCGATAGGTTAATGGAAGGCAAAACGAGCATTGTGATCGCGCACCGCCTCTCCACCATCCGAAGGGCGGACGTTATTTTCGTCGTCCAGGATGGGAGAATCGCCGAGCACGGAAAGCACGAAGAACTCATCAATGCCGGCGGGCTCTACGCCAAACTTTATGACTTGCAGTTCCGCCCGCATGACGACGTACCCAACGCAGCGGGTGGCGTCGAGAGGTAAAACGTCGACTTCGTCTGACCCGGTCACATTCCGCGGAGCACCGCAATCCTTCCCTCCACCACCTTCGTGTATCCTTCGGCTTCTCCGGAGTTATAACCGGCGGCGCGGAACGCGTCATCGATCTGGCCTGGCGAAAGCCGGCCCAGCAATTGGCCGATCCAGCGGGCATCCGCGCGTGGAATGTGTCTGCCGATCCAATGACTGCGAAGCTCGGTGACCCATTCGGGAAAAGCGAATAAGTAGTCGAGGGCGAGCCGCGTGGGCACGTTAAAGTTTACGTATTCGGGCGTTATTTTGCTGATGAATTTGGAATGCCGATACGAGTTGAGGTTTCCCTTGGATTTCGCGTTCGTCCAACTCTGCCCTGTGGTTCCGAAGCTCGATCCGAGATCGCTGACCATGTAAATGCGCAGTCTGACCCCGGACGGTCCCGAGGATCTTTCCTCGTAGACGGAAGTATTATCATCTGCCAGGTCCCAATTGTTGATCAGCGCCATCATCACCCGTAGCCCGTCTAGCTCCCGGGTTCCTGTGAACGGGTTCTGCCGCCACCGCCAATAGCCGAGCTTCTTCTCGGTTCTGAGGTGGCGTTTCAGTCGAGCATCGAGGACGATACCTCCCGGCCGGATAAACTTCTGGCCCCGGTGAAGATGAGGAGGGAGATTTTCAACGCGCACTCGGGGGAGGAAGTAATCCTCATTCGCGAAGTAACCGACCGCCCAGACGAGCCGGCTCGCCGCGGTTTCCGGGCGAGCCTCAGG
>JBOGJS010000188.1:0-2593 GCA_050745365.1 Terriglobia bacterium
GGCAAGCTCCGCACGCGGATGAGGGATTAGGTCCACCGAGAAAAGATTCGCTCGACGCATTCGTCGTCACTTCGCGACACCGGCGAAGCCATCAAAGGCGACCCCTCATCCGCCCTCCTACGTCGGGCACCTTCTCCACGAAGGAGAAGGCTGGGACTTGATCGTGGGGAGCCGATTAGCTCCGAAATGTCGCCTCCATCTCTCGCAAATGCTGAGACAACATGCAGATACGAAGATTTTCGATGTCGCTTGGGGGCGGGGCGGTTAAAGAAATCTGTTGGCAGGCCGATTATTACTATGAGCTATATAAAACTGGAGAATGAGTCTGAGATCCATTGCCGAACAGCAGGAAAAGCCGTGGGCGCTTATCAACTTACCTCCCTTCCCGGCTGTGGCCTTGCGGGTGCTTGACCTGTTAACAAAGGAAGATGTTGGGCTAAGGGAGCTCACGGAGCAAATCCAAGCCGATCCCGCGCTCTCATCAGAAATCCTGACCTTGTCCAACTCCGTCCTGTTCGGTTTTCGGACAGAGATACGGAACATTCTTCAGGCCACCACCCTGCTGGGCGCGCAACGCGTAAAAGGGATTGCCCTCACGGTGGCGATGAAGACGTACCTGATGAAATCGTTCCAGGTTCCGGCTCTGCTCGCATCCTGGCGTCACAACCTGGCCTGCGCCTTCATTGCCGAGCAGGTGGCAAGGGCTAGCCTGGTCGAGAAAGACTTTGCATATCTCGCCGGCCTCCTGCATGACGTGGGGCGGCTCGCCCTGGGCATGATCAAGCCGAACGAGTATGCGAACCTGCTGACTTCCGAGAATAAAAATTCGGAAGAGATCCTTGACCACGAGCGCAAAATGTTCGGCATTGACCATTGTCGAGCCGGAAAAATGTTGACCGAAGACTGGAAGCTGCCCAAAACCTTCGTGGACGTCGTTTCTCAGCACCATGCGCCTCAGGGCGCCAAGTTCGACATTGTAGCCCTGGTGAACCGAAGCTGCCTGCTTGCAGACGCGATCGGGTTCGCAGCCGTGACCTGGGCTAAGGCTCCGCGCTTCTCCGATATTCTGCTTTCCCTGCCCGAGCGCGAACGTAAGCGGTTTAATCCTGACCCAGAACGGTTTGCGACGGATATAGCGATCAAGATTCACTCGCTCGAATAATCCCTCCGAATCAGAAAATTCAGTCAGTTTGAATTTTTAGCGGCGAGTTTACTTCGCCAGGTGGCGGCATGAAGCCGCCTCTACGTCAGACTGACCCACTGCCGAAAATTTGTTCGCCTGGAGCCAATCGTGTAGAATGACGAACGAATGATGCTGAGCTTCTTGGACCAACTTAACCGCGAGCAGCGTCTGGCCGTCGAATCGACGGAAGGGCCGCTGCTGATTCTTGCCGGGGCGGGCAGCGGAAAGACACGGGTGGTGACGTATCGCATTGCCTACCTCATCCGAAAGCTTGGAATCGCGCCTGAAAGCATCCTCGCCGTTACTTTCACCAATAAAGCAGCGGACCAGATGCGCGAGCGCGTCCGGGCGCTACTTGGGGAATCCTCTGGTAGCGAGAAACCACATATCTCCACGTTTCATTCCTTCTGCGTCCGCGTCCTGAGGAGTGACATCCACCGGATCGAGTACAGTCGCAATTTTTCGATCTACGATGATGACGACCAGCAGCGCATCGTCCGGGCGAGCATGAGCGAGTTGGGGCTTAGCGAGCAGCTTCTCACGCCTCGCGCCGCAGTGTCCCGCATCAGTCATGCCAAAAGCCGCATGCTGACGCCGATTGAGCTCTATCGGACGGCCCCCGACGCTCAGACTCAAAAACTGGCGTCCGTTTATGAGCGCTACGAAAAGAAGCTCCGAGCGGCGAACGCTCTGGACTTCGACGATTTGCTTCTCAAGACCGTCGAGCTTTTCAACGAAGCCCAGGACGTGCGCGAGGCGTACAACCGTTATTTTCGGTACGTGATGGTGGATGAATACCAGGATACGAATCACATCCAGTATCTGCTCATCCGGCAACTCACGCGAGCCCACCCGAACATCTGCGTGGTGGGTGATGAAGACCAGTCCATTTACCGCTGGCGCGGCGCCGACATCGAAAACATTTTGAATTTTGAAAAGGACTTTCCTCACGCTCGGATCATCCGTCTGGAACAAAACTACCGCTCCACCCAGGTCATCCTTGATGCCGCTTCGGCGGTGGTGAGCCACAACCGTGCGCGGATTGGGAAAGAATTGTGGTCCGAGCGGAAGGAAGGCCGCCGCCTGGAGGTTTTTGAAGCACAAGACGCGGAGGAAGAAGCCGGCTTTGTGGCAGAGCAGGCGAGAGATGCCATCCATCACAATCCAGAAACCACGGTGGGCGTCCTTTATCGAACCAACGCGCAATCCCGGTTATTGGAAGAGGCGCTGGGGCGGATGGACCTCGCATACCAGGTGCTGGGAGGGTTTCGTTTTTACGAAAGAGCGGAAATCAAGGATGCGCTCTCCTACGCCCGCCTCGCCGCGAATCCCCGCGATTCCGCCGCGCTCACGCGCATCATTAATTCCCCACCCCGCGGCATCGGGCCGGCCACCCTGTCGGCCCTACAG
>JBOGJS010000189.1:0-10771 GCA_050745365.1 Terriglobia bacterium
CAGCCACCGCCCGTCGGTCGTCGGGAAGCAGACATCCAGCATCTGGATCGTGGCCAGCTTCTCCAACACGGCTCGGGGCGTAAGGCCCGGCACCAAAGCTTCGAGCCTTTGTTTCAGCGTCAACCAAAGCGGGTAGGCTTGGAAGGCCACGAAGATGTGCGCTTCAACCCGTTGCTCCACTTGATGGAAAATCGGTCGCAACCCCAGTTCGTTTTTAAGCGCCTTGAAGGCGGCTTCAATGATTTTGCCGCTCAGATAGTCGGAAAGGCCGGCTGGGTCAGTTGAATGTAGAGTTCCCATAAGACGAAAGGGTCTTCGCTGACCAGATTGGAACGCAGTAGATAGTGCCCATCGCGCCGCTCCGCCTTCTCCAACTTCTCCTTGTCCAGGCGAAAGGTGAAGGTCTCGCGCGTCACCTCCTCACGCTCTTGCGGCAACTGAATGCGCACGAAACTGAAGGCGCGCCCCGCAAGTGGTCGCCGATCAGCAGCAAAATCTCTTGTGCCTTCGCCCTTGGCCGGACTACACTGCGGATCAAGATCGTCTGCCAAGTCTAAGGTAAACGCGGACTGCAGACTGAGAATATGGCTCAAATGAACTACGCTTCCGTTTCTGAAGGCGCATCTGTCACCCGGGAGGACAATAGGCTCCGAAGCTCAGATCGCGCCGCCCACGATTGGTACCGCTTTGTCCTGTCTTACCCACCGCATCTCGTAAGGAATTATGTCGAGCGATTTGCTCTGGGTTCGCATCACCGGGTGCTCGACCCGTTTTGCGGGACTGGCACGACGCTGGTAGAGTGCAAGAAACTTGGTCTCCCTAGCGTCGGAATCGAAGCGAATCCGATGCTCTGCTTCGCCAGCCGAGTCAAGGTCAATTGGCGAGCGGATCCGTGTGGGCTCCTTGCGCATGCCCAAACGGTTGGCCAGATCACATTGAGCAAATTGGCTTCACAGGGCATCGACGATGTCGTCGACCTTCCTCTCTTTTCCAAAAGCAGTAGCAAGGGGGAGAATTTGCGGACACTTTCACCCGAGCCAATGGGGCTTTTGCTTACGGACTCCATGAGTCCCCTGCCACTACATAAGGCTTTAATGTTGTTGGATGTGCTTGATGAAAATGTGGACGAGCGTTACTCGCAGCACGAGCGGCTAGCCTTCGCAAAAACCATTGTCTTCGGGGCGAGCAATTTAGCGTTTCGACCTGAGGTTGGGGTGGGTCCCGTCAAACGGGACGCGCCCGTTGTGTCCATTTGGCTGGACAACGTCAAAGCCATTGCCGAGGACCTCCGAGACCTGGGAACTAAAGAAGATACTCTTGCGGTAGTTCACAAGGCGGATGCGCGTTCTCGCCTAGGTATCATCGAATCTGATTCGATTGACGCCGTGATTACTTCACCTCCCTACCCTAATGAGAAAGAGTACACCCGGACGACGCGTTTGGAATCCGTTCTGCTTGGATTTATCAGAAGCAAGCAAGATCTTCGCGCACTCAAACAAACTCTTCTGAGGTCGAACACCAGGAACGTGTATAAAAGTGATTGCGACGACATTTTTATAGCACACCATCCAGGGATTCAGCGGATAGCTGACCGTATTGAGAAGCGGCGGATTGAGCTGGGCAAGACCTCGGGATTTGAGCGTCTTTACGCGAGAGTGACGAAACTATACTTCGGAGGGATGGCTCGCCACCTCGCGGAACTGCGGACAGGGCTTCGGCGGGGCGCGCAGCTCGCTTATGTCGTTGGCGACCAGGCATCGTACCTTCGAGTGATGATCCGAACCGGGCAACTGCTTGCCGAGATTGCTGAGTCGCTTGGCTACGAGGTCATCGGCATCGATCTCTTCCGAACTCGGCTTTCGACGGCAACGAAGGAGCAACTGCGCGAGGAGGTTGTCACTCTGCGCTGGCCAGTAGCCGGGAGGAGAAAGAGGTAAGCACGTGCGTGAAGAGAATCGTTACACCTCCATCATCAGAAGTATTTTCCTCTCCAGGTTCAAAAGGGGCCTCCGCGAAGTTAATTTTGAGAGGGAAGACATTGAGAGGTTCGCCCGGAAGCTCAGGGTTGCCCTGCCCAAAAATTTTGGTGATCTTGTGTATAGCTTTCGATACCGTACAGAGCTCCCGAAGGAGATTCAGTCTACGGCCGGTTCGGGCCAAACATGGATCATCAGGCCAGCGGGCCGCGCGAAGTATCGTTTTGTGTTAGTTCGTGAAGTGCCGCTATCGGCCAACGAGAAATTGGCGGTAACCAAAGTTCCGGATTCCACCCCAGGCGTCATAGCCAAATATGCGCTGTCAGATGAGCAAGCCCTTCTTGCCAAGGTAAGATATAACCGCCTTGTGGACATTTTCACAGGTGTCGCTTGTTATTCCCTACAAAACCATCTACGTACCACAGCGCCGGGCATGGGTCAGGTTGAGACTGACGAGATCTATATCGGCGTCGACAAAAAGGGAGTGCATTACGTTTTTCCAGTCCAGGCGAAGGGTGGCAGAGATAAGCTGAACATCGTGCAGATTGAGCAGGACATCGCGGTGTGCGCCGCGAAATTTCCAATCTTGGTCTGCCGGCCGGTAGCAGCACAGTTCATGAGGGATGATGTCATCGCCCTGTTCGAGCTCGAGCAAGGAGGAGACGCTATCGAAATCGCTTCTGAGAAACACTACAAGCTTGTTCCTCCTGAACAAGTCACTGAAACGGACCTCCAGAACTACCGCATGCGTCTGTCTGAATGAGTGCCTACTTGGATGTTTGAATCTCACTGGCTCACAGTGTGAGCTTTCCGAACGACGCTACTCCAGAGCTGAGAAAGGAAAAGTGGGGGTTGGGAGTGTCCCTTAATCTTTGCTTTCAACTGGGTATATTTGCAATGGGCGGCAGAGGCTTTCCGGGTTTGGCCGGAGGTGGTGTAAAGCCAGGCAAGCTCCGCATACGCCTGGGGATAGTCCGTGTCCAGCGCGACAAAGCTCTTGAGGTCCTGAACGGCCTTCGCGGGCTGCTTCTGGTCCTCGTACACGTGGGCGCGCACGAGGTAGGCGGAAGCCGTGCCCGGGTCTAAAGCCAGGGCGCGATCCAGTTCCTTTTCACTCTCACTGAGATTTCCGGACTTCAGGAGCGCGGCTCCGAGGGCGGAATGGTAAAGGGCATCCTCAGGCTGTATCTCGACCGCCTTGCGCAAAGACTCCACGGCCGCAGCGCTATTTCCTTGATTAAGCTGCACCACGCCTGCCAGGAAGTAAGGCTGATCGAATTTTGGATTCAGTCGTGTGGCTTCGTCGGAGGCGGCAACCGCATCCCCCAAGCGTCCCATGCGGACGTTGATGAGGGCGATCTCATAGGGAAGGGCAGGGGAGGCCGGCTGCATGAGCTGCGCTTTTTTCAAGCTCGCGAGCGCTCCAGGATAGTCTTCCTCCATGGTCTCGATCTCTGCGTAGGTGGAGAGATACCGGATGTTCTTTGGGTCAACAGAGACGGCCGAAGCCACGAGTGGCGCGGCCTGTTTAGGTTTTCCGCTCAGCATGAGTGCGCTGCCTTCTAAGAAGGCCACCTCGCCCGGCGACCCTGCCGTCGCAGGCACATCTTTCAGCACCGCCAGAGTTTCCATCGGCTCGACCGCTTCGAGACTCGCTCGAGCCAGAAGCAGTTTCAGCCCGTCGTCGGCAGGAGCCATTTCGCTGGCGTTTTCGAGCAGTTGCCGCGCTCTTTGAGCCTGGTTGTGAGCCAGGCAGAGATTGGCCAAGGTAGCAAACAATTGGGGGTTCTGCGGGAAAGCTTTCGTCGCGTCTTCCACGGTCTCGAGGGCCGCGTGCGTATCTCCCACTCCGAACTGGGCCCGCGCCAGGTTCGTCCACATCCAGGGATTCTTCGAGAGCCTGCTTCGCACCTGCTCGAGACTCGTGAGCGCTTCTTGAGGCTGGCCCGCATCCAGCAGCGCAAGGCCTAGAGCATAGCGCGCCGCGGTGAAGGCAGGTTCGCGGGTCAGCGCAAGGTGAAATTCCCGAATTCCGGAAGCCGGCTGCTTTGCTTTAAGATACGCGAGGCCCAGAATATAACGAACGTTAGGTGTATCGTTTCCAAGCTGAATGGATTTTTGGAAGTGGGCGATTGCCTGGCTGAATTTGCCCTCACCGCCCTCAGCCATTGCCAGATTGTAAAAAGTGGCGGCCGAGGGATGCAACCTGGCAAGGCGGGAAAATGCACGCTCCGCTACGGCAAATTGACCCGCATTGAGAGCCTCGATCCCCTGTTTGTGCAACTCCCGAGCTGATTGTCCGTGCAAGGCCGAAACCGGACCTGCCAGGGCAACCGCAAGCAGGATCAGAACCCATCTACAGCGCATCGCCATCTCCGCTGCGGTCCTTCGGATCACGCTCCGAGCGACGAGCCGCGGAACACACCTTATGATACATAAAACGTCTGCGAAAGGGGGGACTCGAACCCCCACCCCTCGCGGGACCAGATCCTAAGTCTGGCGCGTCTGCCAATTCCGCCACTTTCGCTTGGGTTCATTATACGTCAGCGTTGGAAGCTCTCGCCCCGGGCCTGGCTGCCACCCCTGCCCATTTCATTGAGCTTCGCAAAGCATGTAAAGCGACCTCTCTGCCGCAACAAAACCGCAGACCTCAAACGCAGAGGTCTGCGCTACGCCGGGTGGGCGACGCTCGCCGCATATCCGCTGAGTATCAGAAGCAACGCCATTCTACGGATCATTCCTTCACTCCCACGTGCAGAGCCGCGACGCCACCGAAAAAATTGCGGTAGCAAACCTGGTTGAAGCCGGCGTTTCGAATTGTTTCGGCAAATGCCTGCTGATCCGGAAAGCGGGAAGCCGACTCGTGGAGGTATTGGTAGGCCCCCGCCACGCCTGAAATCCGGGCGCCGGCCCACGGCAGGACGTGAGCGAAGTAAAGCCTGAATAGCGGGCCTAAAAGAGGCCACTGGACGCGGGAGAATTCAAGGATAGCCAATGTGCCGCCTGGCTTCAGCACGCGTCGCATCTCGCTTAAGCCGCTAGCATAATTCGCCAGGTTGCGGAACCCAAAGGCCGTGGTTATGACATCGACGGAATCACCTGCGAAGGGCAATGACAGCGCGTCGGCTCCCAGGAAGTGAACCGGCGACGGTCCGCGCTGTAGCTTAAGGCAGGCGCGTTGGAGCATCGGCTCGCAGAAATCCGCGGCAAGCACTTTGCCCTTTGAAACTCGGCGAAGCGAAAAGGCCAGGTCACCCGTTCCGCAGCAGACGTCCAGCGCGACGGATTCCGGCCGGGTCAGAAGATCTCGCAGCGCACCGGCGGTAGCTCTCCGCCAGGCAAGATCGAAACCTGCGGAAAGAAAATGATTCAAGAAATCGTAGCGCGGCGCGACCGCGTCAAACATCCGGCGGACGGAACGGCTGGTGGAAGCAATATCCGCCGGCGTTCCCAGAGGGCTACCCTGCAGATGCGATTGGAGAGACTTCAGCAACCCCTTAATCCCTCATTTGCTGCACTTCCCGCAATGCGGCGCGCACAGCCCGTGGCGGCACATCGGCCGTCACGCGAACTTTTCCAATTTGCTCAGGGATCACCCACTGGAGCTTGCCGCCAACTGCCTTCTTGTCTTGCGGGAGAAGCCTGAGAATGGCGGAAGGCGAAAGATCGCGGATGGAGGGTAGGGGCCCAAGGCGCCAAACCAATTTCTCAATTTGCTCGCCCTCTCCGTGGTTCAACAGGCCCATCCGCTGCGCGAGGCGGGAGATCGCCAGTAAGCCCCATCCCACCGCTTCCCCGTGACGAAAGCGGCGATACCGTGTCGCCTCTTCGAGCGCGTGACCAAAGGTGTGCCCCAGATTCAGCACCATGCGCAAACCCGCCTCGTGCTCGTCGCGATTCACCACGTTCACCTTTACTTTCGCGGCAAGTGGCAGGAGGCGAGACAGGATCTCGACGCTTTCGGGGCGGAGCGAATCGACGGCAGCTTCAACTTGGCCGAAAAGCTTGGGACCCGCCAGGATGGCGTGTTTCACCACTTCATAAAGACCCGAGCGGAAATCGCGCCGGCGAAGCGTCCCCAGCACGCCGGGCTCGGCGAGCACCATCCGGGGAGGATAGAACGTGCCAATCAGATTTTTCATCTGACCCAGATTGACGGCGGTTTTGCCGCCCATCGAGCTATCCACCTGCGCCAGAACGGTGGTAGGCACGTGGATACAATCCACGCCCCGCATGTACACCGACGCCACAAAACCGCCCAGATCGCCAATAACGCCGCCGCCGAAAAGAATCAGAAGTGAACGGCGGTCCGCGCGCTGTCTTAATAACTGCCCCGCCAGCTCGCCCGCCATCCGAAGCGACTTTGATGCCTCGCCGCGCGGAACGAAGAGGGGGCTAACACCCGCAGTTCGGGAGTCTGAAAGAAATGTGTCGCTCCAGCGATTCCAGAGATGCTTCTCTGTGATCAGGAATATGGACGAGTAACGATCAAGGGGGAAGTCGCGCAGCGCTTTCCATGCTCCTTCGCCAATGATGACGGGATAATTAAAGTGCCTGGATTTTACTTGGAGGGTTTCCATGGGTGGGCCAGGTTGCCTGTAGATTGCCGAATTCAGCAACCTACTGCCGGGTAGTGGGCCGGGTTGAATTTGTAGCGGCGAGTTTACCTCGCCAGGTGGCGGCATGAAGCCGCCTCTACATCAAACTGACCACTGCCTACTGCCGGATCATCTTGACTTTCAAATCACGAAACTCGATCCTGGAGCCTTCAGCTTCCAGGCCAATGTACCCCGCCGGGTTGTTGCATTCGGTAAACTGGCTTTGCTTGTCCCCATTCACCCAGAGCGTGAGGTCTTTTCCCTTGCAGAGGATCTGGTACTCGTTCCATTGCCCGGCCGGCTTCACGTCATTCTGCGCGACCGCGCCGTACAAGTTGAAGCGCGCGAGCGTGCCATGAACAGGATTTTCTCCAAAGAAATAGCCGCCGCTGGCGCTGCCCACCTGAGCCTGGTACCAGATGCTTCCGTCCGTATTGTTTCTCACGAAGATGCCGCTGTTGTACTTCGTTCCCCTGGGGCCTTTCACAAGCCGCCATTCGACTTCGAAAACAAAGTCCTTGTATTCATGGTCGTAACGCAGCCATTCGTGCCCTCCGTTCCCTTCACACACGATCATGTGGCGCCGGGCGTCCACCTTCCACTGTGAGACGGGGTTCAGCGGGCGAGTGGGGGGGATCGCAACGCGCGTCCATTCCTGGAGGCTTTCGCGCGGCGTAATATTCACCCATCCACTGCTTCCAGCATGCCGGCCTGCTGCCATCAGGATCCACGGCATCCCGAACACAATACACAAGGCGGCGATGAAGGGTTTCATGATCTCTGCTCCTGCTCGTGGGTCAATACGAACCGCGAGTTTGACGGACCTATCATAACATTCTCGCCTCCTGCCGCACGAGATGAGCACCGGGCGAACGCTATGGTAAGATCACGGTTGAGGCGGTCGCAATCGTTATCTACGAGGTGCCCCGATGCCGAAAGCGCAACTCCAATATCTCACGGATGAGCTTCGGAAACTGCGCGAGCAGGGACTTTATCAGAAACTCCGCATTCTGGAAGGCGGGCAGTTGCCCGTATCGCGATTTGATGGCCACGAGGTCATCAATCTTTCGTCAAACAACTATCTTGGCCTCGCGACCCATCCCAAGCTGAAGCAGCGTGCTCGAGAAGCGCTGGAAAAGTACGGCGTGGGCTCTGGTGCCGTCCGCACCATTGCGGGCACCATGACGGTCCACATGGAGCTTGAGGAAAAGATCGCGGATTTCAAGAGCGTGGAAGCCTCCGTGGTGTTTCAATCCGGGTTCACGGCCAATGCAGGCACGGTGGCGGCCATTCTGGGCCGGGAAGACGTGATCATCTCGGACGAGTTGAACCATGCCTCAATTATCGACGGCTGCCGACTCTCGCGGGCAGAGATTCAGGTGTTTCCGCACAAAGACATTGAAGCCTGCGAGAAAGTGCTGAAGGAGATCGAAGGGCGCAAGGGAAGAAAGCTCCTCGTCACGGATGGCGTGTTTTCCATGGAAGGAGACATTGCGCCGCTGCCGCAACTGGTGGAGCTCGCGGAAAAGTACGGCTGCATCATGATGATTGATGATGCTCATGCCTCTGGAGTGCTTGGCCGCAACGGGCGTGGCACCGTGGACCATTTCAAGCTCCATGGCCGCGTAGATATCCAGGTGGGGACACTTTCGAAAGCGATTGGCGCGCTCGGCGGCTACGTTTGCTCCACGCGCGACACCATCGAATACCTTTACCACCGGGCCCGGCCGTTTCTGTTTTCAACATCTCATCCCCCCTCGGTCGCGGCGACGTGCCTTGCCGCCTTTGAGTTGCTGGATGAGGAGCCGCAACTTGTGGAACGGCTATGGGCCAACACCCGGTACTTCAAGGATGGCCTTGTGAAGCTGGGGTTCAACACGGGAATGAGCGAGACTCCCATCACTCCCATCATCGTTGGAGACGCGGCGCTGGCACATCAATTCTCGCGTGAGCTCTTCGAGGCCGGCATCTTTGCACAGGGCATCGGCTTCCCAACCGTACCCAAAGGCAAAGCACGGTTACGCACCATTGTGACCGCGACACATACCAGCGAGCAGCTTTCGAGCGCGATTGAAACTCTCGGCAAAATCGCCCGGCGACTCAAGATCATTTGAGGAGGGTCGCGCGTTTTTTGAGGGGGGTTTTCGGAGAAATGCCGCAGACCTCAAAACCGGAGGTCTGCGCTACTCACTTCGCCACCTGAAAGGTAAACGAATCGCCCGCGCTGATCTTGCTGCCAGGAGCAGGCGATTGGCTCAAAATGGTTCCACTTGCCGCCGTGCTTCCCGTCGCCGCGTTGACCTTGCCGATGGTAAAGCCTCCGCTCTGAATCATTGCGCGCACCTGTTCCAACTTCATTCCCCCAAAATTGGGGCACACATAGGCGGGCGTTGCCTCGCCAGCCGAGACCAGAAAATCAACCGCCGGGCTGCGAATTTCGGTGGTGGATGCCGGGGGATCCTGGGCGACAATCTGGTCGGTTCCGCTGGAGGGCCAGTGCACTTCCACCAGGTCGCCGACGGTTAATCCTCTTTCGACAGCCAGTATCTGTGCGACGCGCATGCTGGAGCCGACAAAATCCGGCACCACAACGCGCGGTGGACCCAGGCTGACCAGCACATGAACGTGCTGGCCGGCTTTCACCTTTGTGTCGGACGGCGGCTCCTGGTAGATGATATCGTTGAGGGCATACTTGTCGCTGAAAAGCTTGTCCTCAACCTTGACTTCCAGCCCCATGCTGTCTGCAACGCGCTGGGCCGTTTCCAGGTTAACGCCCACGAGTTTTGGCAATGTCTCCTGATTTCCCTGGATGGTGAGCTTGATGGTAGTGATTGCACTCACCACCACCACTGCGGCGAGGAACGTGAATAGCAGAAAAAGCCGAAATAAGAACCGAACCCGTTCGGCAAGGCGCATCGGCATGGAAACAACCCTCCTGATTTTAACACGCGGGCTACATGCTCTTCTGGGCCGCCGCTGAAGAGCCAGCTCAGGCGTGTGTGCCGAGGACCAACTTCATGAAGCGTCCTGCTTGAGGCGGGAGTTATACTATCCAGCCGTTTACAATCTCATCGCCGGAGAAATGATGTGCCGACCAGAGATATGAGCGCTAGGCTTATCGCCGTCGTTGCTGCTCTGTTGTGGGGCGCCAGCCTGGCGCTCCCGCTTCAACTTCCGGCGTCTGCTTCGCTCGCAGCGCGAATCCAGCAAATCATTCACCGGCCTGTGTTCCGGCACGCAAGTTTTGGAATTGAGTTCTATTCGCTCGATACCCATCAACCCATTTACACCCTAAACCCTCAGAAGCTGTTCACGCCGGCCTCCACCACCAAGCTACTCACGGAAGGCACGGCGATGGAGTTGCTCGGCCCTGATTACCGCTTTCACACCCGCGTCTATCGCACCGGCCCGATTGACGCGGAGGGTAACTTGCACGGCGATCTGGTGCTTGTCGCGAGCGGCGACCCGAACCTCTCGCAACGTGTCCAGCCGAATGGCACGCTGGCGTTTGAGAATGACGATCATTGCTACGGTGGGAGCGTAGTGCCGGGCGATCCTCTCATTGTGCTCAAGCGACTGGCCGAGCAAGTGGCCGCGCACGGCATCAGACAGATTGACGGGCAGGTCCTGGTGGATGTGAGCCTGTTTCCGGAAGGTGAGCGCGAGCTCGGGACCGGCACGGTGATTTCACCCATCATTGTCAATGACAACATTGTGGACGTCACGCTAAGCCCCGGACCAGCGCCCGGCGCGCCCGTTGCCCTAAATATTTCTCCCGTTACTCCTTATGTGCGCTTTATCAACCTGGCGACAACGGCCCCGGCGGACACTCAGCCGGACGTCGAGTGGACAAAGGATGAAGTAAATCCCGACGGCACACACACCGTCACCGTGACCGGCACCCTGCCCGTCGGCAAGCCGTCGGTTTTGGTTCCTTACGCCGTGCCCCAACCCAGCCGCTTTGCGGAGCTTGCGCTGCTCGAGGAGCTCCACAATCTTGGGATCACGGCCAGCAGCGCCGCGAGCGCAAAGCCGGACTTCAAGGCCCTCTCGGCGTGGTATACCGCGCAGAATCTGGTTGCGGAGCATATTTCGCCGCCGCTCTCTGAGGACGTACGGATTACGCTCAAGGTCAGCCAGAACCTGCATGCGAGCGTCATGCCGTTCATCCTGGGCGCTGTGCTGGGCCATGCCACG
>JBOGJS010000190.1:0-9790 GCA_050745365.1 Terriglobia bacterium
GCGGCTTTATGCCGCCATTTCGGGCTGGCGGGGTAAACCCGCCGCTACGTGCGCGCCCGAAACTGAGGTATGACGCGACAGCGGGAAAATTATTGCTTTCCAGTCGCTTTGCAGTTAGGATTCGTCCCTCGGAATAATTCGCAGTTGTTCAACTCTTGCAGGAGTTAAAAAATGGGCATTCTCTCGCGTAGGGAATTTCTCAGCACGTCAGTACTTTTTGGCGTCGCCGTACCGGGATTCAGCAAGTCGTCTTCCGGACGCGAGCCTCACATTCCTTTTCCCAACGCACCACGGAAAAGACTCTCTGTAACCACATGGCCTTTCAGGAAATACATTGAAAGCCCGGCGAACCACTACCGCGACCCGCAACTGCCTGGGATCGAGTTGAAGGATTTTGCCGCCATGGTGGCGAAGAAATTCAACATCTACAACATCAATCCGTTAAGCCAGGACTTCAGCTCCACCGCTCCGGGCTCTCTGGATGAGTTTAGAAAATCCATTGAGAAAACAGGCTCGCACATGGTGGGCCTGGGGCTTCACGGTGGGGCTTTTTACGATCCTGATGCTCGCAAGCGGCGAGCTGCGGTTGCGGCCACCAAAAAGTGGATCGACATCGCGGCAATTGTGGGCTCGCCGAGCGTCAAACCGCAGATCGACGAATCCCACCGGCTCACCCCGAACGTGGACCGCTGCGCCCAGAGCTATGGCGCGTTGGCGGAATACGGCGCGCGAAAAAATATTGTCATTAACATGGAAAATGACGACCCCGTAACACAGGACCCCTTCTTCATTGCGAAGGTCATCGAGAAGGTCGGCAATCCGTATTTGCGTAGCCTGCCGGATTTTGGCAACGATGCCGTGAAAGGCCCTGGGTTCAACGAGCGGGCGCTCCAAACGATGTTTCACCACGCCTACAACATGAGTCACGTGAAAGGAGCGGTTAACAACCGCCGCCACCAGGTCTGCACAGTGAACGTTCCGCAAATCTTCGGAATCGCGAAATCCTCAGGATATCGCGGCTATTTTTCGATGGAGTATGACACGGATTTCGGAGACCCGTTTTCCGGAACTCATGTGCTGATCCGAGAAAGCCTGAAATATCTGGCATAGTCGGTCGTGGGGCATGATGGGCGGGTAGCGCAGAGTTTCGCTGTCAAGAAACTCTGCGGCATTTCGTTCGGGAAAAAGACAAAAGCCGCGGAGTTAAAAGACAACTCCGCGCTACTTGCTCTTGAGCCACTTGAGGCTCCTTCGGCAGCGGTGAGCTGGTCATGATGGTGAATCTTTCCAAATCCAGGATCATGGCCGGCCTTCAGTGCCCGAAGCGGCTCTACCTCCAGGTGTACAACCCAGATTTGGCCGGCGAACTCGATCAGGGGTCAAGGCTGACACTCGACCAGGGTAGGGAAGTGGGCCGGCTGGCACAGAAGATGTTCCCTGGCGGCCTGCTCATCGAGACGGGCGACGATTTAAATCTGGGTAAGGCGCTGGAACTGACGAGAGAGGCGGTATCGATGCCTCATGTTCCAGCGGTGTTCGAAGCGACGTTCCAGCTCGACGGTATCCTGGTCCGAGCGGATATTCTTGAGCGCCGGCGCAACGCCGAGTGGCGGCTCATTGAGGTAAAGTCCGGGACCGAGGTCAAAGAGCACTACGTGTATGACGTGGCTCTCCAGCATTTCGTGCTTGACGCTTGTGGAATCAAAGCCGCACCGGCACTCATGCACCTCAACCGCGAGTATGTCTTTGACGGCAATCACTACGCCCTTGAAAAGCTGTTCTGCATTGAAGATTTATCTCGGGAGGTGGCGGCGTTAACGAAGAGCGTGCCAGAACTGATTCAGAGGCTGCGGAGGGCGCTCGCCCAGGCACAGCCTCCCGAGGTCGAAGCCGGCCCACAATGTGCCAAGCCGGTCACCTGCGAGTTTTACGATGTCTGCAATAAACCGCTCCCCGACGATCACATCGCGCGCCTTCCTAATCTCTCGCCTCAGAAGCTTGAAGAATTGAAAGCCATGGGGGTGGAGCTCATTGCTCAGATCCCCCAGACTTTCCCGCTTACCGAACGGCAGCAGCATGCATGCGAATGCGTGAAAACCGGATCAACTTGGTTTGGGAGTGGCATCACGGAACGGCTGGCGGAGCTCGAGTATCCGATCCACTTTATGGATTTCGAGACTTTGATGCTGGCGCTTCCCCGCTTTGCCGGCATGCACCCGTACGATCAGCTCCCGTTCCAATGGTCAGTGCACGTCCGGCGGAGCCCAAGCGCCGAGCTTGAGCATTACGAATTTCTGGCTGAGATCGAGACGGATCCGCGACCGCTGTTCACGCAATCCCTGTGCCAGACCCTGGGTGCAAGAGGGAGCATTGTCGTTTATAACCAGGCATTCGAGTCGGGGCGCCTGAGCGAGTTGGCCGGCTGGCTTCCGCAGCACGCCGGCACGATCGCCGGAATTCAAGGCAGGCTGTGGGATTTGCTTCCTGTCGTCCGTTCCGGCGTTTACCACCCACGCTTTGGAGGCTCATACTCGCTGAAGAGCGTGCTGCCGGCGCTTGTGCCCGATCTCTCCTACCGCGGTATGCTGGTGGCGGAAGGCGGCGAAGCGGGACTCGCCTGGGAGAGGATAGTTCGCGGCAATTTGGCGAGCGATGAGAGAAACAGGCTGCGCGCAGCGCTACTCGCCTATTGCGAGCAAGATACGCTCGCGTTGGCACGGCTGCTTGACGTCATCTCCCGCGCGTGACCACACAGGCCTTTCGCCGCATGGGAGACGATTACTGGATCAGGGCGCCCTGCGCGGGCTCCTCACCGTTCCCGTTGGTTTCGCTTCGCACCAGGCAGGCGGCCGCCACCAAGTCTCCTTCTTCAAGATTGATCAGTCGCACGCCCTGAGTGGAGCGGCCGCATTCGCGAATCTTGCTCGAATCCAGGCGCGTGATCTTTCCTTGCTGCGAGATAATCATCACCTCGGAATCTTCCGTCACGCTGAGCGCTCCAACGACTTTGCCGTTGCGGTCAGTGGTCTTGACGTTAATCACGCCCTTGCCGGCGCGCGACTGGAGGCGATACTCGGTGATGGGCGTCCGTTTGCCATAACCTTTTTCGGTAACCGAGAGGATGAGCTCCTTCTCGCCGACAATTTCCATGCCCACGAGGTAGTCCTGCTCTCCGAAGTCCATCGCGTAAACGCCATAGGCGGCGCGGCCCATATCGCGCACGTCCTGCTCGGAGAAGCGGATCGCCATGCCCTCGTGCGAGGCGAGGAAAATCGTGTCCCGGCCCGTGGTGAGCTTGGCGCCGATCAACTCATCCTCTTCCTCAATCTTCATCGCCACGATGCCGCGAGAGTTGGGATTTGAAAACTCCGCCAGGCGCGTCTTCTTGATCAGTCCGTTCCGCGTGACAAGCACCACGTAGCCCTCGGTCGCGTAGCTGCTCCCTTCAACTTCGATGTCCTTCCGTTTGTCGGGGAGTTCCTTGACGGCGAGCACCGCGGCCACCTTTTCGCCCGAGGAGAGATTGACGAGGTTGAGGATGTGCTTTCCCTTGCCTGCGGCTCCGACGTCCGGAATTTCGTACACTTTCAGCCAGTAGAGTTTGCCGGTGTTCGTGAAAACCAGGATAAAGGTGTGAGTCGAAGCGATGAAGAGGTGCTCGACGATATCCTCTTCGCGGGTTCTCATGCCGAGACGACCCTTCCCGCCGCGACCCTGCTGCCGGTAAGTGGTGAGCGGGGTGCGCTTCACGTAACCGGAATGCGAAACGGTGATCACGACGTCTTCCATGGTGATGAGGTCTTCCAGACGGATCTCAGCCTGCTCTTCGATGATCTCAGTCCGCCGTGCATCGCCGAATTCTTTCTGAACCTGCCGGAGCTCATCCACCACCACCTTCTTCAGTGCTTTTTCGCTCGCCAGGATCTCCTGGAACCCACCGATCTTCTTCTGGAGCTCGGCATGCTCTTCCTGGATCTTGTCGCGCTCGAGGGCGGTGAGGCGCTGCAATTGCAATTCAAGGATCGCCTGCGCCTGGCGCTCAGTGAATTCAAACCGTGCGATCAAGCCGTCGCGCGCCTCCTTCGGGGTGTTGGACCCTCGGATGAGCTTGATCACCGCGTCCAGGTTCAGGAGCGCTTTCAGAAAGCCCTCAAGGATGTGGGCGCGCTCCTGCGCCTTCCGCAACTCGTAAGCGGTGCGCCGGCGAACCACAGTAACGCGGTGATCGATGAAGAGCTGAATGGCGTCCGGAAGGGACATTGTGCGCGGCTGCCCATTCACGATCGCGAGCAGGATCATGCCGAAGGTCTCCTGAAGCTGGGTGTGCTTATAGAGGTTGTTGAGGGCCACTTCGGGCTGCTCGCCGCGCTTAAGCTCTACCACAATCCGCATTCCGTCGCGATCGGATTCGTCGCGGACGTCGGAAATGCCTTCGATCTTTTTATCCTGAACCAGTGCTGCAATTCGCTCGATCACTTTGGCCTTATTGACCTGAAATGGGATTTCGGTGATAACGATCTGCTGCTTTTCTTTGATAGGACGCTCGATGGCGGCTTTCGCGCGCATGGTAAACTGCCCCCGCCCGGTGGCGTAGGCGGCTTTAATACCTGATTTGCCGTAGATGTAAGCGCCGGTGGGGAAGTCCGGGCCGGGGACAAGCGCCAGCACGTCATCGAGCGGCGTCTGCGGCTTTTGAATCAGCAAAACGGTGGCGTTGATAATTTCCGAGAGGTTATGGGGCGGAATTTTGGTGGCCATGCCGACCGCGATGCCGTCCGAGCCGTTGATCAGGAGATTCGGGACGCGCGTGGGTAACACCAGCGGCTCTTCCGTGGACTCATCAAAATTCGGGACGAAGTCCACAGTTTCTTTCTCGATGTCCGCCAAAAGCTCTTCCGCCAGCCGCGCCAGGCGGCATTCAGTGTACCGGTAAGCCGCAGCGGGATCGCCATCGACTGAGCCGAAATTCCCCTGCCCGTCAATCAAGGGGTAACGCATATTGAAGTTCTGCGCCATCCGCACCAGAGTGTCGTAAACCGCCGCATCCCCGTGCGGATGATATTTTTTGATCACCTCGCCTACGACGCCCGCGCATTTGATGTAACGCTTGCCGGAGGTGATGCCCTCTTTGTACATGGCGTAGAGGATGCGCCGGTGCACGGGCTTCAAGCCGTCACGCCCGTCGGGCAGCGCCCGCCCGATGATGACGCTCATCGCGTAATCCAGGTAGGAGCTGCGCATCTCGTCTTCAATGTTGACGGGAATCTGGTTGGCGGGAGGAATCAGTTCCTGATCGCCCATGAGTCAATTTCCTTTCTGTTCTTCACGGCCGGAACGCTTTCAACTCCAGGCCGGCGATAAAGTCAAAGTGCTTCACGTTGCCTGTTGCAAGAGGCTCCGCCCGAACTAGAGCTGTGGCGGCAATTAGAGCATCAGTGGCATCCAGCCGGGAGGCGAGGACATAACCTTCCATAATTTGGACTGCCTTGTGGCTGATACTTTCGCTTATCGGAACGACCTCGGCGAGGGAAGTGCCGGCAAATTGCTGAAAGTCGTGAAGCTCTCTCCTGTTGCGGCAGCCGTAAAGCACTTCCAGGTATGACATTGCTGAGAGATTGCGATCCATCAAGGGAACGCTCTCAATGCACGCCGCCGCCGCCGGGTTCTTGCCCAGAAATTCAATCAGGATGTCCGAATCGAAGATCAACGCATGTACCGGGGAGTGCGAATGTTTTTGAGCCAGGCGTGAACATCCTTAGTGTCTTCGCGGTCCGCCCACATGCCGAAGGCAGGATCATCCGTGAGTTTTCCCTTTTTGGCGCATTCCACCGAGACGAGCTTCGCTACAGGCTTCCCTCGATACGTGACCGTGACGGAGCCGACGCGCTGAACCTCTTTCAGAATTTTCGAAGTCTTCAAACGCAAATCCTTAGCAGTAACCACCATAACGGGCCCCGTTCTTCGGAGTGGAAGTGTACACTCCCCAGTATACACTCTGATCGCGACGGCGTCAAAGAAGGCTGGGGACACGCCAGCATCGTGGGATAATTGAATTCGGACGACTTTTTAATTGCATGAGATGAAGGGAGGCTTTGTGATTCTGAATGAGTTCTCGCTCTTAACCGACGACGATCTTTACTATTTCAATGAAGGCACGCATTACCGCATTTATAGGAAACTGGGCGCACACCTGGCAGAATCCGGCGGCATCCAAGGCGTCCACTTTGCTGTCTGGGCGCCGAACGCAGAGCGCGTCTGTGTGATGGGCGACTTCAACCATTGGGACAAGACAAGTTGCCCGCTCTCGATCCGTGGACAGTCTGGCGTGTGGGAAGGATTTGTGCCGGGCATCGGCAAAGGGACGAAGTATAAGTACCAGGTTTATTCGCGCTACGATGGCTACCAGATTGACAAGGCCGACCCGCTGGCGTTCTACGCTGAGGTCGCTCCGCAAAACGCTTCAATCGTCTGGGATCTGACGTACGAATGGGGCGACCAGAACTGGATGGAGACCCGCCACGCGCGCAACGGCCGAAGCGCTCCGATCTCGATCTACGAGCTCCACCTGGGCTCATGGAGGCGTTCTCCTGACCATCCGGAGCGCTTCTTCGGCTACCGCAATCTCGCGCCCATATTGGCCGAATATGTAAAGCAACAGGGCTTCACCCATGTGGAATTCCTTCCCATAATGGAGCATCCCTACTATCCTTCCTGGGGATATCAAAGCACGGGCTATTTTTCTCCCACCAGCCGATACGGGTCACCCCAGGATTTCATGTACCTTGTGGATTTCCTCCATCAAAACGATATCGGCGTGATTCTGGATTGGGTGCCTTCCCATTTCCCCACGGATGGTCACGGGCTGGGCTACTTCGACGGAACTCACCTCTACGAGCACGCCGACCCGCGGCTGGGTTATCACCCGGAATGGACCAGCTTCATTTTCAATTACGGACGTCATGAAGTGCATAGCTTTCTCCTCTCGAGCGCGATGTTCTGGCTGGACCATTATCATGCTGACGGATTGCGTGTGGATGGCGTTGCCTCGATGCTCTATCGTGATTACGCGCGGCACGACGGGGAATGGCTGCCGAATCAATACGGCGGAAAGGAAAATATTGAAGCAATTGATTTCCTGCGCCAGCTCAACAGCAGTGTCTACCAGAACTATCCGGACGTTCAGACGATCGCGGAGGAATCAACGGCCTGGCCGATGGTCTCACGCCCGGCCGATTCGGGTGGCCTCGGCTTTGGCATGAAGTGGGATATGGGTTGGATGCACGACACATTGAAGTATCTGGCCCTCGATCCGCTTTACCGCTCGCACCATCAGGGCGAGTTGACCTTCCGTATGATTTACGCCTTTACGGAAAACTTCATTCTTCCCCTTTCTCACGACGAGGTCGTCCACAGGAAAGGCTCTCTCCTCCGCAAGATGCCGGGAGATGACCCGCAGAAATTTGCCGGCCTTCGTCTGCTCTTTGGGTACATGTATTCACAGCCCGGCAAGAAACTGATTTTTATGGGGGGGGAATTTGGCCAGTGGGATGAATGGTCAGAAGCTCACAGCCTGGACTGGCACTTGCTTCAGTACGCGCCTCACCAGGGAGTCCAAAAATGGGTAGAAGATTTGAATCGGTTCTATCGCAGCGAGCCTGCCCTTCACGAGCTTGACTGTGAGCCGGCTGGATTCGAATGGATTAAAGGCTCGGACGCTGCGGCCAGCACCCTCTGCTTTCTGCGCAAGGCACAATCCACTCAGGACCTGGTTCTGGTTGTCTGTAATTTTACGCCCGTCATTCGTACCGAATATCGAGTCGGTGCTCCCCGCGGAGGCCTCTGGCGGGAGGCACTGAACGGCGATGCAGTGATTTACGGCGGGAGCGGGCAAGGGAACACCGGCACCATCGAGGCGGAAGAGCTCGCATGGGATGGATTTCCTTATTCCCTTTCCCTAACCTTGCCGCCGCTCGCGGTGGTGCTTTTCACAAGTAGAGAAACGCCGTGAACAGAAGCCATTGGGCGCAACGGCAGCGGTGAATTCGCGTCCGATCAGCGGGGAGTGTCGTCACAGAAAGAAAAGCTCTGACCGGCTAGTCCTGATCGTCTTCCATAGCAGAGAGCTAGGGCGCGGTCCGCAGCCAACGCGCGGCGCGGCAAAGCCGCTCCGCCACAGACTCTTTTCCGAGTGTCATCATCACGTCAAACAGTCCCGGAGCTACGGCTTGCCCGGTGAGTGCGACGCGCGAGGCATTGATGAGCGCCCCGGCCTTCACGCCTTTTTCCTCTGCAAGCAAGCGCAGGCTTTTTTCGGAGGATTTGAGATCAAAAGAGGAAAGCGCGGCGAGCCGCGCCGCCAGCGCTTCCAGAAGGTCCGCCAGGGAGCGATCCTTCCAGAACTTTTTTATCGCTTCCGGGTCGTAATCAAAATCGTCCGTAAAGAAAGCACGGCCGGAGCCGGAGAAATCCTTCAAGCTGCGGGCACGGGATTGGAGCAAGGCAACGGATTGTGTGAAGCTCGAGAGCTTCCGCCCTTCCATCGTAACTCCAGCAGATTCGAGCTCATTCCGCGCCCGGGCGATGAGGAGCGGCAAGGGAAGATGCCGCAGGTATTCGCCACTCATCCAGGCAAGTTTTTCGAGATCAAAAACAGCATTCGATTTGGAAACAGCGACGAGTGAAAATGATTGTGCCATTTCTTCGAGCGTTGAGATCTCTTTGGGCGGCGTCCAGCCGAGGAGGGCCAGAAAATTGACCAGCGCCTCGGGAAGAATCCCTTGCTCCAGGTATGCTTCTACAGAGGTCGCACCGTGGCGCTTGGAAAGGCGCTGGCGATCCGGGCCGAGAATAAGCGGCAGGTGCGCAAATTCAGGCGCCGTTGCGCCGAGCGCTCGGTACATGAGGATTTGTTTCGGCGTGTTTGAGATGTGGTCCGCGCCCCGGATGACGTGGGAGATTTCCATGTCGAGGTCGTCCGCGACGACGCCAAGATGATAGGTGGGGTGCCCATTAGATCGCAGCAGGATGAAGTCTTCAATTTCCGCGTGGGCCAGCTCGATGTGGCCGAAAAGTTTGTCATCGAAGCTCGTCGAGCCATCTTCGGGAACGCGAAAGCGGACCGCCCAGGGGCGGCCTTCGGTTTTCAGTCGCCCGGATTCATCCTCCGGGAGCTTCCTACAATGGCCGTCATATTTCCAGGCGCGATGCTCCGCTCGAGCGCGCTCGCGTTTCGCCTGCAACACTTCAGCGGAACAGAAGCACGGATAGGCCCAACCGCTCTTTTCAAGATGCCGAGCGATCTCCAGGTAACGGGCCACGCGCTGAGACTGAAAGTACGGGCCTTCGTCCCAGCGGAGGCCAAGCCGTTCAAGGCTTTCGAGGATCCCCGTCACGAGCTCCGGACGCGACCGGTCCAGGTCCGTGTCCTCAATGCGCAGAATGAAGGCTCCTCCTCCGTGGTGCGCAAAGAGCCAATTGTAGAGCGCGGTGCGCGCACCACCGACGTGAAGGTATCCCGTGGGTGAAGGGGCAAAACGGACGCGAAGGGTGTGCATATTCGTCTATTGTATTCTACTTCGCAGCACCGTTCCGCTTCTGCTAGTGAGGGTCGCAGGAAATTTACTCTCTAGCGCTTAGTTGGAAAGGAGGCGGAATAACCGGCGCGCATCACACGCGTGCCCCGCTTCGAAAATCTCGACCAAGACCCCTCATCCGGGTCGCGGAGTTTACCGTGAGCCCCTTCGCTCCGCTCAGGGCGATTCGAAGAGGAGCGAATCGGCTCCCCACCTTC
>JBOGJS010000191.1:0-9120 GCA_050745365.1 Terriglobia bacterium
GAAGTCAAGCTCTTTTTGGATTTGCAAAAATGACTCGGCAAATAGGAAGGCGGGGGACCACTGCGGGATCAATCACTTGGCTCGCGGCTCGTAGAGGTGCTTACGAAATTGCTGAATATGCCCCTACAATACTTCGACACCATAGGCTGTTTGCCTGTTCCGTAAATCTGAGGCCCAGGCGGCTGGGCGGACCTCGGCGACTCGCCGCTGTGAAAATTTGACAAACAGGGCCTCGATGGGATAGAGTGAGAACGTCTGGCGTTCGTTGAACGCCGTAGGGAAGCCGGTGAGAATCCGGCACGGCCCCGCCACTGTAAGCGCGGAGTTGCCCGGCAAGAAAGCCACTGTCTCGCTTTGCGGGATGGGAAGGCAGTCCGGGCGCGATGAGGCGCAAGTCAGGAGACCGGCCAGACGCCCGCGTTGCTGTAGTCGGCTTCGAGAGGAGAGTCGATGAGCATGCTCTTTCTTCGCTTTTTCCACTGGAGGCAAGCCCTAACATCAGTCCCATTCGGCGCTCCCTTCGGCCATTCCAGGTCCCAATGGGCGGCGCGGAGAGCAGTTCAGCCGCTTGATTTGCATCGGCGGAGCGTGCCGCTGCTTCTGGCTGTTTTCCTGGCTGTACCACTCCTCGCCGCTTCTTCCGGCGGAACAATTCGCGGCACGGTTACAGACGCTTTAGGCGCGCCGGTTGCCGCTGCCCGCGTGGCACTGCTTCTGAATGGTGCCGTCCTTAACCAGGCGCGAACCGGCAAACAAGGAGCGTTCAGTTTCACCATCAGCGCTCGCGGACGATATGAAGTGCGCGCGGGAGCAAAAGGTCTTACGACGGAAACAAGCTCACCCGTTATTCTGAAACCGGGCGAAACCGTCCGGCTGCGCTTGCGCCTTCAAGTCGGGCCGCTGCGGCAGCAACTCGTTGTTTCGGCGACGGGAGAAGCAACGCCAGAATCCCAGGTGGGCGCATCCGTCAGCGTCCTCAGTCGCAAGGAGCTCGACGCCTTAAATCCGCTGGCTGTTCTCGATGCCTTACGACTTGTGCCGGGGGTGCAAGTGGTGGAGGAGGGGCAGCGTGGAGGGGTGACCTCGCTTTTTGTGCGTGGCGGCGACTCCGATTTCAACAAGGTGTTGGTGGATGGCATCTCCGTCAACGATGTCGGCGGGGCGTTCTACTTTTCCAGCCTTGCCGCAAGCGGCGTGGACCATATTGAAGTCTTTCGTGGGCCGGATAGCATCCTTTATGGCAGTGACGCGCTGGCGAGCGTCATCAGCATCACCACCCGCAAGGGGAGTACGCGGGTTCCCGAGTTTACTTACTCAGCCGACGACGGCAGCTTCCATACGCTGCGCCAGGAGGCATCCGTGGGCGGGGCCTTCAATCGATTTGATTATTATTCTGATTTTATGCGCTTCGACACTCAAAACAGCCTGCCTAACAATTCTTTTCACGACGGTACTTACAACGGCAACTTTGGCTGGACGCCTTCTCTCAATACCCGTGTGCGGCTGACGGTTCATCATGATGCAACGGGCCTCGGGCTTTCCGGACCTCTCAACTTTTATGATATCCCGGATGACTCGTTCCAGCGGCAACAGGATACCTACGTTGGCCTCACCCTGCAGAATCAGACCACTTCGCGCTGGCACAACACGCTTCGCGTGACCTCTGCGCGCCGCCATTACTTTGAGAACAGCCCGGCTCCCATTGGGACGCCTTCTAACCCATTCGGCTTCGGAACCGATTATCTGGGGAATCGTGTCAGTCTCTGCGGCGCGAACGGATATTGCACCACGGGCGAGGCCATTCTCGATTATGGCGGTGCGTATCCGCTGCTTTATGATTCCCGCACCAACATCCGATCCTTCGATGGCCAAACGGATTATCTTTTTGGGCCGCGGCTCGGCATTACGGGCGGGTTTAACTATATCCACGAAAACGGCTTCACCCAATCCAGTGGTTTGCCGCGCTCCGCAACGACCCGTGATAACTACGATTTCTTCCTTGAAGCTCGCGGCAGCCTTTGGCAGCGCGCCTTTGCCACGGCAGGCGTGGGTTTTGAAAAAAACGCCGTGTTTGGCTTTGCCGCTACGCCGCGCATTTCGCTGGCGTATTATCTTCGGCGGCCCTCCTCATCCTCTCTCTTCGGACGCACCAAGCTGCGCTTCAATTTTGGAACAGGGATTCTAGAGCCCAGCATCCTGGAGCAGGGATCTTCGCTTTCGAGCGTGCTTTCCGCCGTCCAAGGTGGTCCGGAGCTTGTTCGGCGCTACGGGATTTCTCCTGTCGGCGCTGAACGGAGCCGAAGCTTTGACGTCGGGTTCGATCAAGGGCTTTGGCACGAGCGCGCTCTTCTCGGCCTTTCCTATTTTCATCAGGAGTTCTACGATCTGATTGATTTTGTACCTCAGACCGCATTGCCGGACCTCGGCGTGCCGGCAGAAGTCGTTGCGCAGATTCCCTATAGCGCAGGAGGTGCCTATATCAACTCGGATTCGTTTCGAAGCCAGGGATTAGAGACTGACTTTCAGGCGAGGCTTCGACAGAACCTGATGTTCGAAGCTCAGTATACCTATCTCGACGCCGTCGTTACGCAATCCTTTGCCAGCAGCGCGCTCTCACCGGCAGTGAACCCGGCTTTTCCAGGAGTTTTGATTGGAGCCTATGCGCCGCTCGTCGGCAACCGGCCTTTTCGGCGCCCTGCGCAAACTGGAAGTTTCGTGGTCATCTACAGCCGGCCGCGCTTCGGCTTCAGCTTTAACGGCTATGCAGTCGGCCGGTCCGATGACAGCACTTACCTGAGCGATCCGTTTTTCGGAAATTCCATGCTCCTCCCGAACCATAATCTATTGGCCGGGTACCAACTGGTGGGCTTTACCGGCTGGTATAAAGTTCATCGCCATGCCACGCTCTACACCAGCATGGGGAATCTCCTGGATGAACATTATCAGGCCGTGTTCGGTTACCCGGCGCTCCCATTCACTTTTCGGGCTGGAGTCCGGTTTACGTTGGGAGGCGGGGATCGCTGGTGAACGGCTCGCGGCATTCGATGATCATCATCCCCTCTTTTTCGGTATGCTTTTTCGGTGCTCTCCGCCTTCCGAAAAGCCATAACGCGCAGCTCACTGAGATGCTCCCTGTTCGCTGTGTTGACGCTTGAGAGGTACAGAAGTTACTCAATTTGCCATCGTGGCCGCAGGAACGCCGTGCTTCGTAATGACTCGCGAGGGTTATGATATGCTTCCAGGGAATCGGAAACGCAGGAACCAAAGGAATAAGGAATGCACAACGATTGGACGCGCCGGAAGTTTCTCCGTGCATCGCTGGCCGTGCCACTCGCAGGCATCTGAACGACCCAAGGAGCAAAAATGACCGCGCCTGCAGATTTCAAGTTGGGTATCATCACCGATGAAATCACCGAGGATTTCGCGGAGGCGCTTGACTTCATTTCCAGCTATTCGCTCCATTATTGCGAGGCGCGCGACCTGTGGAGCAGGAACATTCTGAATCTCTCCAAGTCGGATTTATCTCGTGCCAAGAGCATGATTGAGCAGCATCACCTCAAACTGAGCGATATTGGCTCGCCGATCTTCAAGTACAACCTGCCGGAGATGCCCGCGCGCCCCGAGAAGCGCGACGTCTTCCGTGCGGATTTCACGGACAAAGACACCGATACGCTTCTCAACAAGTCTTTCGAGATGGCTCATTTTTTGGGCACGACGAAGGTGCGCGTTTTCAGTTACTGGCGCGTGGAGCAGCCCGAAAAGGCTTACCCTTACGTTCGAGACCGGCTGGCCCGGGCAGCAGAACTCGCGGGTCGGAACGGTATTCTTCTTATCCTCGAGAATGAACACGAATGCAACGTGGGAACAGGAGCCGAATTAGGACGCTTTTTGCGCGAGGTGAATTCGCCTCATCTCCGTGGCAATTGGGACCCAGGCAACGCGGCGATGCTTGATGAAATCCCTTATCCTGATGGGTATCGCCACGTCGCGGGCTTGTTTTCCCACATGCACATCAAGGATGTTAAAAAAGATCCGCAGACTGGAAAGCTTGCCTGGGCGCCCGTGGGCGGAGGCTTTATTGACTGGAAAGGTCAGCTCAAAGCCATCCTCGATCATCACTATGAAAGCACCATGTCTCTCGAGACGCACTATCGGCGTCCGGACGGGAACAAAGTAGAGAGCACGCGCGAGTCTCTGTTAGGGCTGCTCAAAATCATGAACGAGGTTGTCGCGTGAAGACTCGCGGCATTGGCGCAGCCCAAATGGAACGCCCTGTGGTTACTACCTCCCAAGCCTCAACATAGGCGGCACTGAGCATCGCAGCGCCCTCGGTGTTAAAGCTTGGCTGAACACGGAGCTCACAGAAAAAACTTGCTAACAAGGCAAGTATTTCCGAACTTGCAATGCAGGAAACCGTAAGAAGGATTCACCCAACCCGGCGCCTTGCCGGGACCTTGACTCTTCCGGGCGACAAGTCGATTTCCCACCGTTACGCTCTGCTGGGGGCCATCGCCGAGGGAACGACGGAGATCAGCGGCTTTGCTTCGAGCGCCGATTGCCAGAGTACTCTAGGTTGCCTGCGTGCTCTGAGCATTCCCATCGAGCGGCACGAGGACCGAGTGGTGATTCGAGGGAAAGGGTTGCACGGCCTTTCCGCTCCGGCCGACGTGCTCGATGCGGGGAATTCCGGTTCCACGATGCGAATGCTGGCCGGCCTTCTGGCAGGCCAGGCATTCAAATCCCAGCTCATTGGAGATGCCTCACTCTCTCGCCGGCCCATGAAACGGATCATTGATCCGCTCGTCCAGATGGGCGCGCGTATCCAATCTGCGGCGGGAGGATTACCGCCCTTAGAGATTGAAGGGAGTGAGCTGAGCCCCATACGTTATGAAGCGCCCGTGGCCAGCGCCCAGGTGAAAACAGCCGTCCTGTTTGCCGGGCTGCTTGCCAATGGCGAGACGGAAGTGCGCGAGGCGGTGGCGACCCGTGATCATACGGAAATCGCTTTGGAACAGATGGGTGCGCCCATCCTGCGCAAGGACGGCCGCGTTTCCATCCGTGGTCCTGCGCAGTTGAATCCGCTTCGCGCGCGAGTGCCGGGGGATATTTCCTCCGCCGCGTTTTTTTTAGCTGCCGCGATGATGGTGCCCGGCTCGTCAATATTGATCCGCGAGGTAGGACTGAATCCTACGCGTTCCGCCATGCTCGACCTCCTCTCTTCGATGGGAGGACATGTGAGAAGAAAGGACCTGCGAAGCATGCTTGGCGAGCCCGTCGGCGACGTGGAGGCGCAGTATAGCGGGCTTCAAGGCGGCGAGATTTCAAAGGAAATGATCCCGGGCTTGATTGACGAACTCCCGGTGTTGGCGGTTCTTGGGACACAAACCGAACGCGGCCTCACGTTCCACGGTGCCCAGGAGCTTCGCGTAAAAGAAAGCGATCGCCTGGCGGCCGTCGCCGAAAACCTGCGCCGAATGGGCGCCGAAGTCGAGGAATTTCCGGACGGCCTTCACGTTCCCGGAAGGCAGAGGCTTCGCAGTGCCGAAATTGAGACTTATGGGGACCATCGCATCGCGATGGCCTTCGCGGTGGCAGGTCTTGCTGCCGAGGGCGGCGCAATCCTCCGAGGAAGCGAATGCGTCGCCGTTTCCTTTCCAGAATTTTTTGATAAGCTCGAGCAGCTCACAGAAGCCGCTTGAATTTTACGCAGAATGACAACGCTCCGAAAGCTTGCTGAACGGGCAAGAACTTATGGGCTTCAATGCAGAGAGAAAACAGTGGCGACAGTTCCTTTGCCCGTCAAGCCTTTAACCGGCTTTGATCTCGCCGGCGCCTGGCGCATCAGATGGATAGTTCCATAGCTTGTGCTGAGGCGGATCATCGGCCCCCCTTGCCCGAACGTCCCCCGGATGGACGGCCTCTCGCCCTGCTGGCTGATGGTGAGCCCAGGCGCGGAAAAATCGGAATCCACCGTCCCATGCGCTGAGATTGCTTCCATCACAAAGCTGCTATGCGCGGGCAAGGCCAACAGGATGTCACCGTCCTGCAGGTTCACCTCGATGGGACCTCGCGGCTCTACAGAGGTGAGGAGATGGATGTTGCCATTCTTATCCGAAATCGATACCCCTTTTTTGAAGGCCGAGACGCGAATATCCTTTTGCCGCGTGTTGATTTGAAGTGGCCCACCGATCCCTTTGATTTTAATCGATCCCATGCCCATCTCGAGCTTGCCAAGCTGTTTTCCCGCTTCCATCTCGGTGCGCTGCGCCCGTAAGAGCACCCCCTGTTGAAGATTTTGGAATCGGACGGATCCGGAGAACGTGCCGTTCACCGTGACCTTACCCGAAACATCCGCAATCTGGAGATCGTTGCCGCGGCCATTCACTTCCACATCGCTCTTTGCACCGCGCACGTCTGCTGAGCCGCCTGTTTCCTGAATTTTGACGTTGCCCCCTGCTTCGGCGACGTGGACGTCTCCCGATCGCACGCTCAAGTTTTCTGGGCCTTCGAGGCCGCTGATCAGAATGTCTCCGTGCCTTGTCGAGACATCAGCGGAAGAGGCCGCGGGCGCGCGCACTTCCCAGTCAAGACGCACGCTCGAACCGCGACGAGGCAGAGCATCCAGGTTAGGGTGAAGAACGTACTGCCCGTTCTGGTGGAGTATTTGAATTTGCAGTTCTTTGTTGATGTTTTCTGCGTCGGCTTCACTCGCTGCCCGGATGGTCGCCTTCACTGTCGCGTTGACTTCTTCAACGTTTGTGCCCTGAATGGCGATGTCTCCCCGCTCGTTCGCGAGGGACAGCTCCGCGCCGGGCAGAACCGCCTGGGAAATGTTTCTTGTAAAAGTATATGAATTCAGGAAAGGATTTTCCCAAGCTCCCGGTCCCAGGTGAATTTCCCACTCGTCCTTCCATGCGCTCCGGGGCGACAGTACAACATGGGAAAAAAGTGTCCCGAGCACCAGGAACAGAATCAGAAGAACTCCTTCAGCGCCGGAAAAGCGAACTGGAGGAGACGTCTCCCGGTGAAGGCGGGCCGCGATGTAATCGAAGAGCTTTGATACGCCCCATAGGATAATCAAAACCGGCCAGTATTTTGCGAGCAGATGCCACGGATGGATGGCGGGATCTAAATTGTGAAGCAGGAACAGAACGCCGATTGCGATGAGAATCAGTGCCCAAAGGAATGAACTCCGGCGATAGTTATATGGACTCATTTTTTCCTGCTATGAAAAATGCTGCCGAAACTCTCGCCCGGCCCTCCCGCGATTGCGGGATCGGAAGAGAAGCAGCGACGTTTACACCGACGGTCCTCGCGGCGCTCTGGGAGGGCCGAAAGAGCGCAAGATCAGGAGAATCCCCAATGCAATGAGGATCACAGGCCAAGTCCGCAAAATTCCCCAGCCGGGAGCGTACTGGTTTAACAGAAACAGCACGCCGACGACGATCAGCATCACCGGTAGGGTGAGTTTTCGTCGCGTCTCGAAGGAGTTCGAGTCCGATTCAGCCAATGTGAGCCCTCGTCTGTCTCGCGTCTACTGCGCAACGGTTTCCGCGCCCTTCGTCAGCTTTGCTTTTTCGAGCTCAATTTTGGCTTTCTCGATCTCGAGCTCTTTCATCCTCCGGTCGTGCTCCATTTCGCGCGTCCGAAGCTCCTGATGCGCCTGGAGTTCGCGCTCGCGCGTCTTTCTGATGGAACCTATGGCCACGATCGCCACCACCATGGCGAAGGCTCCCAAGGGAACCAAAAAGCCCGGATTAAAGTGCCACATCTCGATGCCTCCTGAACGTTGTTACGCGTCTACAGTCCCTTTGGTCCGGAATCCGGCTCGTTACCGCCGGAATTCCGCGCTTCCGAACTGTGCCTTCCCGCTTTTCGCTGAATCAGAATCACTCCAACCACAATCAGCAGAATAGGCCAGAATCGACCGACGTCCCTGAATATGGGGATTCCGAAATTGTCGAGCAGGAACAGCGCGCCAAGAGCGATTAATACTACGGCGCTCGCAGGAGCATCGATTCGCCAGGAGCCGGCGACCCGCCACTCCTCCACCGGCTGCCCCAGTTGTTTTCGCCGGGCGGTCTGGTAGGAGTCGATGACCATGTAGAAGTAGAAAGCTGCCGCGCCGAGCCCGAAGATGGTGCCAAAGCCTTCTCCGGTCTGGTTACTCAAAGCGATCAACGAGCCGAAAATCAGGATCTGGATAATGGCCTTGAGTACCTGCCCGTTGTAAACTGCCCCCACACCCGGAATGAATCCCAGGAAGAGCGCGAGGCCGGGATTGGCGTCCGAGTTGGGCGGAGCACCTCGAAGCCGGGATGCGAGGCAAGGCTCGCAGTAAGTTGTCCCCTGCACGTCACGTCGGCACTGGGCGCAGAGGGCACGGCCACAATGGCCGCAGTAAATCACCGCGTCGGCTTCGGGATGATAGGCGCACTTCATCGTGTCAAACTCCTCTTTCCGTTTTCTCGCTGTGCGAAGGATTCAGCGCGGGAGCAATATCCCAGGCGAGCTCGCGGTGGGAGCTCAGGCGTCGATCCCTGCCTTCTCCGTCAGGAGGTTGAGATTTTTTCTCCGGCTGAGCGCCAGGCTGTGGCTGGGCGTGCTGAAACATCGTTTCGACTTCGTAGATGAACGGCAGATCGTAATAGAATTTCTCGGCGCGGGCCGCGAGCAAATGCCCCTGGCTGTCCGCTTGGTAGACCCATGCGCCCGGGTCGAGGTCGTGCAGTTTCACCTCCCGTAGATTCACGCGTGTTGTATACAAGAGAAAGGAAAGTGAAAAGATCGCCATGGCTACGCTGTACGCAACCCGTGGCCGCAACACGTGGCGAACGAACCCAGCAAGTTGCGCGGCCAGCGACGGCCGGCGCTCACCGAGAGTCGAACGCAGAATTCGACTCACCAGCCACGGACTCGGTTCCATTTCCCCGGCGGCGTGGCACGCCAAAAGGCTGAAGCGCACATCTTCCAGCATGCTTCGACATTCAGCGCAGGAAGCAAGGTGGGACTCTGCCGCCCGAGCATTTTCCGGAGGCAGAACGCCATCCAGATAATCCGTCAGCAGGTTGGCAAGCTCGAGATGGGTCATGAAAGCCGTCCGAACAGACTGCTCGAAAC
>JBOGJS010000192.1:0-35142 GCA_050745365.1 Terriglobia bacterium
GCTGGTATCGCATCGGGGGACGAACGGCGGTTACAGCCTGGCGAAGGAGCCGGCGGACATTTCCGTCGCCGAGATCGTAACGGCGATTGAGGGTCCAATCGCGCTCACCGAGTGCAGCAGCGATATCTCCGGGCTGTGCGGTTTCGAACCGTCGTGCCCGACCAAAGCCAATCAGCGCATCATCAGTCAGGTGGTGCGGGGGGCGTTGCAGAAGGTGACGCTGTCCAACCTGGTACAGCCGTCGCAACTGACCGCAATCCAAGACGTGCACGGCAACCTTGTGACTGTCATCGATAATTCCGGGAGACTTCAATGAGTTCGGACGTTAATGCGATTCATGATTTGGCGAACCGCGAATACAAGTGGGGCTTCGTCACCGACATTGAGGAAGAGCGGGTGCCGAAAGGTCTCAACGAAGACATCATTCGCGTGATCTCGGCCAAGAAGAACGAGCCCCAGTTCATGCTCGATTGGCGGCTGAAAGCGTTTCGCTATTGGGTATCGCTCGAGCAGAAGGAAGGTGAGCCGACGTGGGCGAACGTGCATTATCCGCCCATCGACTACCAGGCAATCACCTACTACTCGGCGCCCAAGCAGAAGGGTGAGGGTCCCAAGAACCTTGAAGAAGTTGATCCGAAGCTGCTCGAGACCTACGAAAAGCTCGGTATTCCGCTTCGGGAGCGGGAGTTACTGGCGGGCGTAGCGGTGGATGCGGTGTTCGACAGCGTCTCTGTGGCCACGACGTATCGCGAGAAGCTGGCGAAGTTGGGTATCGTGTTCTGCTCGATGTCGGAAGCTGTGCAGAACCATCCGGAGCTGGTGAAGAAATATCTGGGCTCCGTCGTGCCCTACACCGACAATTTCTTCGCGACGCTGAATTCGGCTGTATTCAGCGACGGGTCTTTCGCGTACATCCCCAAGGGTGTGCGCTGTCCGATGGAGCTTTCCACCTATTTCCGTATTAATGCGAAGAACTCCGGGCAGTTCGAGCGGACGCTGATCGTTGCGGATGAGGGCGCCTACGTCAGCTACCTGGAAGGGTGCACCGCCCCGATGCGCGACACGAATCAGTTGCACGCAGCGGTGGTGGAACTCGTGGCACTGGATGCCGCACAGATCAAGTATTCAACCGTCCAGAACTGGTATCCCGGCGATAAGGAAGGCAAGGGCGGCATCTATAATTTCGTCACCAAGCGCGGCAAATGCCTGGGCGCAAACTCCAAAATTTCGTGGACGCAGGTTGAAACCGGTTCGGCGATCACCTGGAAGTATCCGGGGTGTATCCTTCAAGGCGACAATTCGGTCGGCGAGTTCTACTCCGTGGCCATCACCAACAACTTTCAGCAGGCGGACACGGGAACCAAGATGATCCACCTCGGAAAAAACACGAAGAGCACAATCGTTTCCAAGGGCATCTCGGCCGGACATGGACAAAATACCTACCGGGGCATGGTGAAGGTGCTGAAAGGCGCGGCGGGCGCTCGAAATTACTCGCAGTGCGATTCACTGCTGATTGGCGACAAATGCGGCGCGCATACGTTTCCGTATCTCGAGGTGCGTAACAGCACGACGCAGGTGGAGCACGAGGCTTCCACTTCGAAGATCGGCGAGGATCAAATCTTCTATTGTCGCCAGCGGGGCATCTCCACCGAAGACGCCGTCTCCATGATCGTCAGCGGCTTCTGCAAGGAGGTTTTCAAGGCGCTGCCCATGGAATTCGCGGTCGAAGCCCAGAAGCTGCTCAGCGTGAGTCTGGAAGGCAGCGTGGGGTAGAGAAACCCGTCCGGCATCACTCGGCGCAGATTACCTCGTGGCGCGAGCGCAAAGGGTAGAAATGATTTTGGATTTTGGATTAATAGGAGCTGTACCTGGGACTTAACCATGGGTACGAAAACTCTTACAACCGTCGAAGAGTTTGCTCCTCTCCTTGAGTCACGTGACGCCCAATACGAACTCGTGGAGGGAGAGATCGTCACCGTGTCGCCCACGATGCCGCTTCACAACTTGGTTCGCGATCGGCTGCTTATTTTACTTGGGACGTTCCTGCGGGGGCGATCCCTGGGTATGGTACTTTCCGAACAGGCTTTCATTCTTTCCGAGCACACGGTTCGAATCCCCGACATTGCGTTTGTTTCAGAGGGCCGATTGAAGGAATTGGATGAGTTGCCGGAAGGCGCACCTGATTTGGTGATAGAGGTCTTTTCCCCATCAAACACATTGCGCGAAATGTATCGGCGCATGAGCGATTACTTTGCCGCCGGCTGCCGCCGCATATGGCTTGTCTATCCCGAGCATCAGGAAATTTACGTTCACGGGTTTGGCGGCGTGACGCGGCGTGCCGGCGACGATTTACTGGAAGATCCGGAGCTGCTGCCCGGGTTTTCGGTGCCCGTTTCGAAAATCTTTGAGCGGTGACCCACAATTGCGATGAGGGAGTTCTGAATGCTTGAAATCAAAAACCTGCACGCCCGAGTTGCAGGCAAGGAGATTCTAAAAGGCGTGGACTTGAAAGTAGATATGGGCGAGGTCCACGCGATTATGGGTCCGAACGGGTCGGGCAAGAGCACGCTGGCGCAGGTGCTCGCGGGGCGCGACGTTTATGAAGTCACCGAAGGTGAGGTCAGGTACGAGGGCAAGGACCTGCTCGGGATGGCACCGGAGGACCGGGCGCGGGCGGGCATCTTTCTCGCTTTTCAGTATCCCCTGGAGATTCCCGGCGTCAGCAACATGTACTTTCTGAAGGCGGGGTTGAATAACATCCGGAAAGCGCAGGGCAAGCCGGAGCTCGATGCCATGGACTTCTTAAGCTTGGTCCGGGAAAAGATGAAGTTACTGGGCATCGATGAGAGCCTCATGAACCGGGCGGTGAACGAAGGGTTTTCCGGAGGTGAAAAGAAGCGCAACGAGATTTTCCAGATGGCCGTGCTCGAGCCCCGGCTCGCTATTCTGGACGAAACCGATTCAGGCCTCGATATTGATGCGCTGCGCGTCGTAGCCGACGGGGTGAACGCCCTGCGCAGCCCTCAAAGGACGGTGGTGGTTGTTACGCACTACCAGCGCCTCCTGAACTATATTGTGCCCGACTTTGTCCACGTGCTCTATAACGGGCGCATGGTGAAATCCGGCGACAAGGGTCTGGCGCTGGAGTTGGAGAAGAAGGGCTACGGCTGGCTCGAAGAGGAACTGCAGACCGTGTGAGCGGGCTTGCAGAGAGAAGCCTGGCTCCGCGGCACCTGACGAACCGATTTCAGGAATGATTCATGACGCAAGTGGAAGCAGCAGCGACGGAAACTTATTTTGCGGATTTTACGGACCTGGAGCAGCACTCGGCGCCACCCGCGTGGCTGGCTTCGCGACGCAAGAAAGCGATGGAGCGCTTTGCTGACCTGGGATTCCCCAACACGAAACAGGAGGCTTGGCGGTTCACGAACGTGGCGCCGCTGGCGCGCATTCCGTTCCGCGTGCAGCGGACGGCCCGGAGTGGCCTCCCGCGCCGTGAGTTTGACCGCGTGCTGCTGAGGGATACCGCGGCACGATTGGTTTTTGTCAACGGCGTTTTTGATGCAAAACTCTCGTCGGTTGCGAATCTGCCGGAAAGCGTGAAAGTCACTTCTCTCGCGACGGCCCTGAACGCCGAAACGCTGGAGCGGCACCTGGCGCGCTATGCCGACGCAGAAAATCATCCATTTGTAGCCCTCAACACGGCCTTTTTAGACGATGGCGCTTTCATCGACATACGAGACGGCACGGTGCTCAAGAGCCCTATCCACGTGGTTTTCGTCCGGACCGAAAGAGCCGGAGAGACGGTAACGCATCCTCGGATGCTCGTCGTGGCCGGCCGGGAAGTTGAGGCCCAGGTGATTGAAAGTCACGTGGGACCCCCGGCCGAGGCTTATTTTACGAATGCCGTTACCGAAGTTGTGGTGGGCGAGAATTCTTCCGTGGATTACCTGAAGCTTCAGAAGGAAGGAGACGCGGCGTTTCACGTTGGGACGGTCCAGGCTCACCAGGAACGGGCTAGCCGCTTTCATTCTCATTCCATTTCACTCGGCGCAGCGCTAGCTCGACACGACGTGAACACCGTGCTCGCGGGCGAGGGCGCGGAGTGTACGCTGAACGGTCTCTACCAAGTGGCAGGCCGCCAGCACGTTGATCATCACACCCGGCTCGACCATGCCATGCCTCATTGCTCAAGCCGGGAGTATTATCGCGGCATCCTGGACGGCAAATCCTCGGGCGTCTTCAGCGGCGCCATTATTGTCCGTAAAGACGCGCAGAAAACCGACGCCATCCAAAGCAATAAGAACCTACTCCTTTCCGAAGACGCCATCATTAACACCAAGCCGGAGCTTCAGATTCTGGCCGATGATGTGCGCTGTACGCACGGCGCCACAATCGGCCAACTTGACCCGGAAGCGATTTTTTATCTGCGCGCCAGGGGCATTGGGTACGAGTCGGCCCGGCACCTGCTCACGCGCGCATTCGCCAACGACGTGATCGCCCGCATCCGTTTCGCGCCCGTACGGGAACGGCTCGAAGCATCTCTGCTCGCCCGCCTTTCGGAAGGCTGGAAGGCCCAGGATGTCTTGTGACGCAGGCGGAAATCGAAGCTTCGCTGAAACGGATAACCGAGAACCAGGTTGTCCAGGGCGAGTTACTGCATCGGCTGGAGTTAGCCGTTGACCGTAACACCGAGGCCATTGCCCAACTCGCGGGCGGGATGCAGGTGATGCAGGCCGCCATGCATCGCCTCTTCGAGCATATGGACCGGTTCATTCAAGGACTCGAAGGGGACGGCCACCGGCCCGTGTAAGGCGCAAGGCGAGAGAGGGAGGTTAAAATGCCAGCAATCATCCACCGAGCGGCGCCGCCTCCGGCGCTCTCCGCCGCGGGTCTGGACGTACAGCGAGTCCGCGCGGACTTCCCGATTCTTCGCCAACAGGTGCATGGCAGGCCTCTCGTTTACCTTGACAACGCCGCCACCAGCCAGAAGCCGCAGGTGGTGCTCGACGCTCTCCGCCGCTTCTATACCGAGGACTGCTCCAATATCCACCGCGGCATTCACGAGCTCAGCGAGCGCGCCACGGCTTCCTACGAGCGCTCGCGGAGCAAGGTGAGGCGGTTCCTAAACGCCGGCGATCTCCGTGAGATCATTTTTGTCCGCGGAACGACGGAAGCCATTAACCTGGTCGCCTATACTTTCGGCCGGCAGCGCATGAAGGCTGGGGATGAGATTCTCATCACCGCCATGGAACATCATTCCGACATTGTGCCCTGGCAGATTCTTTGCCAAGAAACGGGCGCGAAGCTTTGCGTTGCGCCCATCAGCGACGCCGGCGAGTTGCGGCTGGATGAGTTCGAAAGACTTCTCACTCCGCGTGTGAGGCTGGTGTGCGCGGCGCACGTCTCGAATGCACTCGGGACGGTGAATCCGGTCGGAGAAATGATCCGCATGAGTCATGCACGCGGCATCCCTGTACTTTTGGATGGCGCGCAAGCAGCGCCGCACATGAAGGTGGATGTGCGGGAACTCGATTGTGATTTCTACGCTTTTTCCGGACACAAGGTCTTCGGGCCGACGGGCATCGGCGTCCTCTATGGAAAAGCGGCACTGCTCGAAGCCATGCCACCCTTTCACGGGGGCGGCGACATGATCCGCTCGGTGACTTTTGAGAAGACGACGTATAACAGCCTACCGTACAAGTTTGAGGGCGGAACGCCACACATCGCAGGCGCCATCGGTCTTGGCGCAGCCATTGACTATGTGATGGAGATCGGCATGGACCGCATCGCGGCCTACGAGCGCGAATTACTGGAGTATGCCACGCAAGTGCTGGGGAACATCTCCGGGCTCCGTCTCGTTGGCACTGCAAAGGAAAAGGCGGGAGTGCTCAGCTTTCTCCTGGAGGGTATTCACCCTCACGATGTCGGCACCATCCTCGATCAGGAAGGCATTGCTGTGCGCACAGGACATCATTGCGCGCAGCCGGTGATGGAACGTTTCGGGATCCCCGCCACCACGCGCGCTTCACTCGCCTTTTACAATACCCGCGAAGAAATCGACGCACTCGGTGCCGGCATCCTGAAAGTGAAGGAGATGTTCGACTGATGGCCGACCTGCGCGATCTCTATCAGGAGGTCGTGATTGATCACAGCAAACGGCCGCGTAATTTTCACCGTCTGGAGGGTGCAGACCGCTCCGCGGAGGGATATAATCCGCTTTGCGGAGATAAGGTCACGGTTTACGTCAGGCTCGAAAACGGGCGGCTGAGCGACGTCAGTTTCGAAGGGAGTGGCTGTGCTATTTCCACGGCTTCTGCTTCCATCATGACGGAGACCGTGAAAGGGAAAACAGCGGAAGAAGCGAAGGGTCTCTTTGAGAGTTTTCACGATCTTGTGACGCAAGGGAAAGCTCCGGAGGGCTCGGCGAAGCCGCTCGGGAAGCTCGTGGTTTTCTCAAATGTCAGCGACTACCCCGTGCGCGTGAAGTGCGCCACGCTGGCATGGCATACGCTGCGCTCGGCGCTTGAGAGTGGCGAGCGCGTCGTTTCGACGGAATGAGCGCTAAAGCCTATGGATGAAGAGCGTCAAAACCCGGTCTCGCCAGAACCGCAGAACCCGCCGGAGAGTTTCGCCCTGACCGTGGGTGAGACCATTCAGTTGCACGATAAAGTGGTTGAGGTTCTGCGCACTTGCTATGACCCTGAGATTCCGGTAAACATCTACGACCTTGGCTTGATTTATGACGTGAAAGTGGAGCGGACGGGCGAGGTCTACGTTCGCATGACGCTCACAGCCCCCACGTGTCCAGTAGCAGGGTCTCTCCCGCCCGAAGTAGAGCAGAAGGTGAAGGCGATCGCCGGTGTGACCGCCGCTAAAATCGATTTGGTGTGGGATCCACCTTGGGACATGAGCAAAATGTCAGAGGCGGCCAAGCTGCAATTGGGCATGTGGTGACTGTTTTGAAAACTTGTGGACCGAACGAACTCCGCATGGCACGTTCGAGTTCTTTCACGCTTTCTGAGGCTTCAGCAGGCTTGTCATGAGATTCAGCGCCAATGAAGAGTATGGATTGCGATGTCTGTTGCGGCTCGGCCGGCAGGGGACGGAGGGCAGCTTGACGATTCCCGAGATCAGCCGCGCGGAGGGTATTTCAACGCCTTATGCGGCCAAGATCATGCGCATTTTGCGCCGCGGAAGCTTCGTGCAGAGCACTCGCGGCAAGGCCGGAGGCTACAACCTCGTCCGCCCTGCAGACCAGATTTTTCTAAGCGATCTCTTGAACCTTCTGGGTGGCCGCCTGTTTGAGCCTGATTTCTGTGATCGACATTCCGGCTTGGGAGAGGTTTGCACTAACTCCGTGGATTGTTCTATCCGTGCACTCTGGCAAACCGTGCAGCTTGTGGTGGACCACACACTCAGCAAAGTGACTTTGGGCGACCTTCTCCGCAACGAACAAAATATGTCGTCCTGGGTAGGCAGTCTGGTGAATTTACCTCGTGTGGACCCACGCATTTCGCAAAGCATTGCATCCACCCGCTCTCGTGCTCTCCCGAAGAGCCATCTGAACTGAGCTTCGAAATAGCCCTCGACTTTGGTGTAGGCTAGGCAAATAACAGGGCTTATACGGGTCGTTTTCATGCGGGCCGGTCCGCTGCTTAGGCTAGCTGTTCAAAAGCCCTTCTGCCCCAGGATTGTGCAAAACTCAGAGAACGTTTTGATCTTGTTTAACATTCGAAGAAGTAAGAAGAATGATGAGGAATATCAGCCAGCTTCGCTTAAACCATTGATCAGCATCAACTTAGCATTGTTTACCATGGTGTTAATTCTCCAAGATTGAACGGTGCTGGCCAGTACACCTCCAGGGGTCGCCCAGCCTTTTCCACATTTTTTTCCACAGCGTCCCCAGCCGCGAAATATCAGGGGAAACCTCACCTTGCCCTTCTGCTCACCCCGTCGCTTAGCGAGGAAACGACCTCCGCACGCAGTGATTCGGTGACCCGCGCCCGTACACGGACTGAACCATCCATGTATTGCGTGGAAACGATTGCACCGGCGCGGCCTAGCAAAGCCAATGTTTTACCGTCGGAAGGAGAAAGCTCGAATTCAGTCTCGGTGATGGATTCCGGCGCGAGGGCTTGATCGATGTTCGAAAGCAGCTCAGGAATACCCTGGCCTGTGAGAGCTGAAACCGCAACGCCGGTTTCAGAAGGCACGCGGCGAAGCGCGGAGTTACCAGTCAAGTCTGCTTTGTTCCAGACGTGCAAGAGCGGCGTGGACGCGAGTCCCATGCTTTCCAGCAGCCCGGCGACCACTCGCTCCTGTTCTTCACAATCCGGGCTCGATGCGTCGGAGACGTGAAGCAGCAAATCCGCGCTCTCCAGTTCTTCAAACGTCGCGCGGAAGGCGGTGACGAGGTGAGTTGGAAGGTGGCGGATAAATCCAACCGTATCGGAGAGGAGCACCTTGCGGCGCGAGCTGAGCTGGATGAGTCGCACTGCAGGGTCAAGTGTCGCGAAAAGGCGCGGGGATGTGGGCGCGGTGGATCCCGTCAAGGCATTAAAGAGGGTCGACTTGCCGGCATTGGTGTAACCCACAAGGGCGACATTCAGGAAGCGTCCTTTCCGGCGATGCTCGCGGTAGAGGCCGCGCTGCGAACGGACGTGCTCGAGGGCGAGTCGCAGGCGCTGAATACGCGCACGCACACGCCGGCGGTCAAATTCGAGTTGCTGCTCGCCCGGCCCCCGAGTACCAATCCCGCCGCCAAGCCTTGAGAGCAACACACCGCGCCCGGCGAGCCTCGGTAGCAGGTACGTGAGCTGCGCGAGTTCCACCTGGAGTTTGCCTTCTCGGGTCCGTGCTCGGCGGGAGAAGATGTCGAGGATAAGCTGTGTCCGGTCGAGCACCTGGAGGTCCAGCGCGTCTTCCAGGTTCCGAAGCTGGGTCGGGGACAGGTCGTGACCGAAGATCACGGTCCTCGCGCCCAGAGCTTGTGCCTCTCGTCGGATCTGCTCTACCTTTCCGCGCCCCACGAGCGTAGCAGGATCGGGCTCGGGCGAGCGCTGAAAGGCTGAACCCAGCACCCGCGCACCCGCACTTACGGCAAGCTCCTTCAACTCGTCACGCGACCCCAACCCGTTCGCGAATGCGTAGCCGCGTCGGCTGGATACCCACTCGACCAGATAAACGCTTTCGCCCGATTCAGGAATTTTATTCCTCCGCTGTAGGACGGGGCATGGCGGGAGCGCCGGCGTGTTGGATGAGAACGGTTGAAATGGCGTGTTTGAAGATCAATTGCTCCTGGTGATTGATCTCCAGAATCAGCGAGAACTTGTCAAAGCTGCGAATGCGTCCGCTGAGCTTGACCCCATTCAGGAGGTAGATCGTCACGAGGGATTTCTCCCGCCGTGCATTATTCAGAAAATCCTCCTGGACATTCTGTTGATTTCTTTCCACTGCCTCTTTTTTTTCGCTCCCGGAAGAATTCATCGATGAGCCCTTTCAATCTGCATGCCGGAAGCGTTCGAAAGCTTCCTGCTGAATTTTCGGGTCGTCGCCGAAGCCTCGGAGCCAGAGAACGCCCTGCTCGTGGCGGAGCCACGTCAACTGGCGCTTCGCATAGCGTCGGGTCGCCGCTTGTGTTGCACGAACGGCCTCGTCCAGCGAGAGATCGTCGCGCACCACCGCGCGCGCCTCGCGGTAGCCAAGAGCCGTGAGGGCCATCATCTCGCCATATTCTTTGATTAAGCCGCGAGTTTCCTCCACGAGCCCGGAAGCGAACATTCTTTCCGTCCTCTCGTCGATCCGGCGGTAAAGCGCGCGGCGTTCGGGCTGAAGCCCGATCTTCAACACGCTGAACCCCGCGAGACCCTTCCTGCCTCTGCTCTGCAGGCGAGAGAGGGGCTGGCCCGCCAGCAGACATACCTCCACTGCGCGGATAATCTTCTGTGTGTCGTTCGGATGAATACGCGCTGCTGAAGAGGTATCCAGGCGAGCAAGGAGGCGGTGGAGAAAGCCTCTCCCCCGGCGCTTCGCCATCGCGCAAAGTCTCGTCCGGAGCTGCTCTGAGCGGGCAGGCCCTTCGAAGAGCCCATGCAAAAGCGCCCGCAGATAAAAGCCGGTGCCACCCACAAGGATGGGCAAGCGTGCCTGCCGCTTCACTTCATGCAGGGTCTCAATCGCCAAGCGCCGGTATTCACCTGCAGTAAAGATGCGCCCGGGAAGAGCGATGTCAAGGAGGTGATGAGGGATTCCGAGGCGCTCCCCGGGCGGGAGCTTGCCGGAGCCAGCGTCCATGCCGCGAAAAACCTGGACCGAATCATAGTTGATGACCTCGCCATTCAGGTTTTGTGCCAGCGACAGCGCAAGGGAAGACTTGCCGGAAGCGGTTGGGCCGACAATGGCCACCAGCGGATACTCCTCAGATCGGTGGTCCGCGGCAGCCTGCGCGCTGCGAGAAAGAGCAGCAAAATCAGGATCAAGATCAGAAGAAGAAGTGCCCCCAAAATCTGCGCTCGCGAGAGGCGTGGCAACTTGGGAGGAGGCGTTTGGCCAGGCATCGAGACAGCATGAAAAAGCGACAGAATTGTGGAGGTCCAATGCGGGTCTGATCTTCATCCTCCCTCTGAATTCTAACCGACGGGGAGGGACACTTCAAGGGTTCATGTTGTAAAAAAAGTTAAATTGCAGGACCAGGTGTTTGCCCGTAAATTGTGAAGGAAGAGGCGGAAAAGGAATGGAGGCCCGGATGCCTGCAATGGCGCCACGATCAAGCGGCACCTTTCCTGAAGAGCTCACCAGCCGCAACTGTGGTACGGAGCCGTCTTTCAAGATTTCAAACACAATCGCTACCCGGCCCTGTTCCCCCAAACGAGCCGATTCCGGAATCACGGCATACCAGTTCTGGCGGACAATCTCCAGAATCATGGCGAGATAGGGGCCAAAGTCCACCCCTCGCGTATCGGAAAGAATGATTGGGCCGGAGGTGGTGAAATTGGGATTCCGATTATTAAGCTGATCAATTGAAGACCCCGGACCCGGAATCTGCCCAATCCTTCGCCCGCGCGCTGCTGCGCTCAGGCTTTGTTGGATCGCCTCACCCGGTGTTGCCATGGCGAACTGATTGTCGGCGCTGGGTGTAGGCGGAGGCTTAACGTTCGCAAGCATGATCTTCGGCTTCGGGACCGCCTGCGGCGGAGGCTTTGGCTTCGGCGGGCTCTCAGCCCGAGCCGTTTGTGTTCCCTGCGTAGCAGGGCGGGCCTGTGCCGGCGGCGTCATTTGTTTCGGAGGCGGAGAGCCTCCGGCGATCTTCGGCAGATGAGTGTTGCCACGCATGTAAGGCATGCGAAGACCTTTGGGATTCACAACGGGTGAAGGCCCATGCGCCAGCCGATTCTTGTCTGAGAGAATGTTGGTTTTGTGCGTCCTGCGGAGTTCTTTCAGCAGGTCGGGCGGCATGGTAAGAAACACGGTGTGCTCTTGGGGATGCTCCGCCTCTGCTTCCAGGCGCAGAATTTGTTCGTGATGCCGGATGTACTTCGAGGCAAAGACCAAAAACACGATGAACAAGACTTCGATCAGGAGGGCTAACAGTAAGGCCGAGCGGCGGCGCCACCGCTGGACTTCGGTTTCCTCGTCGAGATAGAAGTGGATCACCGGGTCACTATTCATTTTGAGGCCTGGCTCGCGCTCCCTTACTGTAGTGTCCACGAAATAGGTATACAGATAATCTGGGTGGCGCAGACATGCCGCCTTTTCGGATGTCTGCGACTTTCAAGGATCGCAAACATCGCAAAGTGCGCGATGTCTGCGCCACCCATCAGAAAAGGTTGTGTACCCAATTCGTGGACGCCACACCAGGTGAAAAGTGCTATGTCCAAAGAGCATCAGATTGGCCGGCGAGAGTTTCTGGGCACGGGACTCACGACGCTCGGAGGGATGAGCTTGCTCAAGGCCTCCGATAGCGCGCCGGAAAAGTCGCCTCCAGAGGCCTCAGCGGCGGACCCGCAGGGGCCGCGAGGCTGGTGGCCGCAGCCTTATTCGGTGGAGCGCGACGAGGCGCAAGGCAAACTGCGCCTTTCGACTCGCTATTACGCGTTGGAGCATGACTTGAAGCAGGGCGGCGCGATTAGCAGAATTGTATACACCCACGGCCGGGCGCAGAATCTCCTCACTCGCCCTCTCGGATGTTCTGCCCAGCTCAGGCTAGTGAAGAAGCCCGGCCAAGTTACCCCAGAGCAACGGTCTCGTGAGAATTTCGCGGATCTGGCCGATTCGGCGCCTTCAGTTTCGGCAGAAAAGCCCGGCAAGTGGGAAGTGGTGACGGTCGAGTCCCGGCTGCTGAACAAGGCGGGTGAGGATTCGGGCATCACCGTGCGGACGAGTTACACCTACCGTTGGGGTTACATCAAAATCCACAAGGAATTCCGTTTCCCACCCTCAGGAATTCAGATTCGTGCCCTCTCCGCGCTTTCCACCGCCTTTGACCCTTCACTCACCCATTACGGCTATTGCCCCAATCCCGAGGACATCTTCACCGCCAGCGGTTTTTCGCCTTCGCACAGCTTTTGGGGTGAAGTGCGTGCGGGCACCGGCTTCGAGGCGCCCTTCGCAACACGATACGTTCCCTGCCATCTCATCTGGGCAAACCCGGGCATTGAAGGAATCGAGTGGTTTGCCTCTGACGATCTCGCCCAGTGGAGTTATCAACTTACCGGCGAGGTGGGCACAGGACACTGCGTGATCCAGGCGGGGGTTAATCCCGAGAGTGTGGAAGTTTCCATCGACCCGCTCAATTTCTCTCCAGGATACAATTTGTATCGCGGCGGCTACATCAATGCCGCCGGTTCCTATGCTTTCGATTACTACGTGGGAATGCCGATCCTTGAAGGTCATGCCACGAACCCATGGTTCGAGAGGTCGTATGGCGCGAATCGGGGCAATTTTGTTTCGGCAGAGCAGATCAAGCATAACGCCGAGCTGGGCGTGGTGACGATGACGCTCCACAACGACGGAAATTCAAATCACGACAATCTCTACTGGCACGACGGAAGCTGGCCACCTTACCCGCCGGCCGACATGAAGAAGATGGCGGAGGTGATTGAGAATTGCCATAAGTACGGCATCAAAACCGTTCCATATTTTTCCTGCGAAGAATTGAATCAGGTGACCGAAGCCTTCAAGGAACACGCGGAAGAATGGGGGGCGAAGCCTGACGACCAAGGGAATTTGCGCCCGAATTACAATTACGGCGCGCTCATGTGCCTGAAGTCCGGGTGGCACAGTTATCTTAAGTTCTGCGTTGACCGGGTACTTAAACACTATCCTTTTGACGGCGTCTATTACGACTGGATTCAGCCGGTGTACTGCAACAATCCGTTGCATGTGGGTAAAAGCTCGAACGGCGTCTCGGGGGCCAAGGGCTTGGGCGCTTTTGCTTTTTCTCCCACGGGGCACTGGGCTCTCGATGAGTACGTGGAGCTTTTAGAATGGACTCGCGAGCGAGTAGGACCCGACAAGCTCATTTTGCTCCACACGAGCAACAGCCCGTTCATGGCGCTGGAAAATTTTGCGAACGCAGTGGTTACCATGGAATGGGGCTATGGAAAGCTTTCGACTGTCGTGCCGCCTCCCGCGACGCTCCCGCTCGAATGGAACCTGGTTGGCGCCCGCTCGCGTGCCGTAACGGAGTATGGCAATATCGCTCCCGCAGCTCCTCCCGAAATTCATCAGCTCTTCTACTTGACCGCGATGATTACCGGCATCGCCACGTTCCCGGCGAGCGATGGCGTGCTGAAGCTTTTCAAGCTGCTGAAGCCTCTGGGAAACCTGGAGCAATATCAGTTTGAGGACTGGCGCAACAAGGCTGTGCGACTTAGTGGAGCCAAGTGCTATTCGGCCGTGTACAGCCGTCCGGGTGAGGCCTACATCGTGCTCGCTAATTTTCAGCCCGCATCGAGAGAAGTTAATTGCACCGTCCATTTGCAGGCCCTCAAGCCTCCGCTGAGCTCGATTCGGTCCGCGGAACTGGTGAACGCGGGGAGCCGCGAAAGCGTCAATGCGGGCGCGCTCACAGCAAGAGGAGCAAGAATCGATTTACCGGGGGCTGGGGCCCGGCTTCTTCATCTTCAGAGTTAGTCAGGGAGGCACTCGCAGATGGGTCGCATCACGCGTCGTGATTTCATGCGCCGGGCCGGAGCTTCCACGGCTCTTGGCTATTCCACAAACGTTGCTTCGGCTAAGGCACAAACGGGCGAGGAGCCCGGCAGCGCCTCTTCGCAAACAGAAGGAGGGCACTGGACGGCTCACAACGAGACGACGGAGATAGAGGTCAATACCCGGTCCGGGGTGATCGAGCGCCTTCTCGACAAGCTGAGCGGCGAGGACTTTTGCGATCAGGAAATCAGTGAGCCGAGCTGGCCAAAGGCTCTCGCGCGCCGGTTCAAAGTGGGGCCGCGCATTGGCGGATTGATCCTGATCGATGAGCTGCAGGGCAAGATGTTCTCGGACCTGGTGGACCCGGGCCAAGTGCGGAACGTGCAGTCACAAACGCGGCAGGGATCCACGAGCCTCTCCCTCGAGAAGGCTTATCCTGGCGCCGAGTTCGTCGTCACCGAAACGTTTCGCGTTTTCCCGGACCATATCCGATGGGACATCAGCATCCGCAAGACGCGGGGGGCGGACCGGAACATCCGCGTCGTCCAATTCGCGCCACTCCCGGTCCGTGACTACGAAGCATGGGCGCCGATCTCAGAGGCGCCTTTCCCCGTCGAACCCTATTGGCCTTTTGCGATCGACTATGGACAATCAACGATGGGATCGATCGGAGAAGAGCGCTGGCGCACAGCGATTCCGATGATGGTTTTTTATTCCCGGACCAACAATCGGGCACTTTGTTTCACCTCGCCCATTGAAGTACCTGCCGTCCGCATTCGGTTTCTGAGCAATACGGGCACCGAGGCGGACTTTCACTACAATTCGCGTCGCTACCCGCCACGGCAACGCCCGTATTTTCAGGTGAGCCATGAATACCTCAGCGTTCGCAACAACAAGAATCTCGAGACGGGACTGCTGATTTCGGCCCATCCGGCCAACTGGCGGCCGGCGCTGGGATGGGTCTATTCGAAATACCGTAAGTATTTTGATGCCGATCCTTCCTTTTACCGCTGGGATGGTGTTTACGGCTCCGGCCACCCGTTTCTGAACGATTCGCTTACGCCGGAGGAGCTGCAGAAAGATTATGCGGCGATGCACAAGGCTGGCGTCCGGTGGGAGGAGCTCCATGGGCATTTCCCGTGGTACGGCCTCATGATTCCTCCGCCCGACGTGAAGACATGGACCTGCCATTCCAACCACGCTCCTGACACAACATTGAGCCGGCAAAAAATTGAGGCGCACTGCAAGCTGGCGCGAAAGAACGGCATTGGAACGTTCCTTTACTATAACGTTACGGAATCAGAACACTGGTACGCGCAGAAAGACTTTTCATCAAGCATCGCGCACTCCGAATCGGGAAAGCCGATCAGTGCCTGGCGGGCGCAGACCTTTCCCAGCAAGCGGGCTTGCTTCCTGATGAATTCCGATCCAGCCAGCGCGTTTGGCCAGCACATGATTCAGCAGGCTCGGGCGATGGTTGCAGCTTATCCGGATGCCGCGGGCTTTTTCTGGGATGTGTTTGGCCGGAGTTACATGTTCGACTTTACGCACGACGACGGGATCACGATGGTGAACAATAAGCCCGTCTACTATCCCGAATTCATGTACCAGCGCTTGATGCGGGACTACATCCGGCCGCTTCTGCGAAGCAAAGGCATGCTGATTACCGCGAATAAACCTGTCACCATCGCAAGCTGCGAAGGCGTTGATGGAATTATGGCCTACGAATCGGCGCCCGAGGTGGAGAACCCGCCCTGGACTGCCGCCCAGAGTTTTCTGGGTCTTAACCGCCACGTCATGATTATCAGCCGTTCCCCAGCGCATGACCCGGAAATGGGTTTTCTCCAATGTCTCCGTTACGGGATGTTCTATTCCTATGGCGGGCCCGTCCCGGGAGAGCAAAATGAGGTGCCCGCCGCTTATATAAAGGAAAGGGAAGATCTCGCCAGGAAGTATGGTCCTTTCATCCAGCATTTCCGGGGTAAGCAATGGATCTTCTACCCGCGCGCGCTCGAACTGCCGGACTATTGTGACGGGAACATCTTCCGCTTAAGAGATGGCCGGGTAATGGCAACAATGGTTTCAACGTGGCGGCAGCTTCGGAAAGTGAGCGGCTACGCGGAAAATCTGGAGGTGGTGTGCCGGCTACCAGACGCCGCCAAAATGCAAAGCGTCCGGGCCTCGGCCATCGACCTCGGTGAGACCTGGGACCTTAAGGTCAATCGAAGTGGGGACACTTTAAAGTTTGTTGTTCCGCAGCATGGCAAGGCCACGGCCATTCTTCTCTCTTAGAGTGATTGAGTTACGAGCGTTCGTCCTGCGTTGTAGCGCGGGTGGGAGCGGATTTTTGCCGGCCTGTGGTACCAGGCTGATAGACGATGAACAAATCCCGAATGAGGCTTAGAACAACGCCGGTGGGCCTTCTTGGGTTTCTCGTTTTGGTATGTCTGTTCCGAGCTCCAGGGATCCTGGCGCAGACCGCACTCTTTGAGGTATTACTTGGGCCTGGCGCATAATTCCCAATGCGATTCCGCTGCATTGACGAAGAAATTGGGGAGCGTGGGCAAGGTGGAAGCGGCCTTTCTCGACAAAACGGCCGGTTACTTGCACGACCGTGGGCGCACGGTGTTCTTCTGGGGCGAATATCCTCTGAAACCTAGTGACATTCCGTCATTGCCATCCTACCCGCTGAATGGAGAGGTGTACGGACCAGAGTTTGATCAGGCGTTTAAGGCTCATGGCATTAAGCAGATGATCTTCACGTCCACTTTTGGCGTGCACCCCGATGCGCGATGGGGTGGCATCCTGCGGTGCTGTTTTGAGAGGCACGGCGACAAAGTAAGACACGGGCTCGACCGAGCGAAGGCCTTCTCATCGTGCTGCTCGCTTACCCAACGGCTTCGGATATGTGGGCCATTTGCCAACCAGCTTACTCAGGATCGCAGCAGATCCCACCGCAATGGCGGTGAAGGGAAGAACGACGAGTATGGGAAACCAGTGCCCCGGGTGAAGCAGAAGCGGATACATGGCAAGGGCGACGCCGGGAGGATGGTAGGCGCGAAGGAGTTCGATAGCGCCCAAGGCCACAACTGCAGCTAAAACGGCCATTCCAGCGCCTTGCGCAAACAGGCTTATTAGCGTTCCTACCGAGGCACCGGCAACAGACCCAAGAATAACAGCGTAAGACTGCGCGATCGCGGCGTCGGCGAGAAGAAGGAGAATTGAAAGCGTCGCCCCGAACGGAGGCACCAGGTAAAGACCGATCTTGTTGGCCTCCAGGGCAGCGAGCACTCCAAACATGCCAGCAAACCATAAGTAGCCAACCGCGTTGAAGGTGGGCTTGGTTCCCCAAGACCGGATAATTTTGGAAACGCCGTTACCGTTCCATTTCCTGACCCATTCGATGCGCGGGTTATCCAAAGAGTGCAGTACGCGCGAGATCCTCATCTCTGGGGGCTCGTGGCACCTTCGCTGTGCAGATTGTCACCGTCTGGTCCATTTACCGGGTCCCATGGTATCGAGGCTTTTCGTCGCCTCTCCAGCTCGGAATTTCAGGCGGCCAAGCCGACGTTCACCTCATCGTGCGCTGGCCGAATCAGCCGTGTACCCATGTTCTACCCATGGCGCATCAAAGTGAAGAAGCTATTCGGGAAGACTCCATTGTGCACCCGGTGCGCTGATTCCAGAAGGTCCAAATGGACGGCAAGATCGCCCCAAAACTGCAGGCGGGCATAGTTGAAACTGGCTTTGGATCTGTCGCAATTCGAGGGCGATCCGGTCAACGCCGGTTCGTGAGCTTTGTGACCAGCATCACGTATTTGAGCGTGGCAAACACAGGCGAGCGCCACTTCTCAGCGGGTGCAGCGAGAGGCATTCAACATGAACGATAAAGCACAACAGGCGAGGGCCGTACTTGCCAATCTGGGCGCACTGATTGCAGATCTGGAGTCTGTTTACAAAGACATCCACTCTCACCCCGAGTTATCGATGCAAGAGAACCGTACGGCCGGGATTGCCGCGGAGCGCCTCCGGGCGGCGGGTTATGAGGTATCGAGTGGTGTTGGCGGGACGGGAGTAGTCGGCGTGCTCCTGAACGGCGACGGTCCAACGGTCATGCTCCGAGCCGATATGGACGCGCTACCGGTTCGCGAGGCAACGGGTCTGCCGTATGCCAGCAATGTAACCGTGGATCAGAACGGCAAATCTGTACCTGTGATGCACGCCTGCGGCCACGATATGCACGTGACATGGCTGATTGGAGCGGCCACATTGCTGGCACGAACTCGAAATGTCTGGCGAGGTACGCTGATGCCTCTTTTCCAACCAGCGGAGGAAACAGGTGCCGGCGCGAGAGCGATGATCGACGACGGATTATTCGGGCGCTTTCCGAAACCGAGCGCCGTACTGGGACAGCACGTGATGGTCGGGTCCTCAGGCACAGTCGGCACGCGCCCCGGCGTCATCACCTCGGCGGGAGACAGCTTCGAAGTCCGAATGTTCGGTCGAGGCGCTCACGGCTCCATGCCTCAGGCGAGCATTGATCCGGTGGTTATGGCCGCTGCTACCGTCCTTCGCCTGCAAACGATCGTATCTCGTGAAGTCGCTCCCACCGAGGCTGCGGTGGTAACCGTCGGCTCCATACAGGCCGGCACAAAGGAGAATGTGATTCCCGACGAGGCAGTCATCAAGCTAAACGTGCGTACTTTTGATGAAGATGTCCGAAAGCGGGTGCTTGCTGCCATTGAGCGCATCGTCAATGCTGAAGCCGCGGCATCGAGAGCGCCTAGAAAACCGGAGATCACTCCGCTCGACCGTTACGCATTTGTGAAGAATGATCCGGAGGCAACGAAACGTGTGGTCGATGCGTTTCGAAGCTACTTCCCGGCGGACCGGGTGGAAGAAACTGAAGCAACGACCGCGAGCGAAGATTTCGGGTCGTTTGGAACTGAATGGCACGTGCCCTCTGTATTCTGGTTTGTGGGCGGTACTGATCCTGAGATGTACGCGCGGGCTAAGAAGTCGGGCACAACCGCGGACATCCCGACCAATCACAACGCCCGGTTCGCACCGGTGATCCACCCAACTCTGGAGGCAGGCGTGGAGGCGCTGGTCATTGCCGCTCAGGCCTGGTTTTCGCCATAAGCCACTTGCTTGTTAACGAACATGTCGTTGTGAGCACGCTGCTGGTGGTGTTCGATCTTGGCGGCACCTTCGTGTTCGCGATCAGCGGCGCAACGGTTGGCGTCAAGCACCGGCTCGATTTGTTCGGGGTTCTGGTTTTATCTTACGCCGCCGGAAACGCGGGTGGGATCACGCGCGATCTGATGATTGGAGCACTTCCGCCCGCAGCCATCCGCGACTGGCGATACGTCGCTGTGACGATTCTTGCCGGGGTAATGACGTTCTACTGGTATCGAATCATCAACCGGCTGAGCAGCCCCGTGCTCGTCTTCGATGCCGCCGGACTGGCGTTTTTTGCAGTTGCCGGCGCCGGCAAGGCGCTGGCTTTTCACGCAGGGCCGGTTGCCGCGACGCTGCTTGGGATGCTCACCGGAATCGGCGGCGGCATGATGCGCGATGTGCTCGTGAGGGAAATCCCCACCGTGTTGCGCACCGAGCTTTACGCAGTTGCGGCCCTCGTTGGCTCGATTGTCGTCGTCGTTGGCTGGATGCTCCATTTCCCGGCTACCGCGACGGCGATTGTAGCCGCAGCTCTCTGCTTCGGACTCCGTTTTGTGGCAATGCGACGAGGCTGGCACCTCCCGATCGCTCGTCCGCCCCAATAAAGGTGCCCGGGGAACGCAAAAGCTGCCAGAGCACGGCGCGATCGATGGAAAAGTTGGGCTGGTTGTTGAATCCTAGCGAGGTGCACGCGAAATGCCGGGAGGAATGCCTGCGATCTTCTTCGGACACGGCAATCCGATGAATGCGCTCTTGGATAACTGCTACACCCAAGGATGGCAGCGCATTGGGCAGCAGACGACAAAGCCAAAGGCCATTCTCTCGATTTCTGCCCATTGGTTCGTGCCCGAAACCGGCGTCACCGTCAGCACCTCTCCAAGGACGATCCACGATTTTGGCGGTTTCCCGAGAGAGCTTTATCGAGTTGCGTATCCAGCGCCGGGCGATCCCGATCTCGCCCGCCGCGTTCAGCAAATGCTTGCGCCTCTCCCCGTTGCCCTTGATGATTCCTGGGGACTCGACCATGGCACGTGGTCTGTATTGCGTCACGTGTGGCCGGCTGCGAATATCCCGGTGGTGCAGTTGAGCATCGATGAAACGCAGCCCGCTGCATTTCACTTCGAGGTCGGTAGGAAGCTAGCACCATTGCGGGACGAAGGCGTTTTAATCGTAGGCAGCGGAAATGTTGTTCACAATCTACATGCGTATGCATGGGGATCTCATCCACGTGACCCGTATGACTGGGCTGTTCGCTTTGAGAGTGAAGCGAAGCAAATGATCCTGGCGGGAGAGTATAAACCTCTGATCACCTACGAGAGACTGGGACCCGAGGCCATCCTGTCAATTCCGACGCCGGATCATTATTTGCCGCTACTGTACGTGCTCGCCACCAAACAAGACGGCGAACCGATCAGCTTCCCGGTCGAAGGTGTGGATGGCGGATCGATATCGATGCTCTGTGTGCGTATCGGCTGACGGGGGCATGAAGACAGCCGGCTTGAGTCCGAAACACGGGAACCCAAGTAAGCGATTGAAACATAATGGTAGGCCCGAACGGACTCGAACCGTTGACCTCTACCGTGTCAAGGTAGCGCTCTAACCAGGCTGAGCTACGGGCCTATTCTTTTCATATCAGTCTATTCCCTTTTTTGCTCAAAGCGTTAGTCAACCCGGCGATATAGGTGGTGTTGAATTCAATTGCGGCATTGATTCTGGTGATGACATGTTCGTGCATCTGAGGTTCAATCTCATGCTCGGCTTCGACGTTGAGGATGGACTGGATGGTTCACTCGAGGAAAACAGGACGATCGCGCCACTTTCCTCTTGACATTATCGAAGCCAATCACTATACATGGTGAGTGAATACGCGCTCCGCCAGTTTTTGTTGGCGGAAACTTTTGAACCAAGTGAGAGGAGAATCAAATGCCAGCTAAGAAAAAGGCAAAAGCTAAGAAAAAGAGATAGGCTAAAATCTGAGAAGTAAAAAATCGGGGATGCAGAAGCGCATCCCCGATTTTTTTATCAGCCCTCCCCCTTCCGTTTTTCCCTGAGTCGTTTCCATTGACAAGAGTAATTCGATCCTGAGCAGTTGCCGGCGGCGCGCTGAACCCGCAGAACTATCTCACCGATTTGATGGTGCGCCTGCCGTCAGCGTAGATCACTCAAATCCGCGAACTCCTCCCTGCCCATCGGAAACGTCTTCCGGGGAACACTTCGTGCCCTTCAGATTCTCGCGCCTTGATGGGATAGAGTCCGCAGGATTGCGTCGAGAACTTGATCGAGCTTCTTCCCAACATCTTCAGCCAGAAACCGCAGAACAAGGTATCCGTTCTCCTGGAGCCGGATGCCGAGTTTCCAATCCCGGACAAGCCCGTCGAAAATGGGCAACGCACAGCCGGCTCTGCCCGCCCGAACTGAGGTATTGCTGGGCAGGACGGATTTGGGGTTGACGTGGCGCCGCGTCCTTCCGATAATAGCGCCATGCGCAGAAGGCAGTTCCTTTGGCTCACGGCCGCGGCAATGGGCTTTTCGGCCACCAGGCTGAGGGCTACCACCCATTTTGTTTCCTTCGACCCGCTGATCGTCGAATTTGATTTGGCATCGCTCGAAGGGCGCTACACGCGCGTGGAGGACTTCTACATTCGCAACCATTACCAAGCCCCCACGGCACCCGAAGCCCCTTCGATTGAGATCGGAGGTGAAGTTGAGAAACCGGTTCGATTGGGGCTGGACGTGCTGCAGCGCCTGCCCGAACAGCGGATTGGGGCCGTACTCGAATGCGCCGGCGACCCAGCAACAGCCGTCAGCCTGGTGAGTGATGGCCTGTGGGAAGGCTGGCCTCTCGCGGATGTCATCTCACTTTCGAAGCCGGGGCGCCAGGGCCTTTATGCGCATCTTCTGGGTGGGGATGGTTTTTCCCGTAGCGTGACTCTCAGCGAGTTAGAAGGTGGATTCCTGGCAACCCGCTTAAACGGCCGTCCGCTGATTCGCAATCACGGTGCGCCGTGGCGAGCCCTCTTTCCCGGCTTGTATGGCATGAACTCCATAAAATGGCTGCAAAAGATTACTCTGGTCGCTGTGCCCCTTCCTCCCGCCGGGAACACCTATCAGGAAATATGGAGAGGCTCTTCCGGATCGATCGAGCGAAAACCGTTGCCGCCCATCCAGGTGAAATCCGTTATCACCAAACCCAAAAATGGAGCCGTTCTCCATCGAGGCAAACTCGAAATCGGCGGATTGGCCTGGTCCGGCTCCGGAAAAATTGTTGAGGTCCAGGTGAGCGCAGATGGTGGTAACCATTGGCGCATGGCAACCCTCGACTCCAGTTCGAGCCGCTACGATTGGAGTCTTTGGCGTGCCGCTTTCGACCTGAACCAATCGGGAGTTGTGGAGCTGGTCTCGAAGGCGACGGATTCGGCTGGCCATACGCAACCGGCGTCCCGAGACCCGCGCCGGCTGGACTTATACGCCTACAACGTATGGGAACGGATACGATGCGTGGTGGTATGAGCTTGCGCGTCGTTCACGATTAATTCACGCCTTCAAGACATCCCCTCGTCGCACAACATACCTCTGGCCGTCGGCAAACCCCACTTGCAGTCTCCCCGAAGCACCGGGGCGGGTGTATACTACTAAGTAACCTCGTGATGGACCCACTGCCCTCCAGCACCCGCTTCAGCCAATCCTCCCGCTGGTCCACATCTCACTTACTCCTCGTTGCGGTGCTTGCCGCCGCTGTTCCTTACGTCAGCACCTTGATGAACGGATTCGTGTATGACGACCTTACGCAAGTGATGAACAATCCCTACGTTGTGAATTTTCATCACCTGCGGCAGATTTTTTCCACCGGCGTGTGGTCCTACATCGGACGGCAAGGGGTGACGAACTACTATCGGCCGATGATGACTTTCGGTTACTTGCTCTGCTATCAGGTTTTCGGAAAGGTCGCCTTTGGCTACCACCTGGTGAACGTCTCGCTTCACGTCGCCGTCGTTTGCGCTCTGTTTGGCCTTACGCTCACTCTCTTTGGGCGGCGCGATATAGCCTTGGTGACAGCGCTCATCTTTGCGCTTCACCCTGTGCACACCGAGTCGGTGGCGTGGATCGCGGCCGTGACGGATGTAGAGCTCACGCTGTTTTACATTCTCACGTTCTGGCTGTTTGTGAGCTTGGCGCGACCAGGAGGCAGCCGTTCGCCGCTCGCCTTTGCCGGGATGGTCGTCTGTTTCATCCTGGCGCTGCTTTCGAAAGAGCAGGCCCTCACACTTCCCCTTCTCGCAACCCTCTACGAACATTCCTGCCGAGAGGACCGAGCCTCCACGACAGGAACGCAGAAGCTCGCCCGCTATGGCGTGCTGTGGCTCCTGGCAGGTGGATATGTGCTCGTCCGTACGCGGTTGCTGGGGGCGCTGGCTCCAGTAAATCAAATGCCGGCGCTGACGTGGCCGCAGGCATTCCTTTCGGCTTTCGCGTTGACGGGCCATTACGTTGAAAAGATGTTTTGGCCATTGACCCTTTGCGCCTTCTACGTCTTTCACAAGAGCACGAGCCTGGCGAACCCGCGCGTTATCGCGGGTCTCGCAGTGATGGTGGCTAGCGTGATGGTTTTTCTGGCGCTGTGGAAGCGCGCGCGCCTTGCTTCCTTAGGGCTTCTCTGGTTTTTTGTGACGCTTGCGCCGGTGCTGAACGCGCGCTGGATGGCGGCGAACGTCTTTGCGGAACGATACCTTTACCTGCCCTCGGCGGGATTTTGCTGGGTTCTGGGCTGGTGCGGCGTGACGGCTTGGGCGGCATCTGGCAATTTTTCCCGCCGCCTTCAGCGCGCCCTCGAAGCAGGCTTCGTCGCGCTGCTCGTGCTTTCGGTCGTCCGTGTTGCCATTCGCAATCGAGACTGGAACAACGATGTGCGGCTTTACACCCGCACCCTGGCCCAGCAGCCCGACGCTTATCAGATCCGAAACAACCTGGGAACGGTCTATTGGAGACAAGGCAAAGCTGCGGCGGCCGTGAAGGAATGGAAAGAGGCGCTCAAACTTCATCCGCGCAATGCGATTGTGCTCAGCAACCTCGGGCTTTTTTACGCCAGCAAGGAAGATTATGCGAGGGCGGTGGAATATTTCAGGCAGGCCATGCAATTAAAACCTGCTTACACAGATCCTCATCTCAATTTGGGTGAGACGGAAGAGAAGATGCGACAGCTTCAAGCGGCGGAATTGCAGTTCTCGGCGGCCGTGGCGCTTGCCCCCCTGAACGTTCGGGCCCACAATGATCTGGGGAAGGTTTATTGTGAGAAGGGAGAAGACGCGCAGGCCGAGCGCCAGTTCCGGCTTTCAGCGCGAAGCAATCCCAACAGCATGGCGTTTGACCAACTGGGCGCGCTTTACGCGCGAGGGGGAGGAAGCGCTGAAGCAGTACAGGCGTACGAGAAGGCCCTTGCTTTGAACTCCTACGACAGCGTGGCCCATTTTGGACTGGCGGCAATCTATTCGGCTTGGCGGCTTCCTGAAAAGGCAGAAAAAGAATACGAATCGGGGCTCCGCACTGATCCCAGGAATTTGGAAGCTGCAGCTGCATTGCGCCAATTACGGCAGGACAAGGCAGATGGAACGAGCAAGGGAAACTGAAGGCTCAGGTGTAAAGGCAGTTCACCACAGTCGGCAATACCGCTCAACGGCACACCGAAGCATGAAGTTTCCGGGCACAGAGCGCGGAGTCACGCTGGCCACGGCCATGCTCGTTTTCCTGGCGCTGCTCTTTCCTGGGTGCCTGCAAGCTGTTTCCATCACACAATACGTCCGCGAGTTTGAGGACAGCTACCGGAACGTCCGAACCCTCCAGGCTGATTTTACGCAGACCTACTTTGCGTGGGGGCGGACGCGGAAAGAGTCCGGCACAGTTTACCTAGCTCGCGGAGGGCGAATGCACTGGGCTTACACTCAGCCGGAAACGAAGCTGTTCCTTTCCAACGGCAAACAGCTCTTCCTTTATGTTCCGGCAGAAAAGCAGCTCACGATTTCTTCAATGCACGATATTGAAGACGCGCGCGTTCCGATTGAGCTTTTGGTTTCGCATCTGCAACTGAGCCGAGCCTTCTCGCGCGTCGAGTTTGCGGACCAGGCGCTGAACGCCAAGCCGGGCGACCGCGTCATTCGCGGTTATCCCCGGGCTCGCTACAAACGGGATTACCGCAGCGTCGTCATTGAGCTTTCACCCACCTTTGATATTCGCCGCCTGATCGTTTTCTATCCGGATAACAGTACCATGCAATTTGCTTTCAGCCACGTCGAAAGGAGCAAGCCTCTTTCTCCCTCGCTGTTTTCGTTTACTCCTCCCCCGGGCACAGAAGTGATCCATCAATAGTTCTTCGATGGCGTGACTGAATCACTTACCCCTCACCCGTCCCGCTGCGCGCGACACCCTCTCCCCTGGGAGAGGGCTGGGAATGCAGTCACTTCAGGGGCCTGCATTCGAAGCCCCGTAATTCGCTGTTTTTTTAGCAAACTGAACCGAATGCTGCTACGATGCCAACAGAGATGGCTGCGACAGTCTCTGAAACAGGGCAGAGCGCACGGCTCGCTGCCGATCGGAGCTGAGCTTGGCACCCTGCAAGGTAAGATAAAAAATATCCATGGCTTTCCGCGCTTCTGTATCGGCGAGGGCTACTTCGATGTTGCAGCCGAGGCCGGTGAGAGTGGAGCTGACGGCATAAAGGAGTCCGGGTCGGTCCTCGCTGACGAGCTCGAGAAGAGTGCAACGTGAAGAGCTGGCGTCATCAAAACTGATTCGGGTGGGCACCTCCACTTTAGTGCTTTCTTTCCGCTCCGTTCTGCCCGCCATCACGTCAGCGAGACAGCAGTTCCCGGTGATGACGGCGGCCACAGTTTTTTCCAGGCGCGAGACTTCCGGCAGGTTCAACTCCAACGTGCGGAAAACGTCCTGAAAGCGAAAGACGTCCAGCACAATACCGGCGCTGTTGGCAAAGGCATCCGCCTTGACGATGTTCATTCCCCAGCCGGCAAGGCAGCCGGTGATCGACGCGAAAAGGAAAGGCTTGTCTCGTGTGAGAACCGCCAGCTCGCACGAGTGCTCGTAGAGCGCCACTCGCACATGCGCTTCGTTCTCGTCAAGCGCTCGCGACCATTGGAAGTGCTCAGCAATTTCTTGCGGCGGATGCATCGCGAGATAGCGGCGCGGGAAGCCCTCCAGAAACGCACGCAATTCGCGGGCGTCCGGCGCGGTTCTAAGGCTCAAAAGCACTGGACGCACAGCAGCCGATTTTTCTGGCGACTCCGGGAGGCGATCCTGATCAAGGCTGCGGGTCAAATAGTTGGAGGTGATCGCATACAGCTCCCACAGCAGCTCGGCCCTCCAGGGAGTGAGGGCTTCCGGATTTACGGCCTTGACGTCCGCATAGGTAAAGAGGCAGAGCATTTTGAGGCGCTCGGCGGTCTCAACCTTTTGGCCGAACGAACGAGTGGTCTCCGGATCAAAGATATCGCGCCGAGCAATGGTGGAAGACATCTCTAAATGCTGCGCGATCAAGAACCGGACCATTTCTTGATCCTCAGCGCTCATCCCCAAGCGCGCGCAGATTCCTTCCGCGGCTCGCAAGCTCCCTTCGATGTGGGATGGCGTATTCATTCCCTTGCCGATGTCGTGGAAGAGTAGCGCAAAGCGTAGCAGCTCCGGCCTCTCGATTTCAGAGGCGAGCTCAGCCAGTTTTTCTTCCCACGCGTCAAGCGGCTGTTCCTGGCCCGCTACTTCTTGTTTTCTGCCGCCCAGCGCGCAAAGGTTCTGAATGGTTATGAAAGAGTGCTCGTCCACCGTATAGCGATGATAAAAATCCCGGATCACCAGTGCATCGATCGCCCGAAACTCAGGAAAGAGTGCCGCTAGCACCCCAAGGCGGTGCATGGTCCGCAGCGCGTTTGCCGCGTTCGGCAGAAGCAGGATGCGCCGCAGGGCCGGCCAAATCCCATCCGGCATGGCTGGCGCTTCGCTTCGGCCTTCTTCACTTCCCGGCGTGAGGGACCGCAGTTTGTCCTCTGCCCAGCGCTCGGCTTCCGTGCTCAATTCGAGAGCATGGCGCCCCACCATCTCGAAGAGGCTGAGAAGCGTGGTCCAGTCCATTGGCCCAGAGGAGCGGGGATAGATTTTCCCCCGGATCACGGCGAAGCCTGCATTGGAGAGCCGGGAGCGCCAATCCTGAAAGAGACTGTAAAGGGAAGAGCGCGCAGGGTACACGCTTTCAACTAAGGCCATTGTGCGGCGGTGAATCGAGCGGACATGGAGGTAATAAGCCCGCATCCATTCGGCTGGATCTATGGGTATTCCATGGTTGATTCCGAGACCGCGGGCAGCGGCCTGTTCCTGCAACCCGTAGACAAGGAGATTATCGTCGCGTTCTCGCTCGAAGTGGAGGAAGCACCGCAGTGCGGAGAGAAATCGCACCGCCGCTTCCGCGCTCTCTTCTTTCAGCCCGGCATCGGGCGTCGAGTGGCCATGCTCCGCAAGACGGACAATCTCCGCAAGCCAGCGCGCGATATTGTAATCCCGGAGTCCGCCGGGCGATTCCTTGACGTTTGGCTCGAGGTGAAAAATGGTACTGCCATGCTTCGCGTGCCTCTGAGCAGTGAGATCAAGAAGTTTCCGCACGAGGTCCTGCTGATCACGCGCTGCAAGGTGAGGGACGATATTGGAGCGCAGTCTCTCAAAGAGGGTGGCGTCTCCTGCAATATACCGCAGGTCGAGCAGCGAGATGCTGAATTCCAGGTTATCGGGATGAAACTGGCCGCAATCGGAAAGCGTCCGCGCGCTGTGGCCCACGCGCATCCGAAGGTCCCACAAGCTCTGGGATAGCATGGCGACGCTCTCGCGGTGGGCAGCAAGCGTACGCTGGCCGGCGGCAGCAAAAACGAGGTCGACGTCGGAAAACGGAAAAAGTTCCCGACGGCCATATCCACCCGTGGCAACCAGGCAAAAGTCCTTTGGGCCGGTGAGGTCTCTAGAAACATGGGCGGCGTAGAGGCGGGAAATCACTTGGTCGAGAAGAGCCGTCCGCGCGCGGATCGCCGTGATGCCATCTCCGCTGTTCTCGAACCCGGCGCGAAGCTCCTGAAACTCGGAATCATAATAGCTGGCGAGCGGAACTGAGTCGCTGGGCAGCGGGATTGATCCGCGAACATCCATCGAGCCCTTTCACAACGCCGAATCTCCCCGCTCTTCGTTCCGGATGCGGATGGCTTCGTCTACCTGGTAAATAAAGATCTTGCCGTCGCCAATTTTTCCGGTTTTGGCGCTTTTTAAAATGGCCTGAACGGCGGTATCCACCAGAGAGTCCGGCAGGATAATCTCCACTTTCAGCTTGGGGAGTAAATCCACCGTGTACTCATTGCCACGATAGACTTCCGTATGACCCTTCTGCCGGCCATGGCCCCGCACCTCAGAAATCGTCATGCCGTTCACTCCAGCTTCCTGCAGCGCGTCCTTCACAGCGCTCAATCTGGAAGTCTGGATGATTGCCTCGATTTTCTTCATGCTGAGCGTCCTCGCTACATTTCCAGATTGTACGCTTCCTCGCCGTGCTGGGAGAGGTCGAGGCCCTGGATTTCTTCTCCGGCGTCCACGCGCAGCCCGATGACGACATCGACGATCTTCAGAAGGATCAGTGTGACGACGGCAGCAAGCACCCAGGCGATGACCACGGCGATAAGCTGATTGAGGACCTGGCCCGGATGGCCGTCAATCAGCCCGAGGGGCAAGGCATGGCCCCTGCTGTCTTTGAAAATGGGATTGACGGCGCTGGTTGCAAACACTCCGGTGAGGAGCGCGCCTACCGTCCCGCCCATCCCGTGCACGCCGAAGGCGTCGAGCGAGTCATCGTAGCCGAAAACGTGCTTAATCCTGGTGACCATAAAATAGCAGACCACACCGGCGATGGCGCCGATGGCCAGCGCCGACATGGGTCCGACAAATCCCGACGCCGGCGTGATGGCCACAAGCCCTGCCACCGCACCGGAAACGGCGCCCAGGACGCTGGGCCGCCTATCCCGAATCCACTCCGCACCCATCCAGGCCAAGGCCGCCGCAGCCGCGCCAAGCTGCGTGGCAAGAAAGGCGGAGCTGGCCAGGCTTCCTGCCGAGAGTGCGCTGCCCGCATTAAATCCGAACCACCCCACCCATAGAAGGCAAGCGCCTATGAAGCTGAGCACCACGCTGTGAGGCGGCATGGGCTCTGAAGGGTATCCCACCCGCTTCCCAAGATACAGTGCACAGACCAGCGCCGAAACTCCCGAAGTGATGTGTACGACGGTGCCGCCCGCAAAGTCCAGAGTGGGGACTACCCCGCCCAACGTTGCATTGAGAAACCCTCCCTGGCCCCAAACCATGTGTGCCATCGGATCGTAAACGAAGATGGACCAGAGAATCATGAGGAGAACCAGCGCGCTGAACTTCATGCGCTCGGCAAAAGCCCCGGTAATGAGAGCCGGCGTGATGATGGCGAACATGAGCTGGAACAGCATGAAGCTTTGCTGAGGAATGGTTGGCGCATAGGCGGGATTGGGAGAACCGCCGACGTGTTGCAGGAAATGATAGCCAAGCCCTCCTATAAGGCGATTGCCCTCGTGAAAGCAGAGGCTGTAACCGAACAAAGCCCAGATCACAGTGATGATCGCCATCAACACGAAGCTTTGCATCATGGTGGCCAGAACATTCTTCCTGCGGACAAGCCCTCCGTAGAACAGCGCAAGGCCGGGCCCTGTCATTAGCAAAACCAGCACCGCGCTCATCAACACCCAGGCATTGTCCCCAGCGCTTTGAGCCGCTGCTACCTGCTTGCCGAGAGCATCCAACCGGGATTCGACACTGATCGAAAGGACGGTTGTAGAATCTTTTGCGGGCAACAACGAGGACGAAACGCCACACTGACCCACAACGGGAAAAAGAAACAGACTCGCAAGCCAGAGCCAGGCAACCGCCTTCCGCATCAAATATCTCCTAATGCTGCGCTGAAACGCTTCTGACGAGATCAGTGAAAAGGATGAGATGTGATAAGAGGAAATTATATCGGCGGGTGCACCTTCACGGCCAATCAAATAGGTTTATGAATGAGATAAGAAATTCTGAGGAGATTTCAGACCGGGTGAGAAACCGGCACATTTGCATCTGTTGGGTCGGCGAGAACGGTCCGGTTGCGGCCTGCCGTCTTGGCGCGGTAAAGCGCGGCGTCGGCAGAGCGCAACAAATCCGGATATCGGGAGTAATCCGCCTGATCTGTGGCGGCGACGCCGACGCTGACGGTGACCGAGAGGAGGCCGTCGGAGGTTTGAATGAGTTTCGAACTGACGCCGTGCCGCAGGCGCTCCGCTTGCTGCAAGGCACTGGAAGCCACGCATTCCGGCAGCACAACCACAAATTCTTCTCCGCCGTAGCGCCCCACGGAATCGTACCCGCGCACCGAGGCAAGCATTCTGCTGGCAACCTCTTGCAGGACTTCATCACCCACAACGTGACCGTGCGTGTCGTTAACACGCTTAAAGTAGTCGAGATCCGCGACAGCAATGGCCACGGCACTGCCAAAGCGCAAGGCGCGGGTGAACTCGCGATCGAGAATTTCCATTAGCCCAGCTCGATTCCATACTTTTGTTAAGTGGTCGTGCGTCGCTTCTTCCCGCAATGCGCTTTGAGCTTCGAGCAAGCTTTGCTGCAAGTCCAAAATGCGCTTCCCTGTGCGGAGTCTCGCCTCAAGCTCAGGCTTGTTGAAAGGCTTGGTGAGATAGTCATCAGCCCCTGCCTCGAGGCCGGCGATGACGTCTTCTTTGAGATCCCTGGCTGTGAGCAGGATCACGTAAACATAATGTGCGCGCGGCTGCTGGCGCAGCCGTCGGACCAACGCAATGCCATCCATCGATGGCATCATCCAATCCAATATCGCCAGTTTTGGGGCATCTTCCTTCTGGATCACATCCCAAGCTTCCTGGCCATTATGGGTCACTACAATTTCGTAGCCCCACTTGGTGAGGTAGGCTTCAAGAATCCGGCTTGAGACAGGGTCGTCTTCAGCAATCAGGATCCGCATTTTTTCCTTTGGAGTGACCTCCTCACTGTGTCCATTGCGGACGGGAGGATCGGGGAACCGAAGGCTCCTCTGGCTCCGCACGGTTTCCTTTCGCCACGCCGGCAAGAACAGGCCGGTTCGATAAACTGTGCTCTGCTCCACGGGCCGTGAACCGCCCCACGGTAGCATAAAGCTCCTCGCGGTCGATGGGTTTGGCGATATACCCGTCCATGCCCGCCTGCAAGCACCTTTCCATGTCTCCTTTCATCGCGTGGGCCGTGAGGGCAATGATGGGGAGATGCGTGTGCGATCCGTCCTCATTGTGACGGATAATCCGAGTGACTTCAAACCCATTCATATGCGGCATCTGGATATCCATCAATACGGCGTCAAAACCGCTTGGCCCGGCTTTTTCCAAGATGGCCAGGGCCTCCCTGCCATCCTTGGCAGCTTCCAGAGTGTAGCCTTGCTTCTGAAGGAGGTGGAGAATCAGCTTTCGGTTCGCGGCATTGTCTTCGGCCAGCAGGATTCTGGGAGAGGGGCCGGCCTCCCTGGGTACGGCGAAAGACTCGAGAGCAGGCGGAGCGATTGCTTCCGAAGCAAGCACGCTTTGTCCTGAAGCTTCCCGGAAAGAGTTTTGGGTGAGAGGGAAAGGGAGGGTGAAGCTGAAAGCGCTACCCTGGCCCGCCTCACTCTGAACGTTGATTTCACCTCCCATCATGCTCACCAGCTTCTTCGTGATCGTTAATCCGAGACCGGTGCCGCCAAATTTTCGGGTGGTAGACCCGTCGGCCTGAGTAAAAGCCTCGAAGACAATCTGCTGCTTTTCAGGAGGGATCCCAATTCCTGTATCCGTCACGTCGAACCGGAGGACCACTTGATCTTGATTCAGCGCCACGGCTTGTACGCTGACCCGGATCGATCCCTTTTCAGTGAACTTGATGGCGTTTTCGGCCAGATTCGTCAGGACCTGGCGTAAGCGCGTCGAATCACCCATCAAACCGTCGGGGACACGCGGATCAAAATCACAAGCCAGGTGAAGCCCTTTTTGCCGTGCACGGATCATGAAAGGCTTCAACGTTGTTTCCAGGAGATAACGAAGGCTGAAGGGCGCGGAATCCAGCTCGAGTTTTCCAGCTTCGATTTTCGAGAAATCCAGGATGTCATTGATAATGTCCAGAAGAGAATCCGCCGACATCTTGACGACTGCCAGAAACTCTCGCTGCTCCGGGCTGAGGTCGCTTTCGAGAGCCAGCTCCGTCATCCCCAGAATGCCATTCATCGGGGTGCGAATTTCGTGACTCATGTTGGCAAGGAATTCACTCTTCAGCCGGGATGCCGCCTCCGCCGCCGCACGCGCCCGCTGCGCTTCCTCTTCAGAGTGCTTGCGGGCAGTGATATCGCGGGCGAATCCCAGTATTCCCGCCCGCCCGCCACCTCGCGTGATTATCCGCGTGCTGACGTCCAGGATGACCGGGTGACCGTTCTTGGCCGTAATCACCAGCTCAAACGTTGCCGGAGCCTGCCCTTCCACGATTTGGCGGATCCAGGCACGCACCGCCTCCCGGCGCTCCGGAAGAACAAGCTCGACCAGATTTCTTTGCACCAACTCTTGCTGCTCATAGCCTGTAATCAGCTCCCCCGCTTTGCTCCAGGTAATAAGCTTCCCTTCAAGATCATGGGTGTAGACAATGTCACTCGCATTGTCCAGTAACTCCCGGTAGCGCTGCTCGTGCATCGCTTCCCGCTCGGCAGCGCGGCGGACGAACTCCGCGTATTCGCGTTCGCGCGACTTCAGCGCCCCTAGCTTCAAAAGCAACCCTAGAATGGTGATGACCACCACTGCGGAAATCCACCACGCAGGGCTCGAAACCTGCGCGAAGCGCGATGATGCGAGTTCAGCGGCAAAATGGATCCCCAACTGTCGGTGTAAAAGGAATGCGGCTGGCGAAGCGCACGCAAGTGCGGCCAGCCTGACGACGTGAGGAGAAGATTTCATGGTTTCGCCAGGCTGCTGTGCTGATACCATCTCTCAACAGTCCCCTATCGGTCCCGGATTTGCTCCAACTCAGGTCTTACGACGGTTTCGTAACACTGCGGGCAAATGCCATGCGTAAACTCTGCCTCGGAATGCTCTAAAAGAGGGATTTCTACTCGCTGCCAATAATTCCGATCGTTACGGATGCGCTTGCAATAAGAGCAGATCGGCTGTAATTCTGGCAGTCCGTCCACCTGTGCCAGTGCTTTCTCGATCTCCACCACCTGCTCTACCATGCCATTTCGAGCCTGATGACGGTCCTGGACCGTGCTCCTCACGGCCTCTAAGGACGCCCTATTGTGTTATCGGCAAAGTCTTTGACCGACTGTAGGAAAATTGCCGGAAACGCGGAAGTCTCTTCGCATGAAGAGGGAATCCTTCGGAGGGCTATGGTATAGTCCGAGTGAAGTTTTTTTGGCGCCGAATGCTTCGAAGCCGACGATGAAAACCCCCAAAGAAAATTTGGCTGGCTATGCAATGTCCACCGTCGAGTCGCGGGGCCGCCGCTATCCGGAGCCTCCGCATCCCTACCGCAACAACTATGAACGGGATCGCGATCGCATCATCCACTCGCGTGCCTTTCGCCGGCTTGAAAACAAGACTCAGGTTTTCACGCGGCGCTACTCGGATCATTTTCGCACACGCCTGACGCACACCCTCGAAGTGGCGCAGATCAGCCGCACCGTGGCTCGCGTGCTGCGACTTAACCAGGATCTCGTGGAGGCTCTGGCGCTCGTTCATGACGTGGGTCATCCGCCCTTCGGGCATGCGGGCGAGGAGACTTTGAACCGGCTGATGGAAACCTACGGCGACCGTTTCGAGCATAACCTCCACGCCTTGCGTATTGTGGACCAGTTCGAGAAAAAGTACGCCGCCTTTCCCGGCTTGAACCTCACCTTCGAAGTTCGCGAAGGAATCGTAAAACACTCTCGCGATTACAACCTGAAGCTTTACCCCGAGCTTCAGGAATATCTGCTCGGCCAGCAGCCTCCGCTTGAAGCGCAGCTCATCGACTTTGCGGATGAGATCGCGTACAACTGTGCTGACCTGGACGACGGGTATGAATCGCGCCTGCTCCCGCTCGCGGCGATCCGAGCGCAGGTGCCTTTTTTCGATGCGCTATACCGTCCCGTTGCGAAAAAACATTCTGATGCTCCTGAAAAACTCCTGTTCAGCGAGGGTCTCCGACGGCTGGTGAACGCTCTCGTGACGGACTTGATCGACACCACGCGCCTCCGTCTGCGCAAGGCGCGCGTGCGATCGGTGGCACAAGTGCGCAGATTACCTTCCCGGATGGCCGGATTCAGCCCGTCCATGGCAGAGGAAAATCGAAAGCTGAAACGGTATCTGCATACTTGCCTCTATGCGCATCCCAGAGTTCGAAGCCAGCGCGAAGGCATTGCGCGGCGGCTGGAGCAGCTCTTCACCTATTACATGCTTCATCCCCGAGCGCTTCCCTCCTCTTACCTCACCAAGATGGATGAGGAGCAGGCGGCGCGTGTTGTGTGCGATTACATCGCCGGAATGACAGACAACTTTTTCGAGCAGCAATACCTCGGGATTTTCGGAGATTAACAACGCGAAACCTCCGATGGCAGTCGGGTACTGGGGTAAAAGTGCGTTGACGATTCCGAGAAAACTCTTGCTTCTCCTGTGAACGTGCCTTAACGTTGAGGCATGAGAAACGAATCGAACCGCGCCAGTATACAGG
>JBOGJS010000193.1:0-7705 GCA_050745365.1 Terriglobia bacterium
TCTGTATACCTATTTCGTGGACACTACGCGAGGAGAAACTATGGATTTAGAAATTCGAGGCTGCGGGACGGCGCTGGTAACTCCTTTCAGTCAGGACGGCAGTATTGATGTAGAAACGCTGCGCCAACTGGTCGAGTTCCAATTGCGAGAAGGGATCAACTTTCTTGTGCCTTGCGGGACAACCGGAGAGACGCCAACGCTCGAAAAAGAAGAGTACCTGGACGTTATACGTATTGTGGTGGCGGAGGCAAAAGGAAAAGTCCCCATCATCGCCGGGGTGGGCAGCAACAGCACACGCCACGTTTGCGAATTGGCAAAAGAGGTGGCGCCGTTAGGCGTTCAGGGGATCCTTTCCGTCGCCCCGTACTATAACAAACCGACGCAAGAGGGTCTTTTCCAGCACTTCAGCGCCATCGCGGAAGCAGCGGGCCTGCCGGTGATTCTTTACAACGTCCCCAGCCGGACTTCCTCCAACATCGAGCCAGCGACGGTGGGAAGACTTTCCAGAATCGCCAATGTGGTCGGCATCAAGGAAGCTTCGGGAAGCATCGTTCAGCAGATGGAGGTACTGAACGCAGTCGAGCCCGGCTTCCTCGTGCTTTCCGGAGATGATGCTTTCACGTGTCCCCTCATGGCAGCAGGGGGCGCGGGGGTGATCTCCGTAGCGTCCAATATCATTCCCGGCCCCATGAGCCAACTCACCCGGTTGCTGCTGGAGGAAAATTACGGCGAGGCGCGCAAGCTGAATGCCCGGCTTTTGCCGCTCATGCAAGCAAACTTCATCGAAACCAACCCCATTCCCGTCAAAGCCGCTTTGGCGATGATGGGCATGATTGAAGAGGTCTACCGCCTGCCCATGGTCCCAATGAAAGCAGAAAACCGCGCCAGGCTTGAGAAAGTTCTCACTTCGCAGGGATTGATCAAGGCAAAGAGGGCGTAATAGTCTTAGCTGCTTATGCCAACGCTTTAAGCTTCCGGCTCAGGCGTGATTTGTACCGGGCGGCGGTGTTTCGATGGAGAATACCCTTATGAATTGAATGGTCGATCAGGGCGAAGGTTGGGGAGAGGAGGGCCTGCGCTGCGCTTTTATCTTTTGCTTCGATCGCCACGCGCAATCGCCTCATCTGCCCGCGCAGGCGGGAACGATGGGCGCGATTCTGCTCCGTTCTTGCCTCTGTTTGCTTGATGCGCTTCAGCGCCGATTTATGGTTTGCCACAAACCCTCCGGAATGGATATAAGAAGAGCGCTACCCTTTGCGGCCGTCGGCTAACATCATCGACGCTTTAAATGGTGTTTTCGCCTTCAATTCAACATACCAAAGTGGTTCACTTGCCGTCAATCGGCTCGATGAAGTGGAGAGAACTAGAACCTGAGACCCAAGCTCTACATCGAAACAACAATTCCGAGCTATACGGTTGCGAATACCTCTTGACCTGGAACTGTCAGCACATTGCTAACGCACAACTCGATCGAGCCATACGGCGCGTCGTCGAACAATATGGGTACCAGGTCCCGAGTTTGTGCACTCCGGAAGAACTCATGGGAGAACAACAATGAAGTGGAAAGACGAAATCGTTGAAGAGGTTCGCGTCGTCAGACAGGCTTACGCCGCGCAATTCGATTATGACCTCGAACGCATATTCGAAGACTTGAAAAAAGGGAAGAGAAAGATCAAGCCCCACGTGCTGATCTCAAGCCGCTGAAGCCGCACGCGAAGCGTGCCTGGCTGCAGGGATACAAAATTCACATCCTGGAGGCATAAGGAGCGGCGGAAATACAGGGAACCTGTGTTTCCCAGTAAAACTAGCCAAAATCTCGCGCCAGGATGCCCCAGGGCGCATTTTCCCGTATCGGGTAATGCCCTTGCTATCCCCGTTTTGGCCAGCTTTCAAAATGCGCGTAGTCCTTCGGACTGTCAACGTCCAGAAGGATGCCTGGATCGTGCACTTCCAAGAAGACGGTCTGCTCTCGAAATCTTCGAATCACCTCGTTGGCTCCCGATTCCGGCTTCAAATTGAGTAAATCCTGAAACAAGGCCTGACCAATGATGACGGGATGTCCGCGGCGGCCCTCGTGGGTCGGGATCACAATTGGCGCGCCCGATTCCCAAAACATCCGGCAAAGCTTTCTTAGAGTTTCAGGATTTACGGCAGGATGGTCTACAAGGCAAAGCAGGATGGCAATGACGCCGGCATCGAGGATGCCGAGACCAGCTTGCAATGAGGAAGTCTGCCCAAGACGATAATCCTCGTTGAGGACGATCTGGACGCCTTCGAGAATCGCGGCGGACTGGATCTCCCTTGCATGGTGTCCGAGGACTACGATCGTCTGCTGCAGCCCGGCCTCACGAAGGCTTTGAATGATCCCCTCCAGAAAGGATCGGCCGCGGTAGGTAAGGAGCGCCTTATCCTTGCCCATGCGCGAGGATTCGCCGGCGGCAAGGATAAGCCCGGCTATTCCGCCTTGTGTCACGGCGCGCTTTGTTTCTTCAGGTGATAAGCGAGGGAAGGAACGTCCGACGCAGTATTCCGGCGGACTGCAATCATTTCCGCGACAATGGAAACGGCGATCTCCCCGGGGGTGATGGCCCCAATCCTCAGTCCCACCGGGGAATGGATGCGCTCCGGCTCGGCCTGCCCATTTTCTTTTTGTAGAAATTTGGAGAACTCGATCAGCTTCCTCCGGCTGCCCACCATCCCGATGTAACGGGCGGAGGTGGTGAGCGCCCAGCGAAGGCAGGCAAGATCGCCTTTATGCCCGCGTGTGGCAATCACCATGTAGGAGAATTCGTTCGGGCGCAGCCGCGGAAATATTTCCGGCCAGTCGCCGGAATGGTTCTCGGCGGCGCCGGGAAACCGCTGCTTGCTTGCGAAGGCTTCCCGGTCATCTGAAACCACGGTTTCGAATCCGGCCAGCTCCGCAATCTTCGAGATGGCAAGTGAGATGTGTCCTCCACCGAAAAGATAAAGCGTGGGTGTGGCGAGAACGGGCTCAATGAAAATATCGAGTGAGCCGCCGCAAACGAGGCCATCGTTCAAATCCGGACGGTCGTTCAAATTGAAGTGAAGCCGCCGCGGTTTTTCCTCGTGCATCACCTCCTGCGCTGCGCTCCATACCTCAGCTTCAACGCAACCTCCGCCCACGGTGCCCACAATGGATCCATCATCCCGCACCAGAATCTTGGAACACTCGTAGCTCGGCACCGAGCCCTGCACCTGAATAATGGTGGCCAGAGCGCCTCGCCTGCCCGCCTTGCGCAGCCGCGTGATTTCTTCGTAAACGTCCATCACCTGCTCCGAGAACTCAGATTAATCGTCGTCCGACGGTGGTGTCAAACCCCTCAACTATTGCCAGCCGCCGCCCAGAGCGTTGTAAAGCTGGACCAGCGCCAGGCGCTCGTTGAGCTGAGCCTGTGCAAGCTCAAGCTCGGCGGCGAAGTAGTTCGTTTCGCTCGTCAAGACCTGCAGGAAGCTGGCACCGCCGTGCTTAAAGAGGATTTCAGAGAGGTTGTCGGCATCCTTGGCAGCCGCAGTCAGCAATGCCTGTTGCCTGGTAAATTCGCGATCCTTCTGATATGCGACGAGGGCGTCTGAAACCTGCTGCAGCGCGTTCTTAATAGCTTCCTGGTAGGCGAGCAACATTTCCTCCTCCTGAGCTCGCGTAAGACGGAGGCCGGCGTGGAGGGCGCCGGCCTGAAAAACCGTCTGAGCTGCCGAACCGGTCACGTTCCACAATGTGGAGGGGAGCGTAAAAAAACGATTGAGAGCATAGCTTTCAAGGCCGCCGCCCGAGGTGAGAGCGATGTTGGGGAAGAAATCGGCTTTGGCGATGCCAATATCGGCATTGGCCGCCATCAAGCTTGCTTCTGCTTCCCGAATGTCCGGGCGCCGATCGAGCAGTTCTGAAGGGAGCCCAGCGGGAATGGAAGATGGCAGCGGCTGCTGGGTAAGCTTGAGGCCTCGGGCCACCGGCTCGGGATTCTCTCCAAGCAACTCGCTGATCAAGTTTTCTTGCTGCTGAATCTGCCGCTCGAGGTCTGGAATGGTTTCTGCCGCTGTATCGACGAGCTCCTGCGCCTGGCGAAGATCGAGCAGAGAATTGGACCCGTAATGATAGAGCACCTGAATCAGGTGCAACGACGTATTTCGGGAAGCTAAGGTTTGTTGCGAAATTCGCAGCGCAAGATCGAGCTCCCGAAGCTCGAAATAGGCCGTGGCCACACCGGAAACCACCGAAGTGATCACGGCGCGACGGCCCCAAACGGTCGCCAGTAGATTATCGCGTGCTGCCTCCGTTTCTCTCCGGAACTTACCCCAGAAATCCAGGTTCCAGATGACGGATGCGCTCAATTCGGCGTCGTTTTCCCGAAATGCCGGAAAGACGTGCGAAGACTTGGGGTTTTGTTCCGCGAAGAGATTTGCGCCGGCGGTGACGACAGGGAATTGATTGGAGCGGGTGATCCCCAACTGAGCCTGTGCCTGGAGTACGCGAGTTGCCGCGATCCGAACATCGTAATTCTGCTTGAGGGCTACCCGGATCAATTGATCGAGGACAGGGTCGTCGAAGACCTGCCACCACCTTTCATTCCCCAGAGAGGCAGCTTGCCGGTTCAAAGAGGCGCTGGCCGGCTGACCCCGATAGGAGGGCGGAAGATTAACCTTTGGCCGCTGATAGTTTGGACCCACCGTGCATCCCGCGAGAAGGATACAGAGAGCCACCGCACTGAGTCGCAGTTTTCTCACCCGTCTCCCTCCACGGGCGCCTCGGCGCGGTCGGCAACTCTCACCGCGCGGGTGCGCGCGGCGCCAGAGAGCCTTTCGACGACGTAAAAGATCGCGGGGATAAAAAAGATCGCGATTAAACTCAAGCCGATCATGCCGCCGATCACGGTGGTACCCATGATGCGGCGGGCAACCGAGCCTGCGCCTGACGCCACCCAAAGCGGCGCAACGCCGAAAATGAACGCGAAAGACGTCATGAGAATCGGCCGCAGGCGCAGCCTCGCTCCGTCCAGCGCGGCTTCAGAAAGTGGCCTGCCTTTCTCGTACTCTTCTTTGGCAAAGGCAACGATGAGGATGGCATTTTTGGCCGCGAGGCCGATCAGCATCACGAGGCCGATCTGCGCATAAACGTCATTTTCGAGTTGGACCATGTAGGGCGGCACGTACGCAAGATGGATGACCCGCCGCAGGAGGAGAACGCCAAAGGCACCGAAGACGGCGATGGGAACGCTCAGCAGGACGCTGAACGGCAGCGACCAGCTCTCATAAAGAGCGGCGAGAATGAGAAAAACGAATAGCAGTGAAATGCCGAAGATTGTAACCGGTTTCACCCCCTGCGCTGCCTTGTTTTCCTGGAACGACATCGCCATCCAGTCATAGCCCATCTCCTTCGGCATGGTTTCGCCGAAAACCTGCTCGAGGGCCGCCATCGCCTGCGCGGAGCTATATCCGGGTGCCGCGCTGCCGTTGATCTGCGCCGCAGGGTATTCGTTGTAATGCATGATGAACTCCGGGCCCAAGCGCGGCTCAAACTTTGCCAAAGCGGATAAGGGGACCATCTGGCCTTGATTGTTACTGACGTAGTATTGCCGCAGGTCTTGCGTGTTGTTTCGAAATGGACCTGCGCCTTGGACGTAAACCTGCCATTGCCGCCCAAAGCGGTTGAAGTAATTCACGAAAAAACCGCCCATGAACGTCTGGAGAGTCTGATAAATGTCCGGAATGGGCACCCCGAGTTTGAGCGCTTTAGTTCGGTCCACGTCAATGTATTGCTGGGGCACAGCAGGAAGGAATGAAGTATTGAGTCCTGCTAGTTCAGGACGCTTCTGGGCCGCGGCCACAAATTTGTTCACATTGGCCGACAACCACGAGGTGCCATGATCGCCACGATCCTCCAAGGCCATGGTAAACCCTCCGGAGGTTCCCACGCCGGGAATGGCAGGAGGAGAGAAGCAGAAAGCGCTCCCTTGTGGCAACTGGCTCAACTCCTGGTTGAGGTGAAACTTGATCGCCTGGAGCTGCTCGTTCATTTGCGTTCTGTCGGTCCAGGGCTTGAAGGTGATGAAGAAAAATGCGTTGTAGCTTGTGCTGACGTAACTCAACAAGCTGAAGCCAACGACGCTGGTAACATAGCGGACGCCCGGTGTTTTTTCGAGCATCGCCTCGATTTGCTTCGTCGCGGCATTGGTTCTTTGAAGCGATGCAGAGTTGGGAAGCTGAAGGTTAACCATGCAATAGCCCTGGTCCTCGTCGGGCAGGAAACCTGACGGCAGCTTTTCGCCGAAAAAGACGCCCGCGGCGGCGAAGAGCGCCAGCAAAACCATCGCGACAACACTCTTCCGTAACAAGCCCCCACAGGCGCGAACGTAGCCGTTAGTTGCCTTCCCAAAGAGATGGTTGAATCCGCGAAAAAACCAGCCCAGCGGTCCGCGACGTCGCCCCCGAGGGCGCAGGAGCAAGGCGGAGAGCGCCGGGCTGAGGCTGAGCGCGTTGAAGGCGGAGAGGATCACTGAGACCGCAATGACGACGGCGAATTGTTGATACAGCCGGCCGGTGATGCCGGGGATAAAAGCCGTGGGAACAAAAACCGCGGAAAGGACCAGCGCAATACCGATCACCGGCCCGGAAATCTCCTCCATGGCTTTCAAAGCGGCGGCTTTCGGAGCGAGTCCTTCCTCAATATGGCGCTCTACGACCTCGACCACCACAATGGCGTCATCCACCACCAAGCCAATCGCCAGCACCATCGCAAACATGGAGAGCGTGTTGATCGAGATGCCGAACAGTGGGAAAAGCACGAATGTGCCAATCAACGAAACCGGGACGGCGAGCAAAGGAATCAGCGTTGCGCGCCAGCCCTGGAGGAAAAGGTAAACGACAAAGATGACGAGAACGAGGGCGAGCCCGAGGGTGAACAGAATCTCCTTAATGCCTGCCGTCACAGCAAGGGTCTGATCGATGGAGATGGCATAGCTCATATCCCCAGGAAAGCTGCCCTTCATCTGAGCCATCAGCTTTTTGACGCCTGCCGCGGTGTCAACAGCATTCGAACCAGGCAGCCGGTAAACGGCAATGATGCCGCTCGGCTTGCTGTTGAGCCGCGCCATTTCGGAATAAAGTTGCGCTCCCAAGGTCACCGTCGCGATATCCTTGACGCGCACCACACCGCCGTTCGGCTTTTCTCTTATGATGATGTTGCCAAACTGTTCCGGGGTAACGAGGCGCCCTTGGGCGCGTACGGCATAGGTGAATTCCTGACCTGAGGGCGCCGGCGCGCCACCCAGTTGACCCGCTGGATTCACGGTGTTTTGCGCCTGAACCGCGCTGATCACCTCCGAAGCCGTAATCCCCAGCCGGGCCATCGCTGCCGGGTTGAGCCAGATTCGCATTGCGTACTGGCCCGCGCCAAACACATTGACGTTGGCAACGCCCGGCAATCGGGTGATCGGATCGACGAGATGGACGTAGGCATAGTTGGCAAGAAACAGCGCGTTGTGCGTTCCGTGAGGGGAGTAAAGCGCAATCAGAACGAGCGGAGCATGGGTTGATTTCTGCACCGTCACGCCAAAGTCGTTAACCGGAGAGGGCAATTGGGAAGAGGCTTGGGTCTCACGCATCTGGCTGAGAATCAAGTCGGTATTCGGGTTCGTGCCCACGGCGAAATCCACAATCATCGTCATCGTGCTATTGGCGTTGGCGTTCA
>JBOGJS010000194.1:0-14312 GCA_050745365.1 Terriglobia bacterium
TAAGAAGGATCGGTAACCATGGCACAATTTAAATACAGAGGCCCTTCGTCGCCTCCGGCTCCGCTGCATGACAGGCGGCCTGCTCAGCGTGAGAAAAACGACCCCTCATCCGCCCTCCTACGTCGGGAACCTTCTCCCCTGGGGAGGAAGGTGAGGAGCCGATTCGCTCCTCTTCGAATCGCCCTGAGCGGAGCGAAGGGGCTCAGGGTAAACTCAGCGACCCGGATGAGGGGTCTTGAGCGAAATTTTCGAAGCGGGCAGGCGTGTGATGCGCGTCGGCGCCTATCTTTTCAGCAACCTGCTACACCTTTTGCGCCGTCACCACGCGCGGGATTCCGTTCAGATCCGGCCAGACCACTATTTCAGCCCAGTCTGATCGCAAAAGGCTGACGACTGCGTCGCGCAACAGGTAGCCGATCTCCACCACCACGCGGCCGCCGGGCTTAAGCAATTGCTGCGCCTGAGGGAAGAGGCGGCGATAAACTTCGTCGCCGTTTCGAAGGCCGCCCCAGGCCAGGCGCGGCTCAAACTGCTTCACTTCGCGTTGCACATGGTCGAGCTCATTTTGAGCAACATAGGGCGGGTTCGAAAGGATCAGGTCGAAAGAGCCTCTTTCGTCGCGATCGAGAAAATACGCGAGTAGATCACTTTCGCGGAATTCGACGCGCTTCTCAAGCCCTAACCGGGCGGCATTCCTTTGCGCCACGCCGAGCGCCGCCGGTGAGATATCCGCTGCGAAGATTGAAGCCGTGGGAAGTTCCCACGCGAGCGCCAGCGCAATGCAGCCCGAGCCTGTGCCCACATCCACCAGGCGCGGTGCGCCCTCACCCCTCGCAAACTTCAGTACAGCCTCTACAACGTGCTCGGTTTCCGGTCGGGGAATCAGGACGTCCGGCGTGACTTCAAAATCCAGGCCCCAGAATTCCTGGTGACCCGTGATGTATTGCGTAGGTTTGCCCGTCAGCCGCTCGGCGACGAGAGCAAAATAGCGCCGGGTGGTTTCATCAGATAGGCTCTCTTCCATGTGCGCGTGGAGATAACCCCTCTCGCAGCCGAGCGCGTGCATCAGCAGCAATTCGGCAGCGAGTTCAGAGGAAGGGATATGATGCTCCGCGAGCGCCTGCAAGCCCTTTCGCAGCGCTTCACGAAGTAACATCGGCCACGTGGAGGGGCTCGCTTGCGGAAACGTTCGAAACCTGCTTCAGTTTCTCTGCCTGGTAATAGGTGGTGAGGGCTTCAATGATTTCGTCCAGCTTGCCATCCAGGATGCGATCAAGTTGGTGGAGGGTCAGCTTAATGCGGTGGTCGGTGACGCGGTCATCAGGAAAATTGTACGTGCGAATCTTCTCGCTGCGGTCGCCGGTACCCACCATCGAGCGTCGCTCCGCCGTGATCTGCTTCTGCTGCTGCTGAAGCTTCATCTCGTAAAGGCGCGATCGGAGCACGCGCAGAGCCTTTGCCCGGTTCTTGATCTGCGACTTTTCGTCCTGGCAGGAAACCACGGTACCGGTGGGCAGGTGCGTAATGCGCACGGCCGAATAAGTGGTGTTGACCGATTGGCCGCCGGGACCGGAAGAGCAGAACGTATCAATGCGGATGTCCTTGGGATCGATCTCGATTTCGACCTCGTCCGCCTCGGGCAGCACGGCCACAGTGACAGCCGAGGTATGAATGCGGCCCGATTGCTCCGTTGCCGGAACCCGCTGCACACGATGCACGCCGCTTTCGTACTTCAGTTTGCTGTACACCTTCTGGCCTTCGACGAGCGCAATCACCTCTTTAAGCCCACCCACCCCAGAAAGGCTGGTGGAAAGCACTTCCGCGCGCCAGGCTTGGGATTCGGCATAGCGGCTGTACATGCGGAAGATTTCCTGGGCAAACAAAGTGGCTTCGTCGCCGCCTGTTCCCGCCCGGATTTCCAGCACTACGTTCTTTTCATCGTTTGGATCGCGCGGCAGGAGCAAAAGCCTGAGCTCCGCTTCAATCGCGGCCCGCTGCGGTTCGAGTTTTTCCATTTCCTCCTGCGCCATCTCGCGGAAGGCCGGGTCGGAGCCGGATTCCTCGAGCAAAAGGCGTGTTTCCCTGAGGCTTTTTTCCGCCTCTTTCCATTCGCGGAATTTTTCCACCACCTCGCGCAACTCGGCGTGAGCCTTCGCAGCTTTCTGATAAACAGGGGGGTCCGCAAGCGTGTGCGGGTCGCTCAGTTGCGCGTTGAGGTCCTCATACTTCGCTTCAATCTCCTCGAGCTGGTGGAGAAATTGCATCGTTCAGTCCTGCCTGATAATCCGCAAAGTTGCGGTCACAACCGATTTGGATCCCATCTGTACAGATAGAAATCCTCAAACGCTAGCCCCTGGTGTGCTTCAGAGGAAGACGCGACACGGACTCTTCCAACGCCGGCGCCTTCAATTGTTCTTCGCAAATCCCGAAACTGGGAGGAGGAAGGGCTCATGACGGTAATGTCGCTTATCCCGAACTGTACGGACCCGCCTAGCTCATCGACAGCTTTTGAAACTTCGATATAGGTTCTAAGCGGGCCGTTCTGGGCCACGACCGGCGAAACAATCACAAGTCTCCACAGCATCTCTTGATCGAGGTAGCGCCAAAATGCAGCGGATATGGGGAAATTCTTTTCCTCCAGCCTTCTTACCAGCTTGTCCCCATCTTCGATCGATTTGTTTACCAGTAACGTCTTATACATGCAACGACTCCACGGGCCGCTTGGAGCATATTTTCCGATGTCCGCTGATCTTGAGTGTCATAGCGACTTTCCTCAGACCAGTCCTTAACGGTGTTCCATTGGGCCAAAAGCATTGGATTTCCATTGGCCCCCTCGTCAAACACTTCCTCGAGTTCCGCCAAATCGAACAGCCTCTCCAAGCTATGTATGTACAGGCTCTGCTTGGGAGGAAAATAACCTTCCAGCAGCCTGACGATTCGCGCCTTGAGAGCGCACTCGACAGCATACCCTGCGAGATAATATGCGGCATCGTACCTTTCGTTCCTCAGCAAGACCTCCACATCCTCAATTCGGAGGTCTGACAGCTTTTGCCACTCCTCCCGATGCTTTCCGCGCTCCATTATGCGATCACCAATTCCCCGCCATGCAGCTTTTCAAGCTCCATCGCCGATTCGAGAGCCTTCATGGCGATTTCAAGCTGGTGGTCGTTCGGTTCGCGGGTGGTGACGCGCTGGAGCCACAGGCCAGGTTCGGAAGCGCAACGCCAGAGCCAGCCCTGGGCCTTGGCGGCATAGCGGATGAATTCGTAAGAAACACCCGCAATCACAGGCAGCAACAGAATACGAACGATCAGCTTCCAGGCAAAGGATTGGAAAGGCAGAAACAGGTAAACAGCCAGCGCAATAACCATCACCACCAACAAGAAGCTGGTGCCGCAGCGGGGATGAAAGCGCGTCGCCTCGCGGGCTGATTCCAAATCGACATGGCCGCCCGTCTTTTCAAACGCCCACACCACTTTATGCTCCGCGCCGTGATATTCAAAAACGCGCTTGATGTCTTTCGACTGGGCGAGAAGAATCAAAAACGCCAGGAACAGTGCCAGCCGAATAATGCCATCCGCGAAATTGAAGGCCACAAAGTTGCGCAGCACGCCGAAATGCCGCTCGATCAGCGTGGCAGCATAGAGCGGCACAAACTTGTAAAAGACGACGAAAAAGCCCAGCGAGCATACCAGGTTCAGCGTGAGCGCCCAGTTGCCGAACTCCGCCTTTTTTTTGGGCTGGGGCTTGGCAGGAGCCGGCACATCTTCCAGAGCTTCCTTCGCGGAATACCGCAAAGCCCGAATGCCCAGCACCATCGCTTGGCCCAGCACGCCTAGCCCTCGCACCAGCGGATACTTCAACCAGGGGCGCTTCTCCGAAGGCCGGTCCAAATGGCCCTGGTTCACCGTGATCCCGCCGGACGCTTTGCGCACCGCCACGGCCCAGGCATGCGGAGAGCGCATCATGACGCCCTCGATCACCGCTTGCCCACCCACCAGCACTTCCTCCGAGCTTCCCACAGCCGGGAGCAATGCCAGCCTGATCATTTTGCGAAAATATGAAAGCATCTACTCATTAAATCATACCTCAGCCCCGTGGCTGAAGACTATGCCACAGAGAATCCCGCGGTGTCTTCCAGCTTGACATCCCTGGCGCCTTCCTCTAACTTACGAAGTTGCTTGGAAAAAGCTTATGCGAATCGTATTTATCGCCTCTGAATGTGTTCCGTATTCAAAGACCGGCGGCTTGGCGGACGTGGTGGGCGCTTTGCCGCAAGCACTCTTCGCCCTGGGTCATGACGTGGAAGTGGTCATCCCGCGCTACAGGGGCACCCAGGCCGGCACCCTCTCTCCGGGCGGGGCCAGCGTCACAATTCCGTTAGGCGCTGGTTTCCGGTTTGCCTCCATCCAAACGGGTGGCGCCGTCAAGGGTGTACTGCACCATCTCGTGGACTGCCCCGAGTTCTTCGACCGCGAAGGGCTTTACCAGTCCACAGACGGAAAGGACCATCCCGATAATGCGCTGCGCTTCGGTGCTTTTGCACTCGCGGCGATTGAAGGGCTGAAACGGGTGAGCAAGCCGCCGGAGATTCTCCATTGTCACGACTGGCAAACCTCTCTCGTGCCGGTCTATTTGAAAAAGCTTTACGGTAACGACCCTTTTTTCAAGCGTTCATCCTCTGTCTTGACGATCCACAATCTCGGCTACCAGGGCCTCTTCGACTCCGAAGTCCTGCCGCAAGTCTCGCTCGATGCGAGCGTTTTCACGATGGACGGGCTCGAATTTTTTGGCAAGGTTAATTACCTGAAGGGCGGGATTGTATTTTCCGATTTCATCACCACGGTCAGCCGCAAGTATGCGTCTGAAATCCAAACCACGGAATTCGGATATGGCCTCGATGGTGTCCTGCGTTCGCGGGCCGCGCGGCTCGAAGGCATTCTGAACGGCGTGGACTACGATGCCTGGAACCCCGCCATCGACAAGCTGATCACCGCCCGGTACACCCCGGAAAAGCTCGAAGGAAAGCTCATCTGCAAGAAGGCGCTGCTCGAGCGGATGGGCGTCCGCAATCCGGCGCTGGACCGCCCGGTGGTTGGCATCATTTCACGCTTTGCCGCCCAAAAAGGTTTCGACCTGGTCGCCGAGGCCGCCGGGGCGCTCGCGAGGATGGACCTCTACGTGGTGGCGCTTGGCACGGGAGAGCCGCAGTACGAACAGCTCTTCCGTGAGCTGGCCACGGCGTCTCCGAGTAAGTTCCTGGTGAAAGTCAGCTACGATAATGAATTGGCCCATCAAATCGAGGCCGGGGCTGATATTTTCCTGATGCCTTCCCGCTACGAGCCATGCGGCCTGAACCAGATTTACAGCTTGAAATATGGCACGGTGCCTGTGGTCAGGGCCACGGGCGGACTCGATGACAGCATCCAGGAGTTCGACGGCGTGAAGGGAACGGGCTTCAAATTCAGCGACTATTCCGCTCCGGCGCTCCTGGATGCCTTGAACCGCGCGCTCCAAACCTATCGTCAACCGGCGCTCTGGAAGCGGCTTATCGAAAACGGCATGAAAGCGGACTTCTCATGGGCCGCTTCGGCACGGGCCTATCTGCGCATCTATGAGCAGTTTTCGACCTCAAAAGGCCGAACCCAGACGGCTCCATGAACATCCAATAAAGTGCGCGATCAACGGGTTTGCCGGACGATGCGCATCTTCAGCGGCCAACTTAGCGCAGATCAAGCGGCGGAGATAATTCGGAGGAGTATGTATGGCAGGAAATAACATTGTTGAATTTACCGAGCAAAATTTCGAGGAGCAGGTTCTCAAAGCGGGCAAGCCTGTGCTCGTAGATTTCTGGGCGCCTTGGTGCGCCCCGTGTCGGATGCTCGCCCCAACCGTCGAAGATGTGGCTGGCCAGTATAGCGGCCGGGCCGTCGTGGGTAAGGTGAATGTGGATGAGAACCAATCCATCGCCAGCCGCTATAATATCCGCGGGATTCCTACGCTGCTTCTCTTCAGAGACGGGCAGGTTCAGGAACAAGTGGTCGGGGCGACATCCAAGGACGTCATCACCAAAATGCTCGAAAAGCATCTCGGCTAAGGCGGCCTGCCTTACGCGGCATGTTGGCGGCCAGCCGCTCGCGGACGGCTAATTCCTTTTTGGGACCCTATCGAAAAAGCTTCAAGCACACACCTCAAGCGTGAATTTCCATCAGCTTGACCACTCCGCGTAAATGTGGGATTTGACACTGTATTCGAAAATGAGGGCTCGTTTCAGGTTACAATAAAACGCGTTCTGCATATGGAAAAAAGCACAGTTTTGGTGGGCGTCCAATGGGGTGATGAAGGAAAAGGCAAGGTCGTTGACGCCCTGGCGGCGCAGTTTGATCTCATCGTCCGCTATCAGGGCGGTGCGAACGCCGGCCATACGGTGGTGGTAGAGGGTAAAAAGTTCATCCTTCAACTGGTTCCAAGCGGCATTCTGCGGGCAGATAAAGTCGCGGTCATTGGAAATGGCGTCGTGTTGGATCCTGAAGCGCTCCTCTCTGAAGTGGCGGCGATCGAGGCGTCCGGCATCAGCGTAGGAAACCGCCTCCGCATCAGCGACCGCTGCCACCTCATTCTTCCCTACCACAAGCTTCAGGAACAGGCCGCCGAAGTGGCGCGCGGCGCGGCCAAAATCGGGACCACCTCAAAGGGTATTGGCCCTACGTATGAAGACAAGGCCGCACGCCGGGGCCTGCGCTGCTCCGACCTGCGCCACCCCGAAACGTTCTGCCGCCGGGCCAGGGAAGCCCTGCTCGAAAGAATTCAGTCAGCGCCGACAGCGCCTGGCCAAACGATCCCGGATCCAGACACTCTGATTGAGGACTACTGGCGCGGAGGCCAGCGCATTGTGCCCTACCTCACGGACGTTTCAGCGTTCCTGAATCGGGAGATGGACCGCGGTTGCGCGGTGCTGTTTGAGGGTGCTCAAGGCACTCTGCTTGACCTTGACCACGGCACCTACCCTTTCGTCACTTCTTCGAGCGCCGCAGCGGGCGGCGCGTGCACGGGAACCGGCGTCGGGCCCACGCGCATTGGCTCCGTCATCGGAGTTTCCAAGGCCTATGCCACACGCGTTGGAAGCGGTCCCTTTCCCACCGAGCTCGAAGGTGACGGGGCCGACCAGCTCCGCGAGCGAGGAGGCGAATATGGCGCGGTTACCGGCCGGCCTCGCCGCTGTGGCTGGTTTGACGTGCCGGCCGCCCGCTATAGCGCGCGTCTCAATCACCTGGACACTCTCGTCATCACCAAGTTGGACATTCTGGACCACCTGGAAGAGATCCCGGTGGGCGTGGAATATGAATGCGACGGGAGACCCCTCGGCGAGTTTCCGGCCGAAATCGAGATGCTCGGGCGCGTCAAAGTCCGATATGAGACCCTGCCGGGCTGGAAGCAGTCCACTTTTGGCCTCCGTGATTACTCGGAGCTTCCTCGCAAGGCGAAGGAATATCTCCAGTTCCTCTCCGGCGAGGTGGGTGTGGAAATCGGAATGGTTTCCACCGGTCCCGGACGTGAACAGACCGTCTGGCTGGAAAACAGCAGATGGTTCAGCCGGCTCCCAAACCACTCCGCACTGAGATGACGCCTACGTTCCAGGAAGCGATTGCGACGGTAAAGGAAAAAATTCATGTGCGCGTGCCTGGCGCTGAAACCTTGCCGCTCGAGCAAGCGTGTGGTCGGGTTCTTGCCCAGCAAGCGAAAGCCGACCGGGATTATCCTCCGTTCCACCGCTCGACGCGTGATGGCTTCGCGGTCCGTTCTGCGGATCTCGCATCGAGTCCTGCCGTCCTCGAGTGCGTTGGAGAAGTGCGGGCGGGTACGCACTTTGAAGGTAAAATCCAAGCGGGCGAATGCGTGAGCATTATGACGGGCGCGCCGCTGCCCACGGGCGCTGACGCGGTGGTGATGGTGGAGCGCACGCGGCAGGAAGGCTCGCGCGTCGAATCGCTCGAGAGCGTCAGCGCGTTTGAGAACGTCGTCCGCCAGGGAAGTGAAGCGCCGGCAGGAAGCATCGTGCTCGAGCGCGGCCGGAAACTGGGAGCGGCGGAGGTCGCGCTTCTGGCGTCGATTGGCGCCGCACAGGTCGAAGTATTTCGCCCGCCGGCGGTTCGAATCCTCACCACGGGCGATGAGCTTGTGGCCGTCGATCAGACTCCGCCGTGGTTCCAAATCCGCAACAGCAATACTCTCTCCCTCGCCGCTCAGGTGGCAGCAGCGGGCGGTATTCCGAAAGTTCTCGGGGTGGCCCCCGACCGGAAAGATCGCCTGAAGGAATTGATCCAGCAAGGTCTCCGGGCGGACCTGCTGATTCTGAGCGGCGGCGTTTCTGTGGGCAAATACGATCGGGTTGAAGAAGCCCTCGAAGAGCTGGGGGCGAAATTTTATTTCCGAAGCGTGGCCATCCGGCCCGGACACCCGGTGGTCTTTGGGCGCGTGGGAGAGACATTCTTTTTTGGCTTGCCCGGCAATCCGGTTTCAGCCTATGTAACATTTGAGGTTTTTGTCCGCCCTGCCTTGGGTGTGCTGGCTGGCTCGGAATTTTCGGGAGCGCTGTTTCTCGGCGCCTGCCTCGCTAAACCACTTCAGCACAAGCCGGGCTTCACACGGTTTGTGCCCGCGCGCGTGGAACGGGTCGATGGCGTTCCTACCGTCAGCATCGTCGGGTGGCAAGGCTCGGGCGATCTTCGAGGACTCGCGGAGGCAAACTGCTTTGTGGTGGTGCACCCGGAGCAGGCTTCGCTCGATGCAGGCGAGTGGGTGGACGTGATGTTGAAAGAATCAGGCGATTGAGGGATTGCCTCAGTTTCTGTCTCGTAGAGGTGGTTTTATGCCGCCATTTCGCATGGCGGGGTAAACCCGCGGCTACGTCGCGCCCCAAAATGGGGGATTACTCATTAGCCTATTGAGCGATTTATGAAATCGAAGCCGAGCAGGCCGCAACGCCTGAGCCACTACCATTCCGGCGGCGAAGTGCGAATGGTAGATGTTTCCGATAAGGAGAACACCGTGCGAGCGGCGGCGGCCGAAGCGTGGGTGAAAATGCGGCCCGAAACCCTCCGGGCGCTCCGCAACAATCCGAAAGGTAATCCGCTCGAGATTGCTCGCATCGCGGGTATCGCCGCCGCCAAGCACACCGCGGAGTTGATCCCTCTCTGTCATTCCTTGCTCCTGAGCCATGCCGACGTTCGAACCCGCCTCGGGCGGGACGGCGTGCGCATCACGACGGCGGTCCGCTCCACCGGACCTACCGGAGTTGAAATGGAAGCGCTGACCGCAGCGGCCGTCGCGGCGCTCACCGTCTATGACATGTGCAAGGCGCTCGATCGTGGCATCGAGATTCGAGACCTGAGGCTCCTCGAAAAAACCGGCGGCAAGAGCGGCACGTTCCGCAGAAGGTAAAACCGCGAGGAATAGCCCTCTCCCCTGGGAGAGGGTGCCCGACGAAGGAGGGCGAGTGAGGGGAAAATCTCATGCTTCGGAGTGTCGCCTGAGGCGACATGAGCAACTGTTACCATTTTTATGTCTTCTCCTCTTCGCGCCAGGATTCTGGTTTTGAGTGACGGCTGCTTTCACGGCCAGCGGAAGGACTCTTCCGGCCCCGCGATCGACGAGCAGCTCAAGGCAAAGGGTTGGCAGGTGCTCGCCTGCGAAATTCTGCCTGACGATTTTGAGCAGATTCGCGCGCGGCTCGAATCGTGGTCCACGGACGATGGTTGTGACGTCATTCTGACGACCGGGGGCACAGGCCTCGCCCCTCGCGACGTGACGCCGGAAGCCACGCGAGCGGTGATCGAGAAGGAGGTTCCCGGCCTCGCCGAGCTCATGCGCGCCGAAGGCCTCAAGAAGACCCGTCGCGCGGCGCTCTCCCGCGCCCTTGCCGGCGCGCGCCAAAAGACACTGATCATCAATCTTCCCGGCAGTCCGCGCGGCGCACGCGAGTCCCTCGAAAGCATCATCGATCTCCTTCCCCATGCCATCGACATCTGCCAGGGCCGCACCGGCCATCCATCGCCCCATTGATAACAAAAAACTCTCAGCCCTCTCCCTTGGGGAGAGGGTGACGAGCGGAGCGAGCCGGGTGAGGGGTCTTGAGGCTTCGGATTACGGTTTCCCGGAGCTATCAAGTTTTCACTGCCGCGGCTTCTGTGATAAGGTACCGATTTATTCAGGAGGGTAACTCGATGAGAATTTTACGCTGCTGTCTCCTGGTGCTGCTTGCAAGCTCTCTCGCGGGGGTAGCGCGCGCGCAGGAACCGCGCGTGGCGCTCACGCCGCCAATGGGCTGGAATAGCTGGAATCATTTTCATTGTGGCGTGACTGAAGATATTGTTCGCGCGCAGGCGCACGCTATGGCGACTAACGGCATGAAGGCGGCAGGATACCTCTACGTCAACATCGATGACTGCTGGCAGGGCACCCGGAACGCGCAAGGCAACATTCAGCCCAATTCGAAATTTCCGGATATGAAAGGGCTTGCGGATTATATCCACAGCCTTGGGTTGAAGTTCGGCATATATTCTTCTCCAGGCCCAAAGACCTGCGCCGGCTATACCGGAAGCTATCAGCACGAAGCGCAAGACGCGAAGACGTATGCGGCCTGGGGCGTGGATTACTTGAAATACGACTGGTGCAGTGCCCGCCAGGTTTACTCTCCGAGCCAGATGCAGGCGGCTTACCGCAAAATGTATAATGCACTGCGCGCGACGGGGCGGCCCATTGTCTTCAGCCTTTGCCAATACGGCCTCGAGCAGGTATGGCGGTGGGGAGCTTCGGTGGGTGGTAATCTGTGGCGAACCACGGGCGACATCTCGCCGGACTACACCCGAATGGCGTTCATCGGTTTTGAGCAGAACGGGCTTCAGAAGTATGCCGGGCCAGGACATTGGAACGATCCGGACATGCTTGAGATTGGCAACGGAAAGCTCACGGACCTGAACGCAGAGCGCACCCAAATGAGCTTATGGTGCATCTTGTCCGCTCCGCTGCTTGCCGGCAACGACCTGAGGGACGTGAATAAGCAGACGCTGGGCGTCCTCACCAACCGCGAAGTGATCGCCGTGGATCAGGATCCGCTTGGCAGTCAGGGCCATCGCGTAACTCAGGAAGGGCCTCTCGAGGTTTGGGTAAAAGCGATGGCAGATGGCAGCAAAGTGGTGGGCCTGTTTAACCGCAGTGAAGGCGACGCCGTAATGGAAGTCAATTTCAGCGAGGTCAGAATCTATGGCGCCGCTAAGGTTCGCGATCTTTGGAGGCACAAAGACCTCGGCACCTTCAACCGCAGCTTTTCGGCGTCGGTGCCGCGCCACGGCGTGGTCTTCGTCCGGCTCAGCACCCCGAAACCGTAAAAGCCTGAAAAGCTGAACCGCTCGCGGTTGAGCCCGTCGGAGCTAGTACTTCGTTGCGTCAGTTAGCGTACTGTGCCGCGGCTCCTCATTCGCACTTTTGCATGTCGGCACAGTTGCCTCGTATCAGGGGACGACTTCAGTCGTGCCGCACGCAAGCGTATGAACGGCTGGGCTTTAGCCCTTGGCGGCTAAAGCCGGTCTCTCTCTGGGCGCCATTTCGGCACGACTGAATGCCCTGATACAAACCAAAGGCACGCCGATTAAAGCAACTGAGTACTAATATTTGTTGTAAACGGGATTGTAATGCGGGCGGGGATGTGAATCGACGTAGGCAGCCACATCATAAGCTTGCTGCACACTCAAGCTGCCCGGGGTGGTGGGCGGCATGTTGGCCTTGACGAAGGCGGCCATCTTGGGAGCTTTACTCATGCCGGCTCCGTCGTTGATCGAGCGCGGCCCCCACAACGGCGGAAACATGCCGGGCGTCCCTTCTCCGTTCGCGCCGTGGCACATGCTACATTCCTTCGCATAGATTTGCTCGCCCGCTTTGGTATCAACTTTTGGAGCGTTCAGCCGCAGCAGGCCTCGACCTTTGATCGTAGATCCCATTGGAACACCTTGAGAAAGCCAGCTCATATAAGCGATCATGGCAATCATGTCGCGGCTGTCAGGAGGAAGTGGCTTGCCGTTCTGGCTGCGAACAAAGCATTCGTTGAGCCGGTCTTGAATGGTAATCACTCGCTTGGCGCGGGGACTGTACCACGGGAAAAGGGTGGTCACGCCGCCGAGTGGGGAAGCGTAGGCCACGGTTCCCCCGCCAATGTGGCAGTCGCTGCACTTCATGTCGTTGCCCGTGTAGGCTGCCGCGTATTTCGGTGTGTCTGTGATGATGTTCTTTCCCAACCGGATGAGGTCGCCGACCGGCCCGGCCGGAATGGAGGATTCCGGCGGCACTCGCAAAGGAACGGCAGGGACCACCGCGCCGGACCGGCTGGCCAAAGATGAAGCGTGCAGCGCCGCCGTCGCTTGCGGCTTGCCAAAGCCGAATTCGCGATAAATCGATTGGGCCGTCTCGGAGCGTAAAAAGTCCACCCACACGCCGCCAGCCGCCGGGTGATGCGCGCGCACGAGCACGCCGGCGGCGTATGTTCCAACCGTGTTGTAACGTTCGGGGATCGCGACTCCGGCAATCGGGTTGCCCAGGCTCTCCTGGAAGCGGACTTCCGACTGCCAGGTAACTCCGGCGTCGGAAAGGTTTTGCATAATGCGCATCGCCGTTTGGCGGTGATGCACGTGCGTGAGAAACGTCGTGCCCTTTTCGCGCTTCGTCACCATGACCTTCTGAACCAGCGCCTCACCGCCTGCTTTGCGTAACGAGTTTTCAATGAGCCGCGCGACGCCTTCCCAGTCCGGGTTCGGCATGGAGAGGCGCACGTCCGCCCGGCCAAGGTCGTTGAGCGATTGAATGTGTTTGGGATTACCTTTTCGCACCATAACGGCCAGCTCGTTTGTGGCGTAGGTGACATAGCTTTTGATCGCGCCCTGGCTTTTAAGCGCTTCCAGCTTGACGGCGCCCGCCTCGAAAACGTCGGGATGAACGGTCAGCGTGAGGTTGCCCAGAGTGAGAGTATCGTTGTTTTGCATCTGCTTCAGCAGGATGCCGGGGGGTAATGTCTCATAGAAAATTTTCCCCGCGAGTTCAGGGTGCTCCTTCAGAAAAGCGCTCACCAATTTGGGAAGCACCATGAACTGGTTCCCGCCTATAAAAAGCACCAGTTTCGCATCAGCAGGGTTGCCGTGCAGATCCGGGACGTTATCGACGCCCGGCACCTGGAACACATAGCCTTTCTCCAGCGCCGGATTGTTTTTTCCTCGGCTCCAGGGAAGGCTCTGCTGGGCAAGCGCGGCGGTTGCAAAGAACGTCAAAACGGCCAAAAGTAGGCCTCCGCAAATTGCAGCGCGAAATCGGGTGTTCATGCGAGCGGCCCCTTGATTCGTCAGGCTACGGTGATGTAGCTGAAATGGAATTGGAGCTGGAGCACTGCGACGGTCGCCACCATCGAAGGTACAACTATTGAGCCTGGAATCGTGTGAGCCAGTAGATCCCTGACAATGCTCTCGGGCGATTCCGCGAGTCCAAGGCGTTTCTTGAGCTTGCGGGACTGCTCTTCGGTGGCCGTATGGCAAAGCAGAAAACTCACGTTTCTTCTCTCGAGTCCTTCGATGCTGTGATCCTGGTAGATGGATTTTTCGCTGTCCGGGTTCTTATCGGCGGGGTTCGCCGCGGCGGAGTAGAAAATGTTACGCGTTGCGGGCGACCCCGTGCGCGGGTCAGTCACCGCCGCATACTCGCCCAACTTGTATTTCTTCCACATCGAATCGTCAAAGTGGAGCAGGTTGGCGTTTCCGTGGAGCGCCGCGATCACATTGAATTCTCGAGGTGCTAGTCCGAAGCCGAACTGGAAGCCATTCAGCGAATTTTTGATGTTGTTGAGAAAGACCCCATGATTGATCTCGGTAATGTCGTAGACTTGGCGGATGCGGGCAGGCCGGGTGGCTGCTTTTCGGAAACTCGCTTGATGCCATTCCTGGAGCGTCTCCACCAGTTCGCCCCGAGCGGAGCCGGCAAAAGCCGTCGCAGCGCCGGCAACGCCCATTGCTAGAAAATGCTTGCGCGTGATCTTCATAGCTCGTTTTCAACCTCTCTCGCCGCAGGGCGACTGCCGGAGGCTACCCCCTCGGTCGCGCGGCGGAAGATATATGATATATCTGACGGGAACGGCTCCCTAGTCTATCACAACCCGAGGGCTCAGTTGAAAAACAACCCCTCATCCGCCCTCCTACGTCGGGCACCTTCTCCCCTGGGGAGAAGGTGGGGAGCCGATTCGCTCCTCTTCGAATCGCCCCCTGAGCGGAGCGAAGGGG
>JBOGJS010000195.1:0-1641 GCA_050745365.1 Terriglobia bacterium
AGTTCCGATCCTGGACGTATGGCTGAGCATGTACGGAGCGATGCTGAAATGCTCGGGCTCGCGGCCCCCGCACCTGAGTATCGATGCGCTAGGCCAGGCCCTCGACAGTATTGGCTGTCCCCTGCCATACACCCTCGAATCCGGACAGATCTTGTCCCAGGAATGCAGTGGTTCCGTGTTGGGTTATGGGGCGGAGGTGAACCACTCGGTTTTGATCGGCTCGGAGGGTCCGGCGGATTGGCCGGCCGCAGCCCGGTTTGCTATCGACTTATTTCATGCCTCAGTGGATCAACTCGCTCCGGGCAAGAGCATTAAAGAATTTGTCGATTTCTACGGCCAAAGGATCGCGGCGCGAGGAACGACGCAGGGCGGGGCCATGGTCCATTTCGAAGGCTACGGTGACTTACCTAAATGGGCGGTGATGACGCATTACCAGGGCAAGGCGTATCAAGGCCCCGGAGACGCCGTCTTCCAACCGGGCATGGTCTTCGACCTCAAGTTAGACGTCGGCGTCAAAGGAACTAGGATGCAGGCGTATTTCGGAGACCCCATACTGGTCACGGAAAAGGGTGCGCGGCGTTTGGGCAGGCGGAAGATGGAAATAATTCATCTCGCGTGAGCGACGACACCGCTTCGAATCGGTTCGCCCGAAGGTCTCGGGCCAGGCCAGGAAGTGCGGAGGTACTTGTTTAGCGCCTTGCGACAACACGGCGTGCCGAGCCGACATCAGCCGGTCGCTTTCCAAGCGTGCGGCGGGTCAACAGGTGGCTGCTGCTAATCAGTAACCCAAGGATACGAATTTCCAGGGTTTGTTTTCAGTGGGACGTGGGACGGTCCCACGCCTTCTTCCTTGACGGGCCCCGCGAAAGCGGCGTTGGGCGGATGGGAACTGGGCAGCATCATCACGGCTGAGAGTGGCGTGCCTTTCACGGTGGACCTGACCAGTGACCAGGCTGGAACGAAGAGCAGTGACGGCGGGGCGAGTCAGCGGTCGAACGTTCTCCCATGTAGCGGCCTGGCTACCGGCAATCCCAACGCCTGGATCAATATATCATGTTTCTCGTTTCCGGCAGCCGGAACGTTGGGCAACCTGGCCCGCAACGGGCTTGCGGGGCCTGGCTTGGCTGAATGGGACTTCTCCTTGATGAGGAACTTCAAGATTTCAAAGCTTGGAGAGGCCGGGAACCTGCAGTTCCGAGCGGAGTTCTTCAGTATTCTAAATAGGGTTAACTTCGCGGACCCTCGCTCTACGAACTTTGGGATATTCGATTCTGCAGGTAAAATCACCGCGAGCGCTGGCGAAATTACGACGACGGCCTTGGCCGAAAGAGAAATCCAGTTTGCCCTGAAGTTAATGTTCTAGCTGCAGAAAACAGAGGAAAAGAAATAGATTGGGGGAAGCATGAAGAGGAAGAGATGGATGGGCCTTGTCGCTGGGCTTTCGACCCTAGCGGGTCTCTGGATTGCCGGAGTGGGCCGGCTCCTACCCACGCTCGCGATCAGCGCGCCGCCGAGTTCGCTGGCCATCAGCTCCGATAACGCCTGCGATCTTCCCACATCCCCCGGGCAGGGATCGGCGGCCGCCAGTATGATCCCGGTCCGTTTGATTCGGAACCCGGCAGCCTATCTTGACGAGGGAAG
>JBOGJS010000196.1:0-7091 GCA_050745365.1 Terriglobia bacterium
AATGTGAACCTCGCGACAGGCCCACGGTCCCGTGCATGAAAGGGGCTCTTTCCTACTGGAGGTTAAGGTGAACGGAGGGATAAACTCATGAAGCCTTTCTACTCAATGCTTCTGGTTTCAGTCGTCCTGGTTTTTGCTCTGGGAGCATCCGCAACGGACATCCACATCATCATGGACCAGCCGGGGCCAGGACAGGATGCCGGGATCTTTCGCATTACCACTGCGAATACGCTTATCTCGGTGAACATTCCTTTCAGCGGCTGTACGGCTGCGGAATCGCTTCTTATCAACGCAGGCGCGGATGACTGCCTGGAGCTCGAGAATGATACCGGAAGCCCCCTGACGGCTTTCACGCTGCAGTTCACGCCGGAGAACCTGAGCGGATCTCAAACGGTGGACTGTACCGAGATTGGCGATTTTACGGTAAATAACTGTGACAGCAAGACGCTCGCCAACGGGACGCCTTTGATCGTGAATTTCACGAATGGTGAAATACCAGCCTCAATTCCGGGCGCGGATTTCGCCATTGGGGAGAAGGGTGTTACACCGAATCAACTCCCCGCGCTTGGTGTCGTGGCTTCGACGGATACGCCCGAGCCTGCCGCACTGGTCCTCTTTGGGACGGGGCTCGCAATGCTGGCGTTGGGATGGAAAATGCGCCGATATCCTTTGCGCCCGCGATGAACAGGCGGTCGCGACAGAACCGGGTAGCCACGGCACCGGGTTTGTGCCGTGGGCTTTTGGGCATATAAGCGCAGAGTTTCGCTGCTCAGAAACTCTGCGGCATTTCATTCGGCCATAAATAAAAGCCGCGGAGTTAAAGAACAACTTCGCGCTACACCTATCATGCCCGAGATGGGCAGCCGAAGGCTGTGAACGCTCTCGATGACATGCCGCCTGCTCAGCGTGAGAAAAGCGACCCCTCATCCGCCCTCCTACGTCGGGCACCTTCTCCCCAGGGGAGAAGGTAGGGAGCGTAGCGACCCGGATGAGGGGTCCCGATCGAAATTCACCGCGTCTCCGCGCTTTGTCATGCCCCAGATTGGCAGCCGAAGACTGTGGACGCTCTCGATGACAGCGCTCGAATTTTTTCACACGTTGTCGCTTGTCACTTTCTTCTGGCGAACTGGCTTACTAATTTTTTAAAGCCGGGTTGGGACTGAAGGCTTGCGAGCTCGGGATCGCTCGCTGCCTGTAACGGCGGAAAGCCCTTTTCAAATGCCTGGCGAAGGGACGCGATGGCCTGCGCGGGTTTTCCGAGCAGCGACTGAACGACGGCTTCATTATAGGCGTAGAGTGGGTTCAGCGGGTCGATCGAGCGCGCGTTGCGGATAAACTGTAACGCCGCAACGGAATCTCCCAGGCTCGCGGAATAAATGGCAAGGTCAGCCATCGTATCTCCATCGCGTGGGTTGACCTGAAGCTGTTTATAAGCGAGCGCGACGGCCTGGTTAAAGGTGTTCTGCGCGATTCCTTTTTGACCCTCAAAGAAGTACGCTTCCGCCAGGTTACCCACCACGGCTTCCTGGCTGGGACTGAGCGCCACGGCTTTTTCAAGCGACCTTGCAGCGTCCGTGTAGCGCCGGGCGTAGAAATAGGCTGATCCGAGATTCGAATAATGCTGAAAACTCGGGTTGAGCTTTAAGGCCCTTTCGAGAGCCGGAATCGCCTGGTTGTACTTTCCCTCCTGCATGTAAACGTTCCCGATGTTTTCATGGCCTGCGGCATCGTTCGGCTCGATGCGGATGACCTGCTGAAATTCCTTGAGTGCCCGGCGATACTCACCGGCTGCGTAATACGCTTTGCCGAGCTCATCGGCGTTGACCCAGTAATAGGGATCGATGCGGAACGCCTTTTTGAAAGCAGCAATCGCTTTTCCCGGGCTACCACTTGCCTGATAAGCTCTGCCCAGCAGGCGATAGCCTTCATCCGAATCTGGAGCCAGCTTCAGGGCTTGCTGGAGCATCTCGACCGCCTCGGCGTTTCTCCCTGTGGCGCTATAAACGTTGCCCACGGCCATGTACACCTGCGGCAGGTTGCTACCAAGTTCCTGCGCCTGCCGGGCGGCGTGAATTGCCTCATCCACCCAGAGGCGATCCTTGCGCTCGTTGTACATGCGCAGGTTGGCATCGGCCAGGCCGGCATAGGCCAGCGCAAATCCAGGGTCCTGATTCAGGGCGCCCTTATAAAAGCCGAGGGCCTGCTGAATCGCGGTTCTGCCAGGCAGACCGCGTAGCGCCTCTCGCCCTTTCAGGTAGAGGTTGTAGGCGGCGGTATTTTCCGTGGGGTGTTCTATCTCGCGCGCCAGCTCCTGGCCGGCCGGATGGAGCTCAAGCGCACTGATTAACTTCGCAGAGATTTGGTCTTCCAGCGTGAGCAGGTCGCCAGGCACGCCGGTAAATTCTCCTGCCCAGAGCAGGCGGCCGTGGGAGAGATCTTGCAGATTGATGATGACCGCAATCTTACGGGAGCTCCCTTGCACGGTTCCTTCGACGACCAGGTTCACGCCCAGGTTCTTTGCGACCTGGGCAATCGACCCGTTGCGGGCAGCCCGCTCGACAGCATCCGGAGCCGTCACGTGAACTCCCTTCAGACCAAAGAGCTTTGCGCCAAGTGCTTCAGTTAGCCCCTCGGCCAAGTAGCCCAGTGAAGCTCGATCCCCCAAGACGTGGAAAGGAAGCAAAGCGAGGAACTTACCCCGGCCCAGTGAGGGCACACCCGGCACGCCTCCAGGGGTTGCGACCAGGCGAGGGCGGGCATGGGTGTACGCCAGCAAGCCCACAATGAGAACCGTGAGAACAAGCACTGCGGCGATGGCCGCGAGCTTGGATCGGCGGCTTTCGAGGGCAGGCAGCGTGATCTGGAAGGAACGGGTGTGAGTTGGCCTTGAGGCGCGGCCGGCCTCAAGGTTGCGCGCGATTTCACGAGCCGAGGAGTAGCGCCGGGCCGGATTTGCCTCCAAGCAGCGCAGGATGAGATTGGAAAGGTATTCAGGCACTTCCGGATTCGCAAGCTTCGGAGCCTTCACCGGCTGTGTGATTCGATGCGCCATCATCTGGGCTATGGACTCGCCGCTAAAGGGAACATCTCCCGTGGTCATCTCATAGAGAATGAGTCCCAAAGCATACAGATCACTGCGATGATCCGCCGATTTTCCCTCCATCTGCTCGGGCGCCATATAGCGCGGCGTGCCGAGGATTTCCCCGGCCCGGGTCATCGTCCCAGCACTCGTTTCGAGCGACTTGGCCAGACCAAAATCCGAGATGTACGCGTGGCCGTTTGGATCGATCAGAACATTCTGAGGCTTCAAGTCGCGATGGATCACGCCTTCGCTATGGGCCGCGTCAAGCGCCGCCACAAGCTGGCGCGCGATACCGAGGGTTTCGTCAACGGAGCACCGGCCCTGCTTTTTGAGCAGGCAAAACAGATCCTGGCCCTCGATGTAGGCCATCGAAATGAACTTTATGCCGTTGACGTCACCGAGATCGTGAATGCGAAGGATGTTTTTGTGGGAGATCCGGCTTGCCAGCAGAAGCTCCTGCTTGAAGCGGCGGATGGATTCCGGATCGAGCGTGAGCTCCGGCCGAATGAGTTTGAGCGCCACCGTCCGGTCCAGCTCGCGGTCGTAGGCTTTATACACCTGTCCCATCCCGCCGCAGCCGAGAACGGAATCAATTCTGTATCGGGGGCCAAAACCGGAGCCGGGCGCAAGGCTGCTACCGAATCCCGCAGCGGATGAGAGAATTGCATTTTCCCGGGGTGGAGTTGGAGCGGGTGTCGCCACGCCAATCGCTTCCCACGAAAGGCGACGCTCGGGTTCCGTGCCGGCCGCGCGAATGATGGAGACGGCGAGCGTTTCCGCTTCGTCCAGAGTGCCCATTGCCTTGCTGCAACTCGTGCAATGGAGCGTGTGATCGGCGTTTTCGGCATTGCAGTGTGGGCACTTCATCGCGGCTGACGCCGTGCCCTTCCATCGGCGGCGGCAAAGTGATTATCCGCTACCCTGCTGCCCGCCACAAGGTCAATTGTGTCAGGGCAAGAGCGCCATGCAGAAACCAACAGCCTCTCGCAAACGCACTACGGCGCAAGGAACAAGTTCAAAGTTGAAAGCTATTCAAGAGCTGCTTGCTCGCTCCACCATCCGATGCGAGCAGTTTGTTTTCCTGTCACAATCTGCCACAGCAATGATTCAAGCAGCAGCTTTGAGTCTTTCCAGGAGGATTTAATGGCGAGATCGGCTCCGCGCGCGAGACGCAACGCTCGCGCGAGTTCCTCCCGCGAATAGACGCTGAGCGCCTGGGGGGCAATCTCGTAAGTCGAATAAGGGTTCTGCGTCCAAGGAGCTGAGCGTCCACTGGTGTGAGATGATGACTTCAAGGCTTGCCGGAACAAGTCGGCAATGCACCACAAAATGAGGGTTTCCGGCTCCTTGCCGGTCAGAAGCTCATTGAGAGTTGTCAGTGCCCGAGAGAGATCGCGCCGGGCAAGGGCCGTGAGAAGCCTGCCAATTTCATGCTCTTCCCGGAAGGCGACGAGGACGTCCATATCCGGCTCTTCAATGTGCGTAAGGCCCGGGCGGGCCGCGAGCAGCTTTTGAGTCTCTGTGCGCAGCCACAGCACGTTGACTCCGGACGCTTGGCCGCGCTGCGCGCCCGCAAACTTCGCAACCATATGCTCTGCGAGAGCCGGGTCAACTTGGACTCCTTCCTGGCGAAGATAGTTCCGCAGCCACTCGCATGCCTGGTGGCGGTTGAGCGGTTCGAGATTGACCACGGCAGCTTTTTTTTCCAGAAGCTGGATCAGCCGCCGCCGCCGGTCCGGTTGATGAGCGGCAAATATCACAGTGGCAAAAGGAGGAGGGCGCTTCAGGAAAGCTTCGAGCGCCGCGCCATCCTCTTCGGTGGCACGGCCGAAATCCTCATGGCCGGTCAAATAAAGAAAGGTATGCGCGCCCAGCATCGGCATCTGGCACGCGTCTTCGAGCTGCTGGGTAAGCTCTCCCGGCTCGATTTCGGCCTCCGCGAAACACCATTCGCGCGTCGCCGGCGCGAGCGAGCGAATAACTGCGGCACGACACTCTTCGTGAAGAAAGTGGTCAGGGCCTCGGAGGAAATAAACGGCGCCCGCTTTCCCTTTTTCAAGAAGGGCACAGAATTCGCTGGGACGCATTCAGGGGGTCATCACTCCATGTCGATCCTGCTGGCTTCCACCACGCCAGTGGGGCTCAACTCGCCAGCGGCCTTAATTATCGCGCCCACCTTCAGGTCACTGGGTGAGCCGGCGGAGCCGTCTTTGCGATAAATCGCCGTCTTTTCATTGTAAGTCACGTGAAAAATGATGTTGTCCTCCGTGCTCACGGTAAGCCTACCGGGGGTGTGCTCCGTGATTTTGCCTTCGAGATTGAAGCTCGTGCCTTGCTGCGACGTTGACTGCGCCGGAAGCCCGGAGGCCCCGAGCAAAGCGCTCCCCACCAAAAGCACCAGCAGCGCCACGGCAGGTTCAGTAAGCCTTCGCCTCATTCTTGATCTTCTTTGCTAGCTTTTCGATCTTATTCGCCTTGCCCACGATGCTCAGTGAAAGAACATTAGGGCTTGTCTTGGCGATCTCTTGCTGGAGCGCTTGGGTCAACTTGAAAAGCTTGGCCACGTCCTGTTTTGTCTCCCTGAAATTAGCTCTTACGATCGCATCTTTTTGCCTCAGGCTGACGCGCGGCTGGGTACTAATCTCGGTCGGCAGGTTGGGCATCGTTGCTCGGGGAATCCCGCCGGGCTGGCCCGGTACAATCACTCCTGGCTGAGGAGGTATGCCTTGGGAAGCAGGCGCTGCCTGCCCCCTCACCCCTGCAGCGCTCAAAGAAATTCCGGCGAGGCTCAGCGAAACGGCGACCATCAGCGCTCCGCAGATTGCTTTGAGGAATCGTTCTAGTGCCATGGGCTTTTTCCTTCCGCAGCGCCTGCCGTTGCGGACGTTTGTTGTGTGGTGACACCTCAATTTTAGCTCCAACAAACCGCGTCAGCAAACTGCCGCGAGAAAGGTGTTTTCGGCGATTACTGAAAAGCCGGGTAGCCTTTGCCCGAAGATCGCGGAAAGCCGCGGACCTGGACCGCGCAGGTCCGCGCTACAGCCTGTCATGCCCCTGATTGGCAGCCAAAAGGCTGTGGGCGCTCTGCATGACATTCGGACGCCAACCCGGGTAGCGCAGACCTCCGTCTTTGAGGTCTGCGGTTTTTGCTTCATTTTTTCAGAACTTCGTCAATCATCACTTTGCCTGGGAAGGTAGCCCTCCGGCTTCGGATCAAATCGCTGGCGACCGATAACGAGATAATGAATGCCGGAGACGACCGTGACGGCGGCGGCAGTGATGATGAGGGTTTCAACGAAGCCGTGGGTGGCAAACCCAACCCCGGCGCGCGCGCCGACGGCCGCGGCCACCGCCGCGATTTGCGCCGCGGTGCAGAGTTTTCCTAATACGGTCGGCGGAAATGCCCGGTAGCCCGAGATCAGGCTGATCAGCAGCACGGTCAGCACGATTCCCGCGTCCCGGCACAACACCAGACAGGTGAGCCACCATGGCAGCACGCCGCGGAATGAAAGCACCAGAGATGCGACGCACATCAGGAACTTGTCGGCAGCCGGATCGAGCGCCACACCCAGTGCCGACTGCTGGTGGAAAGCGCGGGCGACAAGGCCGTCGATCACATCGGAAGCGGCGGCGACCAGCAAGACCGGGAGGGCAGCATGGTACCGCCCATCGATAACTAGCACAGCAAAGACCGGGACAAAAATGATCCGGAGCAGGGTGATCTGGTTGGCAACGGTAAACGTCCGGCCCGTCATGGTCTGGAAGCACTATAGTGAGCGCGGGGCGCAATTGTCAATTCGAGACAAGTCGAAAGCTGAAAGTTGCGAGCAAGTAGCGCAGAGTTTCGCGTTTTTTGCGTTCCTCTGCGGCTTCTCCACGATCATATCCGAGCGCAGACCTCCGTTTTTTGGGGCCTGCGGTTTTTGCCGAAGATCGCGAAAAGCCGCAGACCTGAACAGCGCCGGTCCGCGCTGCACCTGTTCATGCCCCAGATTGGCAGCCAAAAGGC
>JBOGJS010000197.1:0-14918 GCA_050745365.1 Terriglobia bacterium
GAAGAACCTCGGGTTCCTGTACGCCACGCGCGCCGGAATTTCGATCGGCATCGACGATATGATCGTGCCGGGCGAAAAAGCCGGCCTGGTGAAGGATGCCGAAAAAGCGGTGATCGAGGTGGTCGCGCAATATCAGGAAGGCGCGATTACGCACGGCGAGCGCTACAACAAGATCATCGAAATCTGGTCCAAGGTGACCGAGCGCGTTTCGGAAGAAATGTTCAAGACGATGGAGGAGGACGACCGCACCGGCCGGTACCTTAATCCGATTTACATCATGGCGGACTCGGGCGCCAGAGGTTCCAAGCAGCAGATCCGCCAGCTTTCGGGAATGCGCGGCCTGATGGCCAAGCCTTCGGGCGAGATCATTGAGCAGCCGATTACGGCCAACTTCCGCGAAGGGCTGGACGTGCTGCAATACTTCATCTCGACGCACGGCGCGCGCAAGGGACTCGCGGATACGGCGCTCAAGACCGCCGATTCGGGCTATCTCACGCGGCGTTTGTGCGACGTGGCGCAGGACGTGATCGTCACCGAAGACGATTGCGGCACCACCGATGGAATCTACGTCGAGCCGATCATCGAATCGGGCGAGATCATCGAACCGCTGCGCGACCGCATTGTCGGACGCGTCGCGCTCGAGGATCAGGTCGATTACGAAGGCAACACCATCGTCGGCGTGAATTCGGAAATCACCGAGGATCTGGCCGCCGCGATTCAGGCGGCCGGTATCGAGCGCGTGAAGATCCGCTCGGTGCTGACCTGCGAATCCAAGCGCGGCGTATGCCAGCTCTGCTACGGGCGCAATCTCGCCACGGGCCGTCTGGTCGAGCGCGGCGAGGCCGTGGGCATTATCTCGGCGCAATCCATCGGCGAGCCGGGCACGCAGCTTACCATGCGTACCTTCCACATTGGCGGTGCGGCAAGCCGGGTGAGCGAACAATCGTCCCTGGAAATCCGCAACAGTGGGTTCCTCCGCTACCTGGGCGTCCAGGCGGTGAAGAATCGCGAAGGCCATTTTGTGGTGATGAACCGCAACGGCGCAGTGGGCATCTTTGATGAAAAGAACCGAGAGCGCGAGCGCCACTCCGTCGTGTACGGCGCGAAGATTAAGGTTGCCGATGGCGCGCCGGTCAAGCCCGGTGACGTCATTGTGGAATGGGATCCCTACACCTTCTCCATTCTCACCGAGGTAGGTGGCACTGTTCAGTTCAAAGATCTGGAACAGGGATTGACTCTGCGCGAGGAAGTTGATGAAGTGACGGGCCTCTCGCGCTGGGTGGTGACCGACTCGCCGGACGAAAAACTCCAGCCTCATTTGGTGATCCGGAGCGAGAAGAAAGGAACCAAGAAGTATCTACTGCCTTCCCGGGCCCACCTGATGGTCCAGGAGGACGACGAAGTCACTCCCGGCGACGTGCTCGCCAAGATCCCGCGCGAGACGACCAAAACCAAGGACATCACCGGCGGGTTGCCGCGCGTCGTGGAGCTTTTCGAAGCGAGGCGGCCTCATGAAACAGCCGTTATCTCGGAGATCGATGGCGTCGTTCGGTATGGTGAGGTCGCCAAAGGGCAGCGCAAAATCATGGTGTCCCCGCCCAAGGGCGAGCCTAAAGAATATCTCCTCCCCCGCGGCGTACATGTGGCCGTCCAGGAGGGCGAGCATGTGAAAGCGGGCGAGCCCTTGATGGATGGCCCGCGGAATCCGCATGACATCCTGGCTGTCCTCGGCGAGAAGGAGTTGCAAAAATATCTCGTGGATGAGATCCAGGAAGTCTACCGGCTTCAGGGTGTGAACATCAACGACAAGCACATCGAAGTGATCGTTCGTCAGATGATGCGGTGGGTTAAAGTCGAAGAGGTTGGAGATACGGAATTTCTACTGGACGAGAATGTTGACAAATTCCGTTTCCGTGAGCAAAACGAGCGCATCCTCGCCGAAGGCGGCGCGCCAGCCACAGCCCGCCCGCTGCTGCTGGGCATCACCAAAGCCTCGCTTTCGACGGATTCATTCATTTCCGCCGCTTCGTTCCAGGAAACGACGCGGGTACTTACCGAAGCGGCCATCCGTGGGGCGGTGGATCAACTCCGCGGCCTGAAGGAAAACGTCATTATGGGCCGCCTCATTCCCGCTGGCACCGGTCTCGAATTCTACCGCAACTTCCGCCTCCTGACGGAAGTAGAGCCGCCTGAGATCGAAGCTCCCGCAAGGGGAGAGGTTCCATTGGAAGCGGAGATTCCGCCCGCCTCCGCGGTTTCAAGCGAGACGGCCGATGAGGAGCAGGCCCGCCCACAATAAAAAAATGAAGAGTGGGCACAAGCGACTATTCCCCAGTCTCTATTCGCTATTCCCCATTCCCTATATGCAATGCTGGAAGTGCGGTGGCTCAAACGAGGTCGTATCGGGTGAGAAAATCAGCCGCAGCGCCGAATGCCCGGGCTGCGGCGCGGATTTGCGTTGCTGCCGGAATTGCGAATTTTACGATCCTTCAAAGCACAATCAATGCGCCGAGACGGAGGCAGAATGGGTGCGCGACAAGGAAGCGGCGAATTACTGCGACTATTTCCGGCCTGGGCCCGGCCGCTTCCCTGCCTCCCAGCGCTCTCCCACACCGGCAAAAGAAGACATCAAGAAGAAGTTTGATTCTCTATTCCGCTGACCCGTCCTGCTATTTCGATTTGCCCCCCCAGCATCCTCTCGATGGAAGCTTTTGACCCAATCTAATTTCCGCGGGGCTGAGTGATTTTTGCCTCGAGTGCAGTTGCCCGCATCAGCTTAGAAAAAGAACTTCAGAGCAAACTGCAGGATCCGGGGAGACTGCGCAGACGTGATTGTCCCAAAGACACCCGGGCCAGCGGTTACCAAGTTGTTGGGCTGGCCGAAGTTGACGTCATTGAAGACGTTGAAGAATTCTGCTCTGAACTGCAGATGCATCCGTTCAGTGACCGGTATATTTTTGAGAACTCCCATATCGGTATCGAAGTACCCGGGGCCATAGAGATTGTTCTTCCCGGAATTGCCGAAAGTGCCCACGGCATTCTCCGCGAAGATGGATGTATTGAAGTACTCCTGGACCAACTGGCCGTGGGAGCGCCCCGGGCTGAGAACAGCCTGACTCAGGCTTGTCCCGACGAAATCGGCTCGGTCTTCCCCTATGCCGCTGAATGAGTTATCCAAGCCGCTATAGATGGTGAACGGAAACCCTGAGTGCCAGCCCGCAATCGAAGTCAGCTCCCAACCGTTCAGGAATCCTCCTGCGATGCCCTTCACGGGGAATTTCGGGATCTGCCAGACTGAGGAAAAATTCAGAACGTTCGTAACACTGTCCAAAGAAGGGCCCCAGTCAAAGTTGCGGTCAAAAGGATCTGTCCCTCGGAAGTTTTGTGGTGGGAAGTTATCCAGCACTTTTGACCACGTATCATTTGCGAGCAGAGAGAGGCCGTGGCTGAAGCGCTTTTCCAAGCTCAATTGAAGTCCGTTATACCGTGAATTGAAACTGCTGGGGTACAAAGCCGCACCCACGAAATTAGGATTAATCCGCCTCGCCTGAGTATTTGCAATGGTTGAGAGAGGTTGCCCATTGAGCCCGTTCCCCGGGATGTAAATTGCGGGGTTTACTTCCACCCTCCCCTCTTGGTTGCTGGACAGGTAATAGCCCGCGTCCCCCACATAGGTAATGCTTGCCAGCCAATTCGACCGGAACTGGTGCTCAATACCGATATTCCACGTTGACTCGGTGGGAACGTGAAAGTCATTTGGGAAATACCCTCCGATGGATACCGGGAGGGTAAACGTGGTGCTCGGGCCGGCGGGGCCGCTGGTGTATAAAGCAGGAAAGGGGTCGGCAATGCCGGCGCTGCCGTACGGATCCACAAAGCTCACGTCTTGATATGTAAAGCTGGGAGCAAACGGAGCGTCGGTAGTCATGCCATTAGCTTGGCTCATCTGAGGCCTTGCGAAATAGATGCCGGCGCCCCCTCTCAGGACCGTGCCATGCGCTACCCGGTAAGCGAAACCTAATCGCGGCGCAAAATTGCCAAGGTTGCTATAGGTTCCACCCGCCGGACATCCTGGATCACCGGCGTAGAGCATGCCGATGGGCGCATTTGGGAACCGCTTGCTGGGTCCTTCCCCCGGCCTGTAACAAACCATTTGGCTATGGGCTTCCGTGAACGGCCAATACGGATCCCAGCGAACGCCCAGGTTTAAGGACAGCTTCTGGTTAACGCGCCAATTGTCCTGGGCGAACAAATCGCCCTCATACCCTTGATACTCATACTTGGAAGGAGCATTCTGCTCGAATGTCGATACCTGGCCAAGTAAGAAATCGGTCAGGTTATTCCCGGAAAGCTCGTCGGTAAAGCTGAACGATCCCCCGTTGACATACGTGTTGTTCTGAGGAGCACCGACGTGGAAAAGGTCGCCCCCAAATGATACCGAATGCGGACCCCAGAGACGGGTGACAACTTCTCGCAGAGTCCAATCTCCACGATCGAACTCCCCGGGCCACCCAGTGCTGATGTACCAGTATCCGGCCACATAGTTGCACGGAATGTCCACTACGCCCGGAGCGGGAACAATTTTGACGCCGGCATTCGGATATCCGAACGTGGAACTTGAAACGGTGCCACCCGTCTCATGGTCCCATCCGAACCAGGTGCTCATCAGCAGGGTGGGAGAAAAGGAATACGTATCCGTAACGGCCAGTGTTTGGACTCTCTCGCGGTTCCCGTTGGGGCACATAGCCAGAAGGTTTCGCTGACCAGCCGCGACATCAGGGGGCTCGTTAAAGTTCGTAAAAAAATACCGGCCGCTAAGCTGATTTTTGCCCAGGTTGTAGTCGATCTTGGCCAGCCATTGGTAGTCATTCTGGACAAGCTTCGGCCCCAGATAAGTGACTTGACCGTTTTGCCCGTTAGGAAGAGGAATGGTTCGCAGAAGATAACTTGACGGGGCGCTGAAGCTGCTCACAGGTACCTGGTTCCCTAAAAACGGAACGCCCGTCACAGGATTGGTTATCTGCGTGCCCGAGGAGCAGAGCCCCGCTGCACTGAAGCTGGAGCAGAGGGCTGAGAAATCCCCATTGCGCTCGGCTTGGGTGGGAACAAAAGCGATGGATCCCGCCGCTGCCTGCGTTGTACGCGTACCTTGATACGTGCCGAAGAAAAAGAGTTTGTCTTTTTTGATTGGCCCGCCAATCGTGCCGCCAAACTGGTTGCGCTTCAGCGTGTCCTGGACGGGGGCAAAGAAGTTTCGCGCGTTCAGCGCGCCGTTGCGAAGGAACTCGAAGGCATCGCCGTGGAATTCATTCGTGCCCGATTTGGTCACAATATTCACCACATTGCCGGCGCCCCCATACTCCGCTGACATATTGTTCAACTGCACGCTGAATTCCTGGATCGCGTCTGGGTTGGGAAAGGGGAGGTTCATGTTCACGTACGTGTCGTTGTGATCGACGCCATCCAGCATGTAATTGACGTTGGCAGTCTCCCCGCCGTTGATTGCTGCCTCCTGCGCGCCAGGATAGACCCCGCCCTGGCAATCGTAGCCACAGTAGCTGCCGGTAGTGTTCACCGTGCCGGGCGAGAGAAACACCAGAGATTGAGCCTGCCTCCCGTTCAGCGGGAGCTGTACGATCTGCTTCTGGTTGATGAGCTGGCCCATAGTTGCCGTGTGCGTATTCAGCATCGCTGCATTTGCCGAAACGGTCACTTGCTGATTTACGGAGCCTACTTTCAGCGTCACCCTCTGTGTGGCCGCCTGGTTGACGGTGAGGACGATTCCATTCTGGACGTAAGTAGTAAAGCCGGGCTTGGCCACGGTGAGCCTGTATTGTCCCACGGGCAGGATCGGAAACAGAAAACTGCCGTCCGTCCGGGATGGCATGCTCTTGGTGAGGCCGGTGGCCGTATTTTGAACCGTGACTTTAGCTCCGGGTATCAGCGCGCCCGAAGCGTCCACCACCGAACCACCTAGGCTGGCGGTGGTATACTGCGCCCGAGCATTCGAAGCGATGATCAGCGCTCCGATCACAAGACCAGCCGTGAGCCCCGAACGTGTTCGCTTCCTCATAACAAGATCCTCCTGTATACGACTTCAGGTATGGGAAAAATCAAAGACTTCCCGAATGCGGAACGACCCAAGCCAGCTTTGTACCCTGAGGCAGCACCAATGTCAACACGGCACTGTCCCGGATACGTGATATGTCCGGTCGAATTACCAGGTGAAATGCCTGCTTTTAAGGCCAGGCGTTGAGGCACCCCAGAATGATCCCGACGTGGCTCAGGTCTGGGTGAAAAAGATCCGGCTGGAGCGGGTGCAGCAGTTCGGGAAGTGCTTTCCGGGTTTGGAACTGTGGCGGCTTGGACTGGACCGATTCTGGGAAGCGCTGCTCGACGGGCAATCCGCCGAGGTGCCCTGTTCGCGGATGGCGGCGCTTTCGGCGGGCAGGCTGGCTTCGAACACGAATTATGAATTTGCAGGCCGCGGAAGTTGGGCCAAAGGAGACGAGACGGTACGGTACGGCATCTACTCTTGAGGAGCGCGCCTCGCAAAGGCGATTGCAGATGCTGCCTGGCCACACGAAACCGGCGCGAGCGCCATCTCCTCGGTCGGCCGCTCCGCCTGGCCCACCAGCGCGCCTTGTGCCTGTTTCATGAATGAGAGCCGGCCAATCACCGGCTCGTAATCAACGGTGATGAAGTCGCCCAGCGTGATCTGGCCAGTGGCGATGAGATTTGAGAGCGGAAAGACCACGTGGCGCTCAATGGCACGTTTCAAGTGGCGAGCACCGAATTTCGTGTCCGTTCCTTCGCTCAACAGGAAATTGCGTGCTGCCTCGGTGCAGACGAACACAAACTTTTTGTCGCCCGTCGAGGAGACCACCCGCTGCTGCACTCTTTCCAGCTCAATGTCGAGAATCTTTCTCAGGTGCTCCGGCTGAAGCGTCCGGAAGACGATAACGCGGTCAATCCGGTTCATAAACTCCGGCGCAAATTTGCGCCGTGCTGCCGCGCTTGCGGCGCGATAGATTTTATGATCGAGGTCGGGGTTATCTTCGTCGACTCCGGCCGAAAAGCCCATCCCTCCGGTCATCAGCTTGGTCATTTCCTGCGAGCCCAGGTTGGAAGTCAGAAAGATCATGGATCGTGAAAAATCCACGTGGCGATTGTCTCCCAGGGTCAGCGTCGCCTTGTCCAGAATGCCGAGCAGAAGCTGCCAAAGGGCGTCGCTCGCCTTTTCAATCTCGTCAAAGAGCACCAAAGAAAGCTTTCGCTTTTCGGTATAGTGCTCTTCCAGCGCCTCCTGAGTGATGAGTGGCTGCGTTTCCCGATGACCAAGATAGCCCGGCGGAGAGCCGATGAGTTTCGCGATTTCATGACTGTGCTGAAATTCCGCGCAGTCGATCTTCAGCGTGGCATCCGGCGTTTTGAAAAGCACCTCCGCCGCCGCTTCCACCAGGCGAGTTTTGCCGGATCCGGTGGGACCGAGCAAGAGCAGATTGACGATCGGTCGCCCCGGCGCACTGATGCCCGCCAGATGGACCTGATAGGCCCGCGCAAGCTGGCGGACGGCGCGATCCTGCCCCACCACCCGCTTGCGCAAGGCATTCTCGAACTCCCGAACCTCCGGACTGCGGAGTGTAGGGTCAAGAGAAATTTGACTTGAAATCATATGCCAGCCTCAATAGGGCTTCTCCCGAAGATTCAGAAAGCCACCCTTGCGCGAGGAATTTAACTTGACATCGAGAGTTCCCCGCAGCAGCTTGAGCTCCGTGAGAAGCTGAGTTTTTAATTCACGCTCACGAATAATCTCTAACCACGGCAACTGCAGATCAGCAATGTTCAGATGGCAATCCCTCACTTGCGTGATAAGCTGGCGCAGAAATTCCGAACCGTTTTCAGCGGGCTTCACGGATTCCCGTGAGGCCCTTTCTTTTAACCCGTCCCAATCGACCCGAACGAAAGGATGCTTTGCTACAACTCCTTGAATGACGTCTTCATTTATGAGCGGCCGGCGACCAAGGCACGCGAGGTGGATCTGCTGAACCCGGCCATCGCGTCGGACATTGTGAACCAGATAATACGAATTGCCCCGTTTGCGAATAAAAGCCACGACGTCCATCCAGGGCCGCCCGGCACCCTTTGCATATCGCATGACCGCTGGCGGCCATGAATTCTTCAGTAGTGGCTATCTTATCCACTACACCCGCTTAGATGCAAATAAAAATACATGGTTGCTGCTATAAAAATTTCTTTCCAAGCTCGTCTGCCCATGGGTGCCACGCGATCTGTAGCTTAAGCTCTGCTCCGTTCTCCGTCTCATCCTAACCTCCAGGGATGAGATCATGGAGACTGCCGAGACAAATGCGATGGTTATTTGGGAGGCAGAGATGATGACGGCGTAAGTTTGTGGGAGACGGCTGCAGGTGAAGAAGAAGTAACCTCCGGACCACTTCCTATCCCTTCCTCGAACCGGACGTGAGGATTTCCCACATCCAGTTCTCCGGCAGGATTCATCGTCAGGCTCACGGACAGAAGCGCCAGACAAGGATCTTCCGTGACAGCAATCTAGAAATGACGGGCCAGAAATCCGTTGAGACCTTTACCCGGTTTTGAGCCCCAGGTCCAGTAAAGCCCCAGATAGGCATAGTTCTCCGACTGCCCAAAGGCCGTGTGACCATAAGCAAAGAGCAATTGGAAACCGGGATTTCGAAAATAGTAATAGCCGCCAACGTCGATCATGGTTGCCGACCTTGTCTGGGGTGTGGCATACCCCTCGGCGCCGTGGGAAAAGATTTCTGTTCCCAACGTCAGCTTCTTGCCAAGATCTCTTTGGATCAGCCATCCTCCGTAAGCGAAATTGCGGTATAGCGACTGAGGAACAATCTCGTATCCGCCGCCGCCGTAGGTCGTCCAATGGCCCCAGTCCTTTTGTATCCACACCGGCAGCTTGTACCAAACCTTTCCCACGCCGAGTCCCTTGGCATAGCTGCCTGTCGGAACTTCCAGCATCGTGAAAGAGCCAATCATCGGACGATGCTTGCTCTCTTTAACGAATCGGTATTTCGCGCCCAGCTCCATATCGGTAAGGCCATAGGCATTGGGGCCGGTTCCAGCGGGAAGGTAAGCAGCATTGTCCGACGGCAAAATCGCTCCGAAAGGAAGAACGGCATGGAGTTGGAGATTGGGTGCCGCACCCCAATTGAATTCCACCGCCGGCCCTGTGGGATCCGTTTCGACGGGTGTGCCGTCCGAACCGCCAAAGATGTAGAGCTCGTAATGCCGGTACTCCACAGGCTCTGGATCATCGGTCTGAAACGGAGGACCCGCAAGCACCGCTCGCGAAGCGCAGCCCGTCGCAAGCACGATGAAAAGAAACGAGGCAGCGTATTTCATAGGCCCTCGCAGGTAACAATAGGGCTCACCCGAGCATCGATTGCACCCCAGCAACTTCTCCGTTCGTGGCGGGATTAGATTCCTTTAATGTGCCCGGCTACGTCACTGTGTGTTGACAATTATTGTCGTTGCCGTCCGATTTTTCATCCTAAGCCCTCGGGAGAACAGCGGACGCTATAGAAATGGATGCATTTTCAACAGGCCAGAGCACGCGCGAAGCTTTCCTGATGGTATTTCTTTTGCAATGTTGCGGTTCAGTAAGGGAGGTGCGCGCGCGACGCGGAAGATTAGCCTCCGTGAGGTGAACGAGGTGCGGGCAAAAAGCAACGGTTTTTCTTTAATTGAACTTTTGATCGTCGTTGCCATCATTCTGATCATTGCAGCGATAGCAATTCCTAATTTCTTAAGAAGCCGGATGGCCGCCAATCAGTCGTCCGCTGTCGCTAGTTGCCGGGGCATTGCCTCCTCCGAACTCACCTATCTTACGATGTACGGACAGGGATATTCCAGCTCCCTGACCATTCTGGGACCTCCCGCCGGCGGCGGTGTACCCACTCCTTCCGCCGCCGACTTGATTGACAGTTACCTTGCCGCAGGGATCAAAAGCGGCTACAGTTTTGCTTACGTTCCCACTTCCCAGGACGCTCAGGGACGCTATCAAGGCTTTATGATAAACGCAAATCCGACTGAACCTGGCGTCACCGGCAACGCGTACTACTATACCGACCAGAGCTTCGTTATTAGGGAAAACGGCACAACTACGGCCTCCGCTTCAGATTCCCCGATCGGTGGCTAAGCGCCTGCGCAAAGCAGCGTATTACGTCGCGTGGCGAACGTAGGCGCGCGGCTCAGTGCAATTGGACGATAAAAATATCGGTCCTGCATACTCCGCTAGTAGGGCAGCCCCAACTACCCCGTTCGCTTCCCAGCTCGAATTCCCAGTTTGAGCCGAAGAGATAGTAGCGGCCGTCCTGAGATACATTGCCGATGGGGATGGCAGGCCAGTTTTCCGCAGAGCCGGGGCTGTCATTCTGGGTGAATGTGGAGCGGTTATGCGCAAACCGCCACACTTTGGAAGGTCCCGAGGTGGCCACACAAACAATCTCTCGATCATAGGACACCGTGATCTGAAGCAGAGGATTGATGAGCAGGCTTGTGGTGCCATTACCTTGCCCGTGGCTATTATAGAATGAGCCGCACACCGGCATGGTGTCCGATGGGTTCGCGTCGTTCCAGGACCAGTGGCTGTCATTCCACTGCGCAGGCGACGGTAACGGGTTTACCAGCGAGACGTGCGCGCTGAGATTGGATAACGGGCGCAAGGTAACTTCTGCCATGCCGTAATTATTCGGATCATTGATCAGGTGGGAGTAGCCCATCGCCAGATGGCCGCCGCAGTCGACGTTGCATTGCTCGACTTGATTAGTACCGACTTTCCAGAAATAAACGCCCTCGCCTTCCTGAGCATCCACCCTGACGTACGCGCCATTCTTATCCATCCGCGCATTATGAACATTGAAGCCTGCGGTGTTGCGGCTGGGAGGAGTTGAAGAAGTAATGAGGAGGCTGGACTGGGTGTAACTGGCGCCATCGACGGGTCCGGCTGGATTTTGCAGGGTCTCCGCGCCGCTTGAAGTGCCAATGTAAACATTAAAGGCCGGCCTCGTCCCGCCCGCCAGGCTAAGGGAATTCAGATTCGGAATGGAAGGGAAAAGCACGGTGATTCTTCCCCGCGCTGGAAGATAGACGTGGACTTCAGGGGAAGGCGTGGTTTCGCCATCCTGCGGATTCATTTGCGTCAACGTCGTAATCCTCACGTAATAATTACCGGCCGGCAGGCTCCCCGCGCTCGGAGTCGCACGCACAACCGGTACCGGTGGAGGAGCAAGGTGGCCTACACCACCCGCCACCGACGTGGGCGCCATGTTGGTTCCTCCCACCGTCCCCGTTTTGGTGTCGTACCAATAGCAGCCGCCTGCACCGCCGTTTGCGGAACGATTGTAATAGGCCACGAACGTCGTTTGCCCCTGTTGCTCGCCTCCAAAGTAGTAAGTAAATTGGGCGTCGTCTCCGCTGTTTGTCAGCCCGCCCATGTAGAGCCAGGGGGTCGAGATATAGCCTGGAAGTCCGGGACAGTCATTAAAATCATAGATGGGAGTTGCGGAATCAGTGGAAAACTTATACGAAACGAGCTGAGTTCCCTGCGTCCCGAAGAGGACATCCGGATTGGTATAGCTGAAGCTGTAAGAATCCAAATCCAGGTACCCGTTTACATTCAGGAAGCTACCGGGATGACCCGTAAGGCGACCCACTTGCATCGTGGTAGAATTCAGCGCAAATGGGATCACGGCGCCGCCGCGACTAAGGACAACAAACCGGTATCCGCCTGCGGACCCAATACTCGGATCAAATTTGCCCCACTCATTGGCTTCCCCCGAGGAATCCGTCGCATAGCTTGTCCCAATGTACCGGCCATCTTGATAAGAAGCGAGAGTATTGGCATCGGTGACGCGAACCATCCTGGAGCCAAAATCGGGATCGGTAAATGGCGTGTTAGCGGCGGGAGCGGCCATCGGCGTCTCGTGGACAATGTTCTGGGTGGAATTGGCGCAGTAATTCGGCGGACCTCCTGCGCAGGTTGATGAGCTGGAAGTAGTATTCAGCTTTTGAAGCGCTCCCAAGACAGAGATTTGGGCATTCGCTACCGGGATAGAAATGCCGGTAAGGATCAGACAGACTACCGCAAAGTACAGCTTCTTCATTTTTAATAACTCCTTTGAAAGATGTTGTAACCGCGTTAATTAACTTTAGACTTAATATTCTTCTCATGATTAACTCGCCAGTTAATAGAGAAGCGAGACTATAACATATGCGCCGCAATAGCTCCAGATTCGGCCAATCAAGTTCTAACCTGGCGGGACCGGGCTACAAAGCGGCGCTGTGTAGCACCGGTTTGAGGCAATCGTACGGTTTTTTTTGGCTTGCTACAGATCAGGCTTGTAAGGCGAGCACGCATCGCCGAAACAATGACGCGCACTGCCCTTCCCCCTGCCCCCACCTGGGCTCAGGAGGATTTGGAAGTTACTTCGAAGCAGGACTAAGTGATCCCTGACAAAGCGGATGGTGCTGACAGCCTTTGGCAGGATTTCGTCAACACCCTATCGTACATCAAAATTAAAAATGTCAATAGAAATTTTTGAAATTTTCGAGCGCAGGGGGTAGCCACGGCACGACTCCTGTGCCGTGGGCTTTCTATCACGCCCACAGCGCGCGAGATCGTCTAGCGGATGGTCCCGTCCACAACAACGCGTGCGAGTGATCCGGCATCGCCGTGTAGGCATAGAAAGCGTTCTTCATCGAGCGTGCCGACCATCGTCCACTCCTGGCCCCAGGGATAATGCAGCTCATCCTGCACTACGTTGCCGCGATTACACAAAATACGTGCTCCCGCCGATGAAGTGCGCAATGTGCACTCCCTCAAAGCTGAACCAGGCGTCTACCCAGCTTGTCCGATTGTTTTCTCCTACCGGGTTCCCATCGCTTCCAAAGAGATATTCCGTATACGTCCCGCTTACATCTTTTTCCACTCGCTCGCCCAGGGCATTATAAACATACGTGGCCGTTGTGCCACTATCCACGCTGATTAATCTACCCTCCGCATCGTACTGGTACGCGTGCGTGCCATCAGCCGTCATGTCCCCTGAAGCGGTTTGTCCCGCGAGGTTAAAAGCCGCAGACCTCAGGCGCGGAGGTCTGCGCTACCCGCTCTCCTCGCCGCCCGGATAATAATAGTATTTCATGTCCCAGAGTGTCCCGGTGGAGCAGTTGCCTCCATCCGCCGTGGTGTGCGTCAGCCGGCCCTTGCCGTCGTTTACGCTGTAATTTGTGCCTGCTACGCTTACGCTCGATTCGTCGTAGTAATAATAAGCCGCCGGGGTGGAGTCGGAATAGGTTTTCGAAGTGAGTCGGTTTTCGGCGTCGTAAGAATACGTCGTGGTGATGCCGCGAGCGTCCGTGCGCTGGCACACTTGTTTTGGGTCACCCGCGCAGAGGCCGCCGCCCGAAGCGGCGAAGGCGTAGTTCACCAGGCCCGCTTCCGGGGTGGTTTCGCTCGTCTCGCGCCCCAGGCCATCAAAGCTATAACTGCGCGGCTGCCCGCCCTCCGCCACCGCCGTTAAATCGTTCAGCGCATCGTATTGGTAACAGGTGCCGAGCGTCAATGCCCCGGTTGAATCCGGCTGATCGGTCTCGATGTTACGGCCAAAAGCATCCGTCCAGGTTTCGCTCAGGTGGCCGGCCTCATCCGCCGTCAGCGTGGGACGTAATTGCCATTCGAATCCTCGGTGTTGAGGAACGAGGTTCCCGCGTGGTCGTAGGCGCTGTTAATCGAGTAATTGGTGACGCTTGCGTGACCGCCGGTCGAGAACTGCTCCTAGGCGCTGCCGGAAGGCACGTTCGTGATGCCGCAGCCGTAATCGTCGACGAGCTGAATGGGGAAGAACAGGGCCGTGCCGTCATTATCGAGAGCGAGCTAAGGTCCGTAATAGGCGGTATACGAGGATGCATTGCAGTAGACGAGATTCTCCTCGTGGGCGACTCCCTGGGTGAAGTCGGAAGCGGCCCAGTTCCAGCCGCCGCTCGAGAAGCCGAAATCGGAGAGATTCGCGGGCTGCCAGCTCTGGGACGTGCCGTTATCGACAATCTCCCAGATGCGGCTGTCGTAAATGAGCCGCACGTTGGCGGTGGGCGCGCCGCGCTGGGAAGGGGAAGTAAGCGGGAATTCCAGATGGAGGTCGCCGTTCGAGAGATTCGTAAACCCCATCTCGACGGACTCGGGCGTATTGAACGCGGGCCGACCGGCGGCCTGTGCATAGTAGAGGCTTTGGGCGCGGGCAGCAAGGGCCAAGAACGCGGCCGAGAGCAGGAAGAGTAAGAGCAAGCGAAAATGTGATGCCTTGCGGTAAGGAGCTACCCAAGCCGCTTCTTTCTCGTCCCAATTTCCGTTCCTCATCGTCCCCTCCTGTCGGCAGCCCTGTTCTCTGACTCCGGGTGCTTTTCAGTTTTGCCGAATACAAAGCCGCAGAGTTTCTGAAATGCGAAACTCTGCGCTACCTCACGGTCCGCGCAGACAAGCCGCGGACCTCAGACGCTAATGCCTCGTTGCGTTAATTAGCGTACCTGTGCCCCGGCTCCTCATTCGCACTTTTGCATCTCGCCACAGTTGCCTCGTATCAGGGCACGACTTCAGTCGTGCCGCACGGAAGCACATGAACGGCTGGGCTTTAGCCCTTGTCAGCGGCTAAAGCCGGTCTCTCTCTGGGCGCCCTTTCGGCACGACTTGAAGTCGTGCCCTGATACAAACCAAAGGCACGCTGATTAGAGCAACTGACCTCGAAGGTCCGCGCTACAAGGAAAAGTCCGCATCCGTTAATCCGGAATTAAATTGCATCGAGCTCAACTGAATCGTCCAAATGGTTTGCCCATTGATGGTTTCGGTGATGGTGAACGGCACGCTTACG
>JBOGJS010000198.1:0-15443 GCA_050745365.1 Terriglobia bacterium
GACCTGAACAGCGCAGGTCCGTGCTACACTTTCGTCGTGCCGCATGATTGGCAGCCAAAAGACCGTGGGCGCTCTGCATGACATTCGGCGCCAAGCGCAGAGTTTCGCTGCTCAGAAACTCTGCGGCATTTCATTCGGGCATAAACAAAAGCCGCGGAGTTAAAGGACAACTCCGCGCTACACTTTGTCATGCCCCGATTGCTCTGCCGCTTCTGTTTACCGCTTTTCAAGGCAGTTGCGCGGATGGGCAGATTCCCTGCAAAATACAAATATCCCAGGACGGGCTGCTGAGCGATTGTCGTGAAAGGCTTGCTCTGATAAGGACAAAGCCAGCGCAGGATCATAGGTTCAACTTCAAATCAGGGATAACTCATGGCTTTTGAATCCGATAAAATCATGTTCGAGATTTACAAGGAAATCACCTACCAGGGCCGTTACAAAGTGGTTTACTTCACCGAGCTCCAGGATCACAACAAGGAATTTGAGATCAGCCGCGCCATGGCGGGAGAGCATTTCTTCGATGGCTTCCTGCGCGGATTCAAAAAGGAAGAAGCAAAAGAACTGATCCAGAAGCTTCTGGAACGGTTGAATTCGGGAGAATCCCTCAGCGCGAGCGCGATCGAGACCGAACTCAATCCCTATCTGGCTTCGTAAACCTCGGCTCCCATGAGTTTCTGGCGAAATAAGGTGATTGAGCCTGCGCTCGATGCAGGCACTGATTCAGCGATCCGCGAGCAGGAAGAATTCCTGCGTCAAGACCCTTCAAACCCACACCCTCACCTGGCCTTGGGTGCCCTCGAGTATTTACGTGGCAATGCGGAAATAGCCATCGAGCATTTTCGCAAAGCTCTCGAACTCGATCCGGGCTGCGCGTCGGCCCATGTGGGCTTGGGTCGGATCTACGCTGTTCGGGGCCAAACTGACCTTGCCTGGCAACACGCGCGGGCGGCCGCGATCGCCGGGAACCACTCGCTCCTCGAGCAGCTTGAACGTTACCCGAGCGCTTCCCGGCCGCCCGAGCGCCCGTAAGAGCGGCACGGCGCTGGTGCGTGATTGGAAATGAAGGCGAGTGTAACGTATCATAAAACCTGGGGAGGTTTGCTGAACACTCCTGCACGGCTGTCATCCTGAGCGTCCACGACCTTTGGCCGCCAATCTGGGGCATGACACGTGTAGCGCGGACCTGGGCTGTTCAGGTCCGCGGCTTTTTACGACCTTCGGGCAAAAACCGCAGACCTCAAAAACCGAGGTCTGTTCTGCCCGGCCTGGCGTCGAATGTCAGCGGAGCAGTTGACAGGAGGATTGCGGGATGGCAGATATTTTGGAAATCCCGGTGCTCCCGCGAAGTCGGAACGACTTGGAAAGGGAGATTCGCCGCCTGAAGCACACGCTGAACGCGGTGATTCTGGCGCACTTCTATCAGGATTCCGAAATCCAGGACGTAGCGGATTTCATTGGTGATAGTCTTCAACTCTCGCAGCAGGCCGCATCCACGAGCGCAGATGTGATCGTCTTTGCGGGTGTGCATTTCATGGCGGAGACAGCAAAAATTCTCAATCCTGCCCGCCAGGTCTTGCTGCCCGACCTCAAAGCCGGATGCTCCCTCGCCGAGAGCTGCCCGCCACATCTCTTCAAGCCGTTCCGCGAGCGCTATGCGGACCATCTCGTGATTAACTACATCAATTGCAGCGCTGAGATTAAGGCGATGAGCGATATTATCTGCACTTCAAGCAATGCGGCGAAGATCATCGGCCAGGTGCCGCCAGAGCAGCCCATCCTTTTCGGCCCCGATAGGAACCTGGGCAACTACCTCGTCAGGAAGACCGGGCGGGAGATGAAGCTGTGGCAAGGCTCCTGCATCGTCCATGAGACGTTTTCAGAACAAAAGCTCCTGCGCCTGAAGCTGCGACATCCGGGCGCCAGAGTCCTGGCCCACCCTGAATGTGAAGAGCGCGTGCTGCGCAATGCGGACTTCATCGGCTCAACCACTGGCTTGGTGAACTACGTCGAAAAAAGCGCGGACCAGGAATTCATTATCGCTACCGAGCCCGGCATTATTCACCAGATGGAAAGGGCCTGCCCGGAGAAGACGTTTATTCCGGCGCCGCCGGAGAACTCCTGCGCCTGCAACCAATGCCCTCACATGCGCCTGAACACGCTTGAGAAGCTGTGGCTTTGCATGGAGAAGAGCGCCCCCGAGATTACCATGGAGGAGGAGTTGCGTCTCCGTGCTCTTCGGCCCATCCAACGGATGCTCGAGATGAGTTAGGCGGTGACACAAATTATCGCGGTGCTCAGAGCCTCGTTAGTGCTTAGTTGCAAAAATAGGCGCGCAATAGCCGACGTGTATCACACACGCGCCCCACTTCGAAAATTTCGATCAAGACCGCTCCTCCGGGTCGCGGAGTTTACCGTGAGCCCCTTCGCTCCGCTCAGGGCGATTCGATGAGGAGCGAATCGGCTCCCCCACCTTCTCCCCAGGGGAGAAGGTGACCGACGTAGGAGGGCGGATGAGGGGGATACGCGACTAAATAATGGCGCGAACTTCTCCAACTAAGCACTAGCACCCGGTCGCGAAGATTGGCTTTAGAATCCGTCGTATCAGGGCACGACCTCAGTCGCACATGGATCAACCCTCCCATTCCCCTGAAGACTCTGCACTTCACGATCTTCTCAACGCGCTACTTGCTGAAGACCTCGGCGCGGGAGACGTCACCACAGAAGCCATCGTCCACGCGGACGAGATGGCCGTTGGCCGCCTGGTGGCAAAATGTCCGCTGGTGCTCGCCGGTTTGGAGATCTTCCTGGAAGTCTTCCGGCTGCTGGATAAGAACCTGGTTACGAAAGTGCGGCAAAAAGACGGGGAATGGATTACCCCCGGCGAGTCGTCGGTCACCCTCCGCGCGCGCGCGCGCGCCTTGCTTTCCGGGGAACGTGTGGCCCTGAACCTTCTGCAACGGCTCAGCGGCGTCGCAACGCTGACCCGAAAGTATGTGGAACGAGTCTCGGGGACGGACGTGCGGATTTTCGACACGCGAAAGACGACCCCGGGCCTGCGCGCTCTCGAGAAATATGCCGTCACCGCCGGCGGCGGCGCAAACCACCGCGCCGGATTAAATGACGCTATTCTCATCAAGGAAAATCACATCCATCTCGCGGGAGGCATCCAGCCGGCAATCCATGCGGCTCGGGCAGCGCGGCACAAGGCGCGATTTCTTGAGGTCGAGATCACCACGCTCGATGAGTTGCGGGAGGCGCTCGAGGAATTTCCGGATATCATCCTCCTCGATAATATGACGCCAGAAACCGTTCAGGAAGCTGTCCGCATCGCGCGAGCGCGGAATGATCAGATTGTTCTCGAAGCCTCCGGCGGCATCACCCTGGAAAACGTACGGGAGTATGCTGAAGCGGGCGTAAACCGAATTTCCGCGGGTGCGCTCACGCATTCCGCTCCTGCTGTGGATTTAAGCCTGGAAATCGAGCCCATAAGGAATTGATGAATATATGAATCAATCCAGTCTTCGAACGGACGTTCTGGTTATCGGCAGCGGGCTTGCCGGCTGCGCTGCGGCCTGGGCGGCGGCAAAACAAGGAGCGGAGGTCGTAATGATCACCCGCGCCGGCCAGCCCGAGGAAAGCAACACGTTGTGGGCACAGGGCGGAATTATTTACAAAGGCAAGAATGATTCTCCCCGGAAGCTGGTGGAGGATATCCTCACCGCCGGGGCCGGCCTGAGCTCTCCGGACGCCGCCTCGCTGCTCAGCGAAGAAGGGCCGCGGCTGGTGAAGGAAATCCTGATTGACGAGCTTGGCGTGGATTTTGATCGTTCTCCCGGCAATGCCGGAGAATGGCACCTCACTGCCGAGGCTGCGCATTCCCTGCCGCGCATTCTTCATCATAAGGATCAGACCGGCTCGGCCATTGAGCAGGTTTTTCTGCGGCGAGCGTCGGCTCACCCCAAAATCACGCTTTGCCCCGGGACCACCGCGATTGACCTTTTGACCGTTTCGCACCACTCCGAGGAGGCGCTGGACGTCTACCGGCCTTTGACGTGCGTCGGCGCGTACGTCTTGGACCAGGCAAACGGAGAAATCGCTCCCCTGATGGCCAAAGAAACTATTCTCGCTACTGGCGGCCTCGGACGCGTTTATCTGCACACCACGAACCCGCCCGGTGCCGGCGGTGACGGCATTGCCATGGCGCATCGCGCCGGGGCGCGCTGCATCAACATGCAATACGTCCAGTTCCACCCCACCACGCTCTACCATCCTTCCGGAAGGTTTCTGATCTCCGAATCACTGCGGGGCGAGGGCGCGAAGCTTGTGGACGGGCGAGGCCGCGAATTCATGCGCCGCTTTCACCCAAACGGATCGCTCGCACCACGCGATGTGGCGGCGCGCGCCATTTACCAGGTGATGCTCGAATCGGGAGAACCGTGTGCCTATCTCGATATTTCCCACCAGCCGGCGGAACACGTTCGTGATCGCTTCCCGACCATTTACTCCCACTGCCTTGAACTGGGCATCGACATCACCCGGCAGCCTATTCCCGTGGTGCCTGCGGCGCACTACAGTTGCGGGGGCATCGCCGTGGATGAATGGGGTCGGACGAACCTCGAGCGGCTGAGTGCGGTGGGGGAGGTTTCCTGCACGGGGCTGCACGGCGCCAATCGCCTGGCCAGCACTTCGCTGCTTGAATGCCTCGTTTGGGGAACACGCGCCGGCAATCAGGCCGTGGAGAGGATTCAGAACAGAACCGGCTACTACTTTCCGGGCATCGTGCCCTGGCGGTACGAGCATGAGGCGGTGGATCCAGCCCTCATTGCTCAGGACTGGCTGACCATCCAACAGACCATGTGGAACTACGTGGGACTCATCCGCAGTGAGAAGCGCCTCAACCGCGCCTTCGAAATTCTCCGTGAACTGGATGCGGAGATTTCCAGATTCTATGAGAAAGCTGAGGTGACGGACTCCATCATTGGGCTACGCAATGGGATTCAAACAGCTCGTTTGGTGCTCATCGCCGCCAAGGAGTGTCGCGAGAGCCGCGGATGCCATTATCGAATTGACTGAAACCGGTAGCTTGCCCGAAGGGGTGTAGCGCGGGCCTGCGCTGTTCAGGTCCGCGGCTTTTCGCGATCTGCGGGTAAAAACCGCCGACCTCTAACCCGGAGGTCTGGGCTTCCTCATCGTCACTGATCCCGCCTTGCGGCACACGGAACCATGAAAACACTCCTCACCCGCCCTCCTACGTCGGGCACCTTCTCCCCTGGGGAGAAGGTGGGGAGCATAGCGACCCGGATGAGGGGTCTTGATCGACTCCCCTCTCGGCTGCCCTCTGCATGACGGTTCCCGACCTTGTTCAGCAACCTCGTACGGTAAATTTCGCCTGCAAATACCCGATTCGACCGATGGAGCGCTTGAGCGAATCCTTGTACCCTTTGGATGTGCCGAGCGAATTACGGCCGAAGGGAGTCGCGCTTTAGCGGCACGGTTGAGACCGTGCCCTTCCTATTTCTATCCCAACGTTCATGAACAATCCCGGCCACGCTCCGGGTTAAACTTAAGGCAGTTGAACATTAAAAAACGCACAAGGAGGCTCCATGTTAAGTCACACGAAGAGGTTGCTAGTGCTCATTTTCACCTGCTCCTTTGCACTGCTTCTCGTAACTCAAAGCTTGCACGCTCAGGAATATGTGGTTCCGGCATCGACCCTGCATCAGGCCCTAATGTCCTCCGCGGCTGTCCGAAAGAATAATATTCGCAAGGTGGAGACATTTCTTTCGTCAAAGCGCGTTCAAAATGTAGCCAGGAAGAGCGGCTATGACCTGAAGGAGGTCAAGCAAGCCGTTCCATCGCTGAGCGATCAAGAGCTGGCCCGGCTTGCAAAGACTACGCAGGCGACTCAGAGTGACTTCGCGGCTGGTGCGCTCTCACATGAGGAAGTCGCTGGCATCATTGTTGTTGCTGCCATCGTCGTTATTATTCTCGCCATAAAGGCCTGAGTTGTGGCCTGTAAGCGCTGGCCGTCGCGGGGGCGCGGGATGGACGCGACGGGTACACTGATCCGTGGTCCTTCCCTGAGGCGGGGCGAGGCCGGTCGCGACCGCCTCGGGTGGGCAGCGGCATCACACGCCGATTTTCGGGCATGAACGCCTGCGGGGGGTTCAGCAGAACGTCATCCGGGAGGAAACTGTAATGCTAAAAGTAATCACACGTCGCTGGCAAATGATTTTCGTTCTTTGCTTGGCGGCGGTCTCGTCAGCAGGGATCGCTTCAACCGCCTTCGCAGCTTCCGGGCCAAGTTCGGCGTCGGGCAGTAGCGCGGTGCGAAAGGCACAGCAGGAACTGCAGAGCGATGGCTACTACCAGGGCAACATCGACGGCGAGATGGGCCCCAAAACCCGCGCTGCGATTCGCCAGTATCAGAAAGCCCAACACCTACCGGTAACCGGCAGGCTGAGCGGCCAGACGGCCACAAAACTCGGAGTCCGGGAGTCGGCGGGCGGGGATTTCAGAGGTGCTGGGCGGTCGGTCGGAAGAGGGGGTAAGCAATTTGGGCACGGAATGAAAAAAGGGAAGCCCGTCGAAGGCGGTAAGAATCTCGGCAAAAGCCTGGGCCACGCAGGAAAGGACGTCGGAAAGGGTGTCAAGAAGTCGATGTCGACGCATTGAGTGAAACGCCCGGCGGGCTAATTGCGCTCCAACTCCGATGTCTCAAGCGTCGATGATTCCGTTTCGAACCGAATAGTGGACCAAGCCGGATACGGAGCGCACCTTAAGCTTGCGCATGATATTCACCCGATGTGTCTCCGCCGTCTTAACGGTAATTCCCTTCATTGCGGCGATCTGCTTGTTTGAATGTCCCTCTGCCAGGAGTTGTAAAATTTCCCTCTCGCTCGTGCTCAGAATGCTTGAACCGCCCTCCGAATTTACCTGATTCAGAAAAACCTGCATCACCAACTCGGCGGGCTTGGAGCTGAGGAAAAGAACCCCATGGAAAAGGCTTTCGACAGCGATGGCTAAATGGCGCGCCGCGTCGCGCTTAAGCAGGTATCCTCGAGCGCCGGCACTCAGCACGTCCTCGATGAGTTGCTCGGATTCGTGGACGGTCAAAATAAGCACTTTCACGTGGGGGCAGCGCTCGCGAATTTTTCGCGTAACCTCAAGACCGTTGAGTTCCGGCATGCTGATATCTAGAATAGCCACATCAGGCTTAAGCTCATTGATCTTTCTGACGGCTTCGGTCCCGGTGGAAGCTTCACCTGACACTTCGATGGGAGGGTTCGAACTCCTCTGTAAGACGCTGCGAAGCCCCTGACGCACAACGTCATGGTCGTCTGCCAGAAAGACACGAATCTTCTCAGGCTCAGTCTTCGGGCGACCGCTGCTCTGAGCTATTACATCCATTTGCTCGCCTCCTACAGCTCTTCATGCCTCTGAGCTGCTTTCTCACCCCTCCGTGGCTTCTATCACCCCTCTCTAAACGGCGCAGCATTTAGCTTGCCAAGTCGAACGTGTTACACAACTGGAATCTGCATGGCGGCTCGCTCCCAACCCTATGATAAATATTACACCCCGACAGTAGATTTCTCCAGGAGGTGGTGGATCAGTTTGCCGTACGGCGGCTTCATGCCGCCACTTGCGAGGTAAACTCGCCGATGCAAATTCAAAACGTATCGCAGCCTCGAAAATGCACCGTTATGCGGGTTCTCGCCGTACCGGACCGCTACCATCACAACTCGAAGGTATATTCATTAACTTTCGCGGGCCGAAGGCCCACAGGACACACGTGCCAAAAACCGGCATGTATGTGCCACGCGCGGAAACTGTCATCCTGAGGAGCCAGAGGCGACGAAGGATCTCTGTATTTGCTTAGGATTCGACGATGCGGTTTCTAATCGCGTACCGGGTGAGGTCAGTAACACAGTGGAGGTTCAGCTTTTGCATGATATTCGTCCGGTGGGTTTCGACGGTCTTCACGGAAATGTTCAGGGAAGAGGCGACTTCTTTAGAGGTCTCGCCCTCCGCAATGAGCTGCAAGACTTCACGTTCTCTCCTGGTGAGGCCCTTCGGGAAAAACGAAAAACCGCTATCCGTTCTTTCAACCTTCGGGCTGATAAAACTTCTGCCCTTCAATACAGCGTGCATAGCCGGAACTAATTCATTCGCTACGTCCATCTTCAGCAAGTACGCCTTAGCGCCTGCTTCCACAGCATCTTTCACCATCGCTTCAGAATTGTGCATCGATAACATCAGGATCTTTGTGGCAGGCAGGAGCGCCAGAATGCGCCGTACGGATTCCACACCGTTCAATTCAGGCATCATCACGTCCATAAAAACCACGTCGGGATGTAGTTCCACTGCTTTCTCCACCGCTTCCCGGCCGTCTCCGGCTTCTCCGCACACTTCCCAGCCTGTCTGCAGTTCAATCAGTGCCTGCAGACCCTTCCGCACAATTTCGTGATCGTCCACGATCAGGATGCGCAAAATAGGAAGTGACGTCTTCGCTCTCGAAAACCTCTGATAGCTCAAGGGCCCTGGGAGGACCCTGAGCTTATTTGAGAATACCATTTCTTCTGCCACAGTGTTTTTATACGCCACGGAGCCCCCCGCAACCATAGGTGAAACTACGGAGGTTCGAAGCAGAAAAACCTTAAGGCTCGGGTAAATTCGACGCCAAGCTGAGTAGAGGTACGCGTTTTTTGCGTTCTTCTGCGGCTTCTCCACGACCATATCCGAGCGCAGACCTCCGTTTTTGAGCGTCTGCGATTTTGGTCCGAAGAGCCCGAAAAGCCGCGGACCTGAACAGGGGCAGGTCCCGCGCTACGCTTTGCCATGCCCCAGATCGGCAGCCGAAGGCTGTGGGTGCTCAGGATGACGGATTTCCGACCTTTTTCAGCAACCTGATACGTACGGATTCTCCCGGAAACAACTACGCAGTTTCACCGATTGTCTATAGGTGCGCATTCGGCTGAACCTGAGAGCGGGCGGAGAATGAAATCAGACGCCGAGCGGATTGTGCAATCGGCGACAGATTGGAGCGATCAATATGCCGGGAAGAAAGGGCGTTAAAGGAGTCAGCAAGCGAGAGGAACGCCAGTATGAACACATCAAAAAAAGCGCTCAGCGGTCCGGGCGATATGGGAAACGGGCGAAAGAAGTGGCTGCGCGCACCGTGCTGAAACAACACAAGCAGAAGGGTCACCGCGCCGGCGAGTGACAGCAAGGAGGTTCTCTCCCGTGGCTTCCTCAACCTGGAAGGGACATCTTACCTTTGGCCTTGTATCCATCCCGATAGCGATATACCCCGCGGCGCGGAGTGAGCGAATTGAGTTTCATCAGCTTCACAAGCCCTGCCGTACGCGCCTGCGCAGGCCGCTTTTCTGCCCTACCTGCAACCGCATCGTTGAGCAGTCCGAAGTGGCGAAAGGCTACGAATACGAGAAGGGGCAATACTTGTTGGTGGAAGATCAAGAGATCAAGAAGCTCCTGCCGGAAAAAGGTGGAAATATGGAGATCAGCGATTTTGTGCCGCTGGCAGAGATTGATCCCATTTACTACGACGCTTCGTATTACGCCGTACCGGACAAGCAAGGGGAAAAAGCATACAACTTGCTCGTTCGAACTATGGAAGAGACCAACAAGGTAGCTTTAGCCTCAGTGGTGATGCATCAGAGAGAATACGCGATCGCTGTACGCACCCGAAATGGCGGCTTGACCCTCCACACGCTCTATTATGCGGATGAAATTCGCGAAGTGCCTGAGTACAACCGAAGTGAAACTGAAGTGAAGCCGGAAGAACTGAAATTAGCCAAGGAATTGATCGCGCAGCTCACCACGCACTTCGCCCCGGAAAAATACCATGATGAGTACAAAGCTAAACTGCAGCAACTTCTCAGTGCCGGAGAGAAGGGTAAAAAGGTCGCTTTAGTATCCGAGCGCAAGCTCGCGCCCGTCGTTGACATCCGGAGCGCGCTCGAGAAGAGCCTGGCCGCCCGACCCGCGCCAGTGGCGGCAGAACGAGCCGCCGGCAAGTCCCGAGCTGGGAAGGCGAAAAGGAAGGCGGGTTGAAGGTGATTCGGGTAACAGGAACACATGGAGTGGGCGGAGAGCGGAGATTACCCCTCACCCGCCCTCCTTCCTCGGGCACCCTCCCCTGGGAGAGGGCTGACCCTCGCGTGCTTTAGGGTCTTGAAGCTTTCGCTTACGGGCGAGAGATCCGCGTGGGAACGCTCACGGGTACGGTGGCTTTAACGGTGGTTCCGTGGCCCGTCGAGACGACGTCCAGGCGGCCTCCGAGCAGCCGCAGGCGCTCCCGCATGCCGGCTATCCCAACTCCGGCAGAGATGCATATCTCGTCTGCATGGCCGTGCGGCGGAGCAGTCTTTATCCCGTGGCCCTCATCCGCGATTTCCAAGACCAGTTGTTTCTTTTGCTGGTACAGCCGGATTTTAGCCATTTTGCTTCCCGAATGTCGCTGAATATTCATAAGACTTTCCTGCGCAACCCGGAAGAGCGCCACCTCCAGCTCTGCCGGCCATCGGACGTTTTGCGATGGCAGATCGAGATGCACCGTGATCTTACTCCGCTCGGTAAACTGAGTGCTAAACCATCGGACGGCAGCCACAAGACCCGCATTCTCCAGATCGGGCGGGTGCAGCAAGTGCGACAAGTTGCGAATTTCGTCGGCTGCCTGCGCTGCGAGGGCTTGGGTCTCTACGAATAACTTTTTCACTTTTGCGTCGGATTTCCCAATCCCGCCGGCTTCGAGGAGGGCGAGGTTAATTGTCAGGGCGGTCAAGGTCTGGGCCGTGCTATCGTGCAGCTCGCGGGCAATACGTCGCCGCTCTTCGTCCTGAAGCTGGAGAAGCCGGGCCGAAAGCTGACTGACCACCAATCTTTCCTCTTCTAACTGCTCCAGAGTCTTCTTTTGAGCTGTAATGTCTCGGTTAATCTCAAGAACTGCCTGGGGTTCTCCCCGGCCACTGGCTTGCAACACCTGCCGGCTCGACATTGTGATTTTCTCGCCGTCGCGCGTGGTGTGAACTAGCTCACCTCTCCACGATCCCTTTTCTCGGAGGCTTCGGTGCTGCTCCTCAACCAGCTCGGGAGGCTGAGTGTTCAAGAACTCGTGCTTGTTCTTTCCCAAAGCTTCCTCTCGCGTCCATCCGTAGGTCCTTTGGGCGCCGCGGTTCCAGGAACGGATCGCTCCGCTCAACTCTCGCACGATGATCACGTCGTCGGCGAGATCGAGCAGCTTGGCTTGCTCTTCGATCAGGCGCCGTGTCCGATTCCGGTCCGTAATGTCACGGATTGTGAGCAAAATCAGTGTGCCGGATTCGGGACCTTCGATGATTTGCCGCGCGTCTAAGAGCAGCACCCGGCGCCCAATATGTGGAAATTCGTGTTCAATTTCAAAATCGCTCAACTCCATGCCTTCAGGGAGAATTTCTTTCAGGAGCTTAAGGAATTCCGGGATGTTCCATTGCCCGTTGCCCAGCTCGGTCAAGAACCGGCCCTCGACCTCTTCGGGCGAGGTGCGAAACTGTTCAAAGTACGAGCGGTTGGCAGTTTTCACCCTAAGTTCTCGATCCAACACCAGGATCGCTACGCGAGCCGACTCAACAATTGCGTGGGCATAGGCGTGGGACTCGCTGGCTTGCGATTTCAGGTCGGTGATGTCCACGAGCGTAACCACAGCACCTTCGATCCGGTTCTCCACTGTTTTGTACGGACGCACCCGCAGGGAATACCAGCAGCCATTCCGGCTCAGCACCTCACGCTCTGCGGCGCTCCTCATGTCAACAGCTTGCCGCACCAGGTTGTCCAGGTCCGGGAAGTCTGCGGCACACTCGAGATCGGGCAAGCGGCGGCCCACATCCGCCGGGACCAATCCGAGAACTTTTTTGGCGCTGGTCGTGAATCGCCGGATGCGCAGATCACTCCCCAGAATGATCATGGGAAGTGTGGCGTTGCTGATCACGTTGTTGAGATCATTGTTGGTCAGGATCAGTTCGGAGTTGCGGTTCTGCAATTCCTCATTCAGCGCGGTGAGCTTTTCGTTGGACACCCTCAACTCTTCTCTGGCAGTCTCCAGCTCCTCGTTGATGGTTCGCAGCTCTTCATTACTGGACTGGATTTCCTCGTTCGCATCACGAAGTCGCTCATTGCTGTTTTCCAGTTGCTCCACCACTCGCACGTCGCCGCTGACCTGGAGCCCGAGGCCGGCGCCATCGGGGCGTTTCGCAGATCCCTTATTGGTTTCGACACCGTCGTGGAACAGAACCAGGAAATGTCTTGGGCCAGAGGGCTCTGCCTTGAAGGGCCTCACTTCAATGGTGATCTTGCGCGCCTCGCTCCCTTCGCGGATTTTAGAGTGTGGTGAAGATCGACCAGTCACCACTCTGACACCGCTCTGAATGACGGGCGCTTCGGTCTTCCGGGATTGGTCAATCGCGGTACGCAAATCGAGCGGCAATTCCACGCGCTTCAGACGGCGGTTGGCAGCCTCAGGCTTCGGCCCGATGTACTCACGGCTGCGGCCGTGAAACTGGACTACTTCCAGATCCTCGTTCACCAGAATGAAGGGTGGTGTATATTCCGCCAGAAGAAGGCTATCCACCTGCTTCTGAAACGCAAGTTCGCCGGAAAGATCCTTCGATTCTTTCCCGTCCTGCCATTTGTCAGTACGAAATCGTGATGCGCCCAAGATAACTCCCCCTGTAAAACAATCCTGTAACTCCCTATAGACCATGGTATTACAGGGCTGCGTTAGACACTACTAGGAAGATTGCGTACATAGTCTTACGCCGCAGAATCTTTCTAGGCGAGAGTGGCTGAAAAATGAGATTCCCAGGTCTCACCCAGACACCGAGAAATGAGACTACTAGCCCTCTCCCAGCGGCGAGGCCCGACGGAGGAGGGCGGGTCAGGGTTTTGCTCCTTGTTGCGGCGATACCGCGCTGCACAACATCCTACGGACGAACGACTGACGAAAGAGTCTCCCTCGGCTGCACACCTGGCTGCGAACCTCTTCTCATTGCTTCTTTTCGAAAACTCTTCTGAGCTCTTCTTTGGCCCGCTCAAGAGTTCTGTTCTGTTCTGGCTTCAAGTTGCCGCCAGCGCGATTAATGTAAAAATTGAGCATGGACATCGCAGACTGCAAGGGCGTGCCTTTTCTTCGAGAGCTTCTCTCGGCAGACTGGCTGAGAGATTTTGCAATCCTCTTTGGATCGGTCCAGGTAAATACACCGGGATCAAGATCGAGCGCGTTGCTCGTTCGAGTTACTTCACCGGACCAGTTTTTCCTGCTTTTCTTCCGTGCCGATCTCTGTTTCGCGAGAGCCATGCTTCCAGCGTCAGCCCTTTTTTCGTTTGAAAAACTCAACCTGCTGTAATCGCTTTTTAGCTTCTTCTTTCGTCTTGTATGGGCCTCCGAGGTTTTTGCCGGTCTTTTCCGAAAGAACTTTGTATCCGTCTTTAACTTTCTTTATCACGGCTGCTTCTCCTTGATGGGTGTCCTAATTCACTGCAAACCGTTCGGCATCCTGGCGGCGAAGCTCCAAGCCGAGGCCGGGCCTGGAAAGGTCGGGGTAAAGCACACCGCGGACGGGCGCCACCGCGCCCTCAAACAACATTTTTTCGATTCGAACGTGATCGTGGAAGTATTCGAGGTTCCGCAGTGATGGCAGTGCGCAGCAGAGCGGCAGGTGGAGAGACGGAGCCGTGTGGGCGGATAAGGGAATTTTGCGTGCTTCCGCGATCGCCCCCACCTTCAGGAAGCCTGTGACGCCGGCGCAGCGCGTCGCGTCTGCTTGTAGCACGTCCACTGCGCCCGCTTCGACCATACGGCTGAAGTAAGTTAGTTCATAACCATACTCGCCGGCCGCGATTTCCATCATTACGGGGCAATGCTCACGGACCAAACGCAAGCCTTCGAGGTCATCAGAAGTTACCGGCTCTTCGAACCAACGAACGTCCAATTCTTTAAACTCGTTGGCAAGTGATAATGCCTGCTTACGTCCGTAGGCGCCGTTGGCATCAACAAACAATTCGGTCTTGTCGCCAATCGCGTCGCGTGCCGCGCGCACCCGTCCGCAGTCCTGGTCCGGCTGGCGGCCGATCTTCATCTTGACTCGCGGAATGCCGTCCGCAGCCCATCCTGCAAGCTGGGCCTGAAGCTGATCTATTGAGTAGGACGTAAATCCGCCGCTGCCGTACACAGCCACGCCTTCGCGGGCCATGCCCAAGAGCTTTGCCAGGGAAACATTCAGCAGCTTCGCTTTTAAGTCCCACAGGGCTGCATCCACAGCAGAGATCGCCATGGATGAAACGCCTGGGCGGCCCAAGTTCCGAACCGCGCGAGCCATTGCCGTCCAGGACGCGGGCACATCCAGCGCGTCGCGCCCTTTGACTATTCCTGCGAGCAGACTTTTGACGAGAAGACCGGTGGCCACATCCGCGTAGGTGTAGCCCAAACCCCGCGCGCCGCCCGCAGCCGCCTCGACCACCACCACGGTTGTCTTGTTCCACTCGAGCGTTCCGTCTGATTCGGGTGAATCAGTCGGCACGGTGTAAGCGGAAACCTCGACTTTCTCGACCGGGACGGAACCTGTTCCAAACCGGACAGTCGCCAAATGGCCCACCCTATTCCTCGTGTGGCAAGACGGCATCTACCATTCCACGCAGGGTCTGGCGAATGATCCCCAACTCATTGGGATCGCCCTTGAGGAGCGCTGACGCATACGCCTTGCTTGATTGAAGGTGATGTGAGGCGGAAGAGGGGGAACATCGGGATCCGTGATCGCATCGATGACGGCGGGCCGATCCGCCGCGAGGGCCTCGTCCCAGTCCCGCCCGAACGCTCCGATGAGACCGTTGATGCCGTCGCCAGGATATCCATAAATGCGGTGGATTCCCCATTCCGAGAGGCGATTTAACACGAAATCACTCACCATGTCGGCCATTTTAGCGCTTCCAACTGTAAGAACTTTCAGTCCCTCGTTTTCGTCTACAGGGTCCCGTTCTCTTGCGCACCAACGGTCGCGCGTGTGGCGTGCTGATCGTTACTCACGACCAAGAGGTCCCGAACCGACACCGACTGGGCAGGGCTCCTCAAATCGCTCTACGGCTGGGCTGGCGCCGCTTTCGACGCCGCTGCCGTTGTCGCACTCGTCCTTATGTTCCCGAAGGCGGCCTATTGTATCGAATGGCTTGTGGCACTGGGTGCAGACATACTTGCCCGCTTTGCCGCTCGAATTTGACAAGCGCACCCTTCCGTTTGACGTGAACAATTGATTATTCCTCCTTGTCTCAAAATGCGAACCGGTGCGTAGCCGCTCCATTCGGTTGTGTCTCAGCAACTCTGCGCTACCCCCGGTTTGGCGTCCAGTCGCGGAAAATCGGAGAGGCGCGCCGGGCGCCTCTCCGCAACCATGTCT
>JBOGJS010000199.1:0-12542 GCA_050745365.1 Terriglobia bacterium
GCCACCCTCTCCCCACGGGAGAGGGCTTAAAACCGCGACGAATAACCCGCGGCGCTATAATAATCATGATTTCCGTCGATTCCGGGTCCCGCGCCTGCGGGATGAATGACTGCTCTCAGCTCTTCTCCGCCTCTCGAAAGTTGCATACCCATCTAGAGCGTGAATTTCTGCGAAACGGCCGACTCGAGGGACCGGATGCGGGCGTCCGCTTCAATTTGCGCGCCTGGCGCTTTCTTAAAAGTTGCTTGAGCTTTATTCCCTACCACGACACTTGCCTTTTCATGCAGACGCAGGGCTACTGGATTCTTTCGAATTGGATGCTCTATGAAGCCAGCGGCGAGGAACGCTACCGGGCGCTCGCGCTCGAAGCGACTGAGGTCACGCTCAAGCTTCAAAAGCCGGAAGGCTACTGGCCGTATCCTCTTCCGGAGCGCCGCCATCTGATAGCCACTGTAGAAGGAAACTGGGGCGCCCTCGGGCTGCTGGCGTCGTATGCGCGGACCGGAAGAAGAGAATTCTTGCAAGGTGCGATCCGATGGTACGATTTCCTTGCCGGCCACATCGGTTTTCAGCCTCACCGCCGCGGCAAAGCGATCAATTACTTCGACCGTCCGCGCGGAAAGGTCCCCAACAATTCCGCCGAAGCCGCATGGTTCTTTCTGCGCCTCTGGAAGGCGACGGGTGACGAGAAATACCGCGAGCATGTGCCAGAGCTTGTGGCTTTTCTGGCAGACGTTCAGCTTCCTTCCGGAGAATTACCCTACATTGTCGAGAGCCCCTTTGAGCCGGTCCGCGATCACTATCTCTGCTTCCAATACAACGCCTTCCAGTTTATGAAGCTTGTCTGGGCTGGAGAGCTCGATTCCCAGGCTGAAATCCAAAAATTGCTCCCAGCCCTTGCGAATTTTCTCAAGCGAGGCGTCACGCCGTCCGGCGCGAGCGCCGCCGATTGTTTCCACGCCCGGCCGGAAGTGGATTATTACACCGCAGCATTGGCCGCAGCGCTTTATGAGGCCTCCCGCAGTGGTATTTCTGGCGCCCGTGAGTTGAGCGAGCGATCTTTTGCGCGTGTGCTCGCCCGTCAGCACAAGGACGGTGGGTTCGCCTACTCCGAAGGTGATTACGGTATCCTCGCTGACCGGCGATCCTATCCCAGGCCGCAGGTCATGACGCTATTTCACCTCCTTCTGCCTCGCGCCGGGAATGCTTTTCCGGATAGCTAGCCAGCCCCAAAACTTTTCGCTTGACGAACGCCCCGGCCCCTGCGTTAGAGTAGCCCTCGCCTATTTTTTAACCTGAAAAGCTCAGTGCGTGGAGGGGGCCATGAGGCGAACTCATTTCGCTTGTGCGTTGGCGATTCTGGTCTTTATTCCTGCCGTTCTGCTGTCCCAATCCTCGCCATTATCCAGTCCGCAAGCCACAGCGCTGGTGAGCCAGGCAATCCAGGCTTCGGCGGGCAGCGCCTCGCTCACCGACATCACGCTTCAAGCGCAGGCCACCTACATCGCTGGCTCGGATCAAGAGACCGGCACGGCCCACGATTGGGTGTGGTTCGGGATGGGCGCCTTCTGTCTCTTGGCCGGCCTTTTCGGCAGGAACTGGCGATGGGGTGCCCTGCACACGCGGGGTAAACCGATGCCGACATGGCTGGGGCGGACACTGACACTAGCCTTAGCTGCCTTTTGTTTCTTCATGGGGATCAAGTCGTGGCACTGACCGGTCGCCGGGAGTGCTTCACGGTGGCGCAGACATGCGCGTTTCAGCAGGTTTGTCGTTTAGGGCTTTCGGCCCGCGAAAGCTCATGAAAATCACTCTGGGTAGGTGGGTAGCGGGTAGGCACGGCTGTCCTGGTTTTTGAATCGAGACTCCACAGCGAGAGCCTTCGGGAGCAGCCTACTTCACATTTCAAACCCTACACAGTAGCATTGGGTGCTCAACGATATTCGGAGGCGGGTAAATGAAAATGTGGAAAATCCTAGCGGTCGTTCTTATCGTGGTCGCAGCAGCGGGCTTTTTCTATCTATGGAATCTCCAAAGAAGTCTTCATCGAGTGAATTGGGCTTGGTTGGCTTCGAGAATAGAGGCGCCCCTCGGCGAAGCACTCACAAGGAGAGCAACGACCCAGGCTTGGCCTCCTAATTCGCTCCTGGGTAGGCCGTCTGGTAGCGAGCCCGCGGGCTGGGCTAAGGCGAGTGCGGCGGAAATCAGCCGAGGAGCCGGGCTGGTAACACCTATGTCGCTGCCCAGACGGTGATCGGAAGCAATACGGCTTCCGGACAGCAGGGTAGGGCTACTCGCACCACGGGCCCGAAGTAGCACCAGCGTGTCGACGCTTGGGGACATCCGTTCTTTGTGATCCACATCGCAGGCCGAACGGCTGTGATTAGTCCGGGGCCTAGGCCTCGGTCGATAAGCGGCCTCACAGATCTCGGCATCAGTGCCGAAACGATTGGGGAACTTTCACCCGGCCACCTTTACGCGTCCTCGAGCGGCGTGTTAGTTCTCCTAACGTTAGGCTAGCCCGCATTTCTCATTAAAAAACGGAAGTATGTACTTTACGCAACTGGCTAGGCTTCCATCCTAGCGTATCACTGGCCGAAGTTATTTCGGCCATTCCTCCGGCGGCTTGCGCTTCGCCAGTGACCGCTTGATGACTTTCTTCCAGTCACCCTTAATCTTCAGGGTTTCAGCCTTCGGGCCTGGCTTAGCCTTTGGAGCAGATAGGTTCTTCAGTTTATTGGTTCTACTCACTTGTCCTTCCTTAACTCAGGATATTAACCGCTTCCATTATTTGCATCCTGCCGTCTGTTCCAATTTCTTGGCGCTTGGGAACGCCTTCATGTCCCAGGTGGACATACGCTCCCCAGTCTTGGGGTCAATAAGAATCCATTCCCAGCTTTGTCCGGAGCCGTTCGGAACGGCGCCAGCCATGCAGCCCCTGGAATCGCAATGCACCGAATCCGTTTCACTGCCACCGTTGCACAGTAGCGTTCCGTTGTTTAAAACGCAGACCCCGGCTAATCCCTCGCCAAACTTGTCCAGCCAGGACTTGTACATCACCGGCATGAGAATCGCATCGGCTTGCATCGGATTGTTTGCCAGCTCCATACACTTGCTCTTTCGCAAGCCGTCCTTGATGTGCCTTGGGGCCAAGTAACCGAATTCGTGCGGATTGAAGACGTACACCTTCCTGACGTTATGCAGCTCAGGATAATTTGTTGATTTGTTCCTGTGATGCGCGAAGCCCATACTGCTAATCGTAAGGGCCCAGATCGCAAGCCCCACAATCCATTTCATTTTTCCCTCCATGTCTTTACGGTCCTCGTATCTGTCTTCCGACACTTCTATCTCGATGCGAAACCCAAAGCCAGCACCTTTGCGCCGCTCCAAAATATCATGAATGGACTTAGCCAATGAAAGAAGGGATTCGTTTTGAGCAGCACCGCCCTGAAAGAATGAAGTTTGGCATTGAGGGCATTGCCAAGTCGTCTTGTAATAGCATTCCTTGACCTGAATCGAAACGGCGGTTCGACATTTTTGGCAAGTGATCTCGAAGGCTATTACGTCATCTAGCGTAATGAAACTTTTCCTCTCGAACGTCATAGCTATTTTTCCCGGTCACGCCGCTGGCGAACGATAGATGAGCCGTTTCCCTTCAGCCAGCTTGATGGCGGCAGCCGTCCGTTCGCCGTCATTCATCTTCCGAAGATTCCAAACAAAATCAAACTGCCACAGGTAACGGTGCAAATACTCCTTGCTCACGTTGTGGTAGATTCCCATGATGCCGCGCTTTAGAAGAGCGAAAGAACTCTCAGCGGTGTTCGTGTGGATATCGCCGCGAACGTATTCCTTCGTGCTGTGCGCAACGGTGTGATGCCCGCCCGCATACTCAGCGCCGATCCCCTGATAGGAAAGAAGGTCATCGGTAACGATGCGGGCCTGTTTGTCCACCACTTCCCGGATAGCTGACTTCAGAGTCTTGCCGCTCACGTCCGCGACAACTTGGCGGCGAATGCGTCCGTTCCGTTCGACCTCCGCGAACACCGGAGTCTTTGAGGTTCCCCGTCCGCGCTTGTTCTTTCCGTGAACTCTTGGCTTTCCACCCACGTAAGTTTCATCGCATTCCACGGTTCCGCGCAGCTTGTCGGCTTCGGGATTTTCAGGAGCCATTGCAAACCGGATACGGTTCATGAGGAATAGGGCCGACTTATAGCTAATCTGGCAATGCCGCATAATTTCCAGGGCCGCAACGCCCTTCTTTGACGTGGACGCCCGCCAGAATGCGTAAGCCCAATGGCGAAGGTCAAGGCGGCTTTCCTCATAGACCGTGCCAATGCGAACGGTGAACTGTTTCTTGCAATCATGGCAACGCCACAGATACCGCTTGCTTCGCTGGCCCGTCTTGGCATCCGTCATCTTATAGACGCTCACGCTTCCACAGTGAACGCAAGCCGGAGTGTTTCCCCAGCGCAGTTGCTCGAAGAGTTCAACCGCCGCAAGCTCATCGGAGCACGCCAGCGGAATTGCCTCGATTACTTCGGACTCCATTAGCTCGATTCGCTCTGTGTTTTTCATACTTTAATTATATACATATCGCAAGGCTTGTGTCAAGTAAACAATTGAGCATTGGCGAAGCTTTATTTGCTTTATAATGAGTAGGTTATAAGCCAACAATTGCCCTCAGGCCATACCTTTCCCTCGCCAGCACGTCGAATTCTATCCTTTCAACTTCATCTGGAAGAATCCGCGTCGGTCTTTCAAGTCCACAGACTTTGTAGATCGTCGTTTCTCCACCGCAGTGATCTATGTACGACTTAGCCTTCGAAATGATGTATACCACCGTGCGGACAACATGATCCGCAGTCATCGTTGGCTCATAAAGCGTCTCTGAAAGCCATCTCGTCAGCGAAGAATCTCCAGATCCAAGGCAATGTATTCCGGTTGCCCAATTGAGGCTTCGTCCGTCAAATACCAAAATCCTAAGCTCCGAAATCTGGCAACGCACGCCGATGAGCATTTCAAGATTCAGGCGATCAACGTGTAACCCGCCCATTTCCAGGAACACCTCTTCACAGGTCGTGCGCAAAGCAAGTGGCGTTAGATCGGAACTCCTAAACTGTGTGACAATTTTGTCTCGCGCTTCTTGATACAGAGCCGGATCATCCGAATAGCTAAAGATCAGGTCGAATCCTGGGCCGTCAGTTAGATGCACCTTGCTTTCATGGAACTTGTAGTAACCAGGAACAGAAATCTGACTGTCAGCGGCAATGACAAACCCTTCTCGACAAAGAGCACCAATCGCTATCGTCACGATCTTCCTCTTGGGAAGCCGATCAGGTTTTGGCTTGGGATAAAATGGCGGCTTCGTGGGTTATTCTACTCTACTCCTTGCGTAAAGTGCATAATTCCGCGGGTGGCGCATACATTGATTCCGATGTATGCGCCCGATGGTTCGTTCAGCCTAAAGCTAGCGCGTTCCGGCAGCGGCATTATTACGGGTGGAACCATACTCAGTTCCTTACCGCCAATATATATCGCCGCGCTCCCATCTTCGATCCCAAGCGGTTTCATCCAAACCTTTGCGAGCTCCGAGTCGAGTTGGGTTTCAGACTTCCCGGCTACGGACTGATGCTGGAACATTGCCGTTTGCTGATCTGGCCGAGCGACACAGCGAACCCCGTTCACCAACCATCTAAAAGACGGCTGAGCACACGGCCAACTTCATTCCCCACAATCGAAAACCGCCTCCCGTGGTACAAGAGGAGGTCGAGGAGGCTTGGTTTGCCCTCAACCGTCCCTCACCACGCGCATTGCCGCGTGCGGTAATGGGGAGGTATGACATAAATATTTGGGGCGAGAAGAAGCTCAATTACACCATGATCCCGAGGCGAGGCTGGTGTCTCAGCCCGGCCACTGGCCATGATCGAGCTGGAAGTCCTAGTATCGAGAAGATGCATTGATTCTGGCGATGGACTGAATAACACGAATCAAATCGGATGATATGCCCATGAGGCGCATACATCAAAACCGATGTATGCGCCACCCGCGAAATCTGACTTCCCGACACGCGACCATAGCCCTTGTTTCGTAATGCCTCAGTTTTCGGCGCGCACATTGCAGCGGGTTTATCCCGCCAGCCGGAAATGGCGGCATAAAGCCGTCTCTAGTCGCCCGAAACTGAGAACGTGGGAATAAATCAACGGCGACTGTCATCCTGAGCGGCAGCAAAGGATCTCCGCATTTGTAAGTTCGAGCAAATGCAGGCATTCTTCGTCCCCTAAGGCTCCTCTGCATGACATGCCGCCTGCTCAGCATGAGAAAAACGACCCCTCATCCGCCCTCCGGAGTTTACCCTGAGCGAAGCCGAAGGGTCGGGCACCTTCTCCCCAGGGGAGAAGGTCGGGAGCCGATTCGCTCCTCTTCGAATCGCCCTGAGCGGAGCGAAGGGGCTCACGGTAAACTCCGCGACCAGGATGGAGGATTTTGATCGAAATCTCGGCGCTACGCTTTCTCATCGTCCAGATTGGCAGCCGAAGGCTGTGGGCGCTCAGAATGACAGGCGACGACCTTTGCGCAACCAATTCGAATTTATTCACACGTTCTGAGGCATTGCAAAAAATCGCCCAGGTGTTCTTGACACGGGCCTCGTTCAGAACTTACTTTTGAAGTTGCAGGCGGGCCTAAACTTTGGTTCTCAGTAAGCATGGAGCTCCTGGTAGGTCTCGGTTGCGGCAACGCCGCGTTGCGCTGAGTTCTCTCGACAAGGGGGAAAACGGAGATGAAGTTTAAGATCATTCTCATCGCTTTTTTGGCGGTTACACTTCTGTGTCTTCCGGCGGTACGGGCACAGCAGACGAACGGAAATGAAAACCGGTCTGCGCCGGCCGGACCCACACTTCCAAACAATGCCCGTTTTGGAATCCCTAGCGGCATCGCCCGGATTTACCAGAACTATTTGTACGGCGTCATCACCAAGACCGGACCCGACGGGCTGGTGCTCGATAAGACGAAGTTTGGCGTGCCGCAAACGATTCAGGTAAACAAGAAGACTAAATATATTCGCAATGGTAAACACAGCACCCTGAAGGCACTCAAGCCGGGCGACCAGATTTACGTTGACGTAAAAATGAACAAGAAGACGGGCACGATGCTGGCTAAAAAGGTAATCAGCGGCATTGGTGCTACAGGCGGGCCGTCGTAGCGGCTGCTGATGAAACCTGCCACCTTGATCTACAATCCGGTCGCCGGCAGAAATCCCTCTCGCCGCGAGCAGGAAATTCACGAAGCGGTAGAGATCCTTCGTTCGACCGGAATCAACCCAAAGCCAGCGCGAACGACCGGCCCTGGGTCAGCCACAGAATTGGCGCGCGCGGCCATTGCGGGTGGAGACGAGCTCATCATTGCTTGCGGAGGAGATGGAACCGTCAACGAGGTCGTCAACGGCATGGCCCTGGCGCAGGCCGCACTGGCTATATTGCCGGGCGGCACAGCGAATATCGTTGCCAATGAACTCAGCCTCCCTCACGGCCCCACTCGCGCAGCTCCCGAGCTTTTCAAATGGCAGCCGCGCCGTATTGCGCTGGGCCTCGCCAGGGACTTTTCGCCGGCTTGGGGCGCGCTCGCCGGAAACGCTTGCCGTTATTTTTTGAGTGTTGCCGGCGCGGGCTTTGACGCTTACGTCATCCGCAAGCTCACCTTTGATTTCAAGATGGCGCTGGGAGTTGCGGCTTACGTACTGGAGGGAATGCGCCAGGCCCTGCACTATTCTTTCCCATCACTGGTCTGCAGCACAGACGGCCGCGAAATCAAGGCGACCTTTGCCCTGATCCAGCGGACCAGCCTCTACGCCGGATGGTTTCGGACGGCACCACGCCAGTCGATTACCAACTCTCATTTCAGCCTCTCACTCTACCCGGAGCGTGGCTTGCGCTATTTCCTCTATGCTCTGGCCATTATGACCGAGGTTCAACTTCGCGACGTCGAGCGGATGGAAGCTCGCCAGCTAACATTAGCGCCGGAGAAGCCCGGACCGCCCGTCTACTTCGAGCTCGACGGCGAGCTTGCTGGCATGCTTCCTGCAACCTTCGAGGTGATCCCGGACGCGCTCACGTTGCTGATGCCATCACGTCTGTGATCTGCGGCGAATTGCTCGTGCACCTCTGCAGGAAAATCCCGGGGATGTGACGTTACCCCGCTCCCCAGCTTTGCGACCTGCCCCTCGAAGGAGCAGCAGGTGCCAAACTACTCCACCCCCACTGACCAAACGCCTCATACAATTCTGTGTACTAGATATATAATGACTCTGTAATCTACGCCGCCAGGAAGCGTCCGCCTTGGTATGAGTACAGACGATCAGCCACGGTTCGACCGCCGCGACTATGCGGCAATGGCGGCACTCGTCCTGGTGCTGATCGCCATGTTCTGGAAGGTGCTTTTCACCTCCCAGATGTTCTTTTTCCGGGACGTTTACAATTACACCTACCCTCACATCAAATTCATCCACGATGCCATTCATCAAGGCTACCTTCCCTACTGGAACCCATTGCTCAACTATGGGGAGCCGGTGCTAGCGGATCCGAATTTTCTATTTTTTTATCCGTTCACGCTGCTCATCATCCTGCTTCCTGTTGCGTACGCCTACTGCCTGCACTACGTTGTGCACTTCGCCATTGCGGCTGTCGGGGCTTATTACCTGGCGCGACAGTGGAACCAGTCGCGGCTGGCAGCCCTTTTTGCGGCTGCTGCGTTCGGACTGTGCGGCCCGCTTCTCTCGCTGGGGAATTTTTACAACGAGGCCGCTTGCGCAGCATGGATCCCGTGGGCTTTAGTCCTGACTGAAAAAGCGGTCACACGCCGTTCCCGGCGGCCCTGGATTTTGCTCACCATCATCTTCGCGCTGCAATTTCTGTCGGGTGAGATGTTCACCCTTCTTGCGACGTTCATGCTGTGTTTTGCGTATGCCCTCTTTCGGGCGGGAAACTTTCGCAAGCCTTTTGATATCGCCACCCGCCGGATTGTTGGCGGCTTCATTGCCTGCGGGTTGCTCATGACCGCACTTTCAGCAGTCCAGTTGCTTCCGGCCATGCATTTGCTGGTGTATTCGCGGCGGGGACTTCAGGGTTTGCCTTTCCGGGAGACGACTTATTGGTCGTTCAACCCAGTGAAGCTTATAGAATTCGTGTTGCCCAATTTTTACGGAGCGCCGCTCGGGTCTCCTTCAATTTGGGATTTCGTTATAAATGGCCGCAATAACCCCTACCTGGCTTCAGTGTTCGTCGGGTTTGTGACGATGTTCTTTGCTCTGATCGGTGGCATCTTTGGGCGGGACCGGCGGAGGAAGTTCATCGTGCTTGCGGCCGGGGCGCTCCTGGTTCTTGGGTTTGGCAGGTACACGCCTGTTTTTTCGCTGGTTTATCTGCTTTTTCCCCCGCTCGAATTGGTTCGCTTCCCGGCGAAGCTCCTGGTTCCTTGGGCTCTATTGATTTGCCTTTTGGCAGGCTGGGGGATTGATGCGCTGCGCGACCAAGAAACGCTTTGGCCCGTGAAGCGCCGCACTGTGCTGATACCGCTGGCATTTCTGCTCGCTTGTTCGGCACTGGCGTGGATCATCGCGTTCGTCGCGCCGGGTTCGGTGGCCGCCGCGGCGGAGAAAATCATTATCTTCTCGAATCGGTTCTATGCCCACGCAGCCGAGGAGAAATTAACCGCCCCCGAGGCAGCAAATGGCGGTAAGCTCCTGGTCACCCTCTTTAAAGTCTATCTTCCCGGTTTCGCAGGCTTCCTGCTCGGAGGGATTGTGTGGTTCAAAACCCTGGAGCAGAAAAACGCCTGGGCTCGGCGCGCGCTCCCTTTGGTGGCGGGGTTAGCCTTATGCCGGTTGGCGTTCATTAACTATTCGGTCAATCCGACCGTCCCCAAGGCTTTTTATACCTACCGACCTCCCGTATTGAACCAGATCAGAACATCAGCAGGGCCCTACCGCATCTCGAACATTTACCGCAAACGAGTGCTGAAGAAGGCAAGCGTGAACCCCGGCTCTTTCGTGAACTTTAACTCGATTCCCTGGGTATCTCGCCTTTCTCTGCTGGCCCAAGGCGATTTTCGGAGCCGTCTCGAGCTTTCCCGTGCCACCATGCTTACCGGAAAAGATGTAATTTTGAACAACGATGTAGACCTCTCATTTCCTATAGACCTCTTTCACTTTTGGGTGTTCCTTGGCAAGCAGATGCCGGACATCTCCAGAGCGGACTGCTTGCTCGGCCGCACCAACGTGAAGTACGAAATCTTCGACCGTCCACAGGCCAGTTTGACACTCCGCAAGCTGACCACCTTCTTTAATGGTTCCGCTTTGCCGAGTTATGCGTATGAGAATCGCTGTGCGACGCCAAGAGCCTATGCCGTTTCATCCGCCGTTTATTCCACCAGCCCGCTTGAGACGCTCACGCGACTCTCGCAACCGGCGTTCGAGGTATCGAATCGGGTGATCCTGCATGCGGCGAGCACCACCCTCGCCTCCCCTGCCCGGAACCGCGCCCAGATTGTCGCCCGCGCCGAAACTGCCGGAAGAGTGAAGATCTTGAACTACCAACCCGACGCAGTAACCCTGCGGGCGGAAATGAGCCACCCGGGCTACGTGGTTCTCCTCGATCGATATTCCCCAGACTGGCATGCCTCCGTCGATCGCCGTCCTGCCCCTTTGCTGCGAGCCAACTTAATGTTCCGGGCCGTACCGGTGGGAGCGGGCAAGCATGTGATTCGGTTTAAATATCACCAATCTGGCCTGCTCGCTGGGGCTGTGATTACTGCGTTGACGCTGGTTCTGCTGATCGTTGCCTATGCGCTTGACCCTCGCCGAAGCAGGATAATAGCAATGTGGGGTGATCGCACTAGCGGGAAGCTTAGAGCCTCGCCCAGAGGGGAGGAGAGACATCTGGTGGACGCGAAGGGATTCGAACCCTCGACCTCAGCGTTGCGAACGCCGCGCTCTCCCAACTGAGCTACGCGCCCTGATTTTGATATTCCCCACTATAGCATGAGGGTTACATGCCCACAATTTTCGAGCATGAATAGCGCATGAATGTCCGTTTGCTGTGGTGCGGAAGAAAAGATTTCACTGCTGGGAGACGTGCGGTGATGCCGCGCATTTGAGGACTGTAGCGCCGCCTTCGAGGGCGGCAAAGCCGGGCGTAAAGCCCGGCACTGTCTGTTATCTTCAGGAAAACCCTAATGGATTTTGATGAAGATGATGGCCAGCGTGTAGAGAGCAAGCGACTCGGTGAAGATGAGAGCCAGAATCAGGAAAAGAAAGATAGAGGGCCTGGCCCCAGGGTTGCGGGCTACGCCTTCACAGGCGCTGGCTGCCGCCTTGCCTTGACCGATGCCGCACAATCCGGAAGCAATAGCCATACCGATGCCCGCACCGATCGCGGCGAGGCCGGCGCCGCTGGCGCCACCGCTGGTGGCTGAGGTTCCCGTGCTTTGCGCGAACACCGGTGTGGCCACCAGAATCCCCGCGAGCCCCGTGAGCAGATAAATGATCTTGTTTCGCACGTTTTCCAAATCTCCTTTAGCTTGGTTTCTTTTCCGGATTTGCCTGATGCGCTCCGGGCGGTTCAATGCTCTTCATGGATCGCCAGGCTGATATAGACGGCCGGTAAGATCATAAAAATATAAGCCTGCAAGAGAGATTCGAAAACATGCAAGGCCATGAAGAGTGCAGGCACCACAAACGGAATCAGGGAGATGAAAATCCCTTCGAGCAATCCCCCAACCATCATATTGGCCCAAAGACGAACACTGAGGGAAAGCATTCGGAAGAGGCCACTAAAAATCTCCAGTGGGAACATGAGCAGGGCAATGGCCATCATCGGCCCGCAGAGGTGCCGGAGGTAACCCACAAGGCCGTGGTGACGAAACCCCTGGTAATTGTAATCCACAAAAACCACCACCGCGCAGCCCAGGGTGACGGCGCCGTGCGCGGTAGGGCTATCCAATCCCGGTATCAGCCCCATCAAGTTGCAGAGAACAATAAAAACCCCGAGCGTTCCAATCAGACCAACGTATTGCCGACCGGAGGGGCCGATCATGTCGTCCACCATGTTGCGAGTGAACTCCAGAACCATCTCCATCGTGATCTGAAACTTGCCGGGTTTCTCGATGGAGAGACGCAAGCGCAGGATGAGCGCGCCAACGATAATAATTAAAATAATCAGAATCTCCCCGGCAACATAGCTGGGGATGGGATGTTTTGCATTTGCAGGTGGCAGGCCGAACTTCCCCAGCATCGCGGTGACCCCAGACCCGAGCAACTTGTTGAGCAGTGTTGCGAACCAGAATGAGTGGTCCATAGCTGTTAAATGCGGCGAGAAAATGATTAAATATCACCCGCCCTCCGGAGTTTACCCTGAACGAAGCCGAAGGGTCGGGCACTCTCCCCCTAGCGCTGAGCGTGTCCCACATCTTGACGCTGGACGCCGGGGGTGTATCAGGGCACGGCTTCACAGGCTGCGAGTAAAAGAATCAGGGGCTCAAAGCCCCGTCCT